>DGSB01000006.1:22510-22771 GCA_002390045.1 Fibrobacter sp. UBA4373
GAACGAAGAATCCACAGAATTATCGAGTGTCGTTTCTTTCTTGACTTCTGCCGGAGTTTTTTCAGGCGCCGGAGCTTCTTCCAGCTTCAAATCGTCAAGCGAAAGTTCGTCGTCCGAATTCTTTCCAAACAAATTATCGAACGAGCTTTCCACCGAATTTTCCAAGCTGTCGTCAGCCTTTTTTTCGGTCTTTGCCAGTTCTACATCTGCAGACGAAGACTTTTCAAAAAGTCCGCTTTCTTCGGTCTTCGGCTGCACGTT
>DGSB01000056.1:0-32686 GCA_002390045.1 Fibrobacter sp. UBA4373
CGTCAGTCGCTGCGACGACGAGGATCGCGCCGTCCATCTGGGCTGCACCGGTCACCATGTTCTTGACGTAGTCAGCGTGCCCCGGGCAGTCGACGTGCGCGTAGTGACGGTTTGCAGTCTGGTATTCAACGTGGGAGGTGTTGATCGTGATGCCACGAGCCTTTTCTTCCGGTGCGTTGTCGATTTCATCGAACTTCTTTGCTGCGGCGAGGCCCTTTGCAGCGAGAGTCGTGCAAATTGCGGCCGTCAGGGTCGTCTTACCGTGGTCAACGTGGCCGATTGTACCAATGTTGCAATGCGGCTTGGTTCTTTCAAAATGTTCTTTTGCCATTTTTTCCTCTTCTTCACCAGAAGGTTTATCGCTTCAAGTCAGCGGATGAAACTTTCATCCTGATATCTCGGAAAGCATAGGAAGCGCTACTTCCCGAAATTGGAGTCCCAAATTTAGTTGTTTTTAAAGAAAAGACAAGAGTTTTTGAAAATTATTTTACAGAAAATATACAAATGAGGTGGGTTCACCACTAGATATTGTGTTTTCTGTACCCCAAGAGGCGGATTGAATATTGTGCGCGCCCCTTGCATCCAGACCGAACTGCGGTCGCATAACCGAAAAGATTTCGCAGGGGAAGTTCCGCCTTAAAAGAATGCATAATGCCATCCCCGCCGACTTCCACAATTTTTCCGCCCCGGGACTGGATATCCCCGCTGAGCATTCCGGCATGTTCCGCCGGGCATTCCAAGGACAGTTCCATATACGGTTCGTATAGGACGACATCACTTGCGTGTATCAATTTGATGACAGCGTCAGAACAAGCCTTTTTGATCATCGGAATCGGGACGGAACCTTCACAGTCAAAATGGCCGACCTCAAATTCCACACCGACAAGCGGTCCCTTCCCGGAAAATCCGACTTCTGCACTTTCGAGAAGGGCGGACCGGATTCCCGCTAAAATTTCGCGAGGAGCCTCTTCCAAAAAATCTCCAGCCAGACGGACATCTTTTTCCGATTCCGGCAATGGACTTACAGATAGAGAAAGCTCTACCTTGAACGGTCCCGCCTGAAATGAATTTTCGACAGGACAAAGTTTTTCGCCCAGACGTTCCTGCCACATGACCTCCGGACTCCCCGCCCGGACATCGCAACCGAATTCCCGCTTTAATCTTTCGATCACCACTTCGAGCTGCACCTCTCCGACAGTGTGCAAAACCCAGAACCCCGCTTCCGGGTGCGGCGTGATTCGAACAGAAGGATCCATTCGGCATAAAAGCTGAAGACTCTTTTCAACGGAAACGTAATCTTCCGCGCGAACACATTCCACATGGGTTTGCAAAAGCGGATCGTACTCATCCGGGGAAGTTTCCGAATTTTTGAGCACATTGCCTTTTAAGGAAAGGCGAGTTCCTAGCGACAGAGGCTTCGGCGAGCGAAGCGCATAGATATCGCCCGAGACAATTTTTTGCACGGGGTCCAGGGAAGACGCTTTCAATCGGAAGAATTCAAAGCCGTCCGGGAATTTTTCGCTCGGGACATTCGCCATGCTGCGGAACAGAGCGATTTCATCCATATCGGAAAAATGGCGGAGCCGCACCACTTCTCCCAAGCAATTCGCCGGGAATTTAGGCGGCGGCGGAAGGAAAAAGGAAAGACCCGTCATCAAGCTCCGGACCCCGAAATTTTCTTTCGCGGAACCGGCATAGCAAAGAACATACTTATCCGAAGATGAAAGTTCCGCAAGCCCGCGAATGAGCATTTTCGGGGGAACCTTTTCACCCTCCACGGCATACGATAAAATTTCATCGTCGAATTCAGAGGCTGCTTCCACCGCTTCCGCATAAGCGCTTTGAAGCTTGGCGATTGCAGGATCTGCCGCAGAAAGTTTTTCCGCCTCTTCCTTGCCATCGACTTGGACAAGTCTTGTCCCGCTGATGACATCGAGTTCCGACACGATTCGGCCCGAGCCGTTAATTTGTGCGTATTCCGGAACGGAAAGCAGAAGAGGACGCGCCCCTAAATGTTCTTCGATTGCAATCAAAGTTTCATCGAGAGAAAAATCCGGATTATCCAATTTATTGATAAAGATTAAAGTCCGGATTCCCTTTTTGCGCAACTTTTTCCAAGCAGAAAGCGTTTGCGTTTCGACTCCGTCTGCCGCCGAAACAATCAGGATCGCCCCTTCGACAGAAGAAAGCGCCATATCGACTTCGGCGCCAAAATCCACATGCCCCGGAGTATCGATGAAATTGAACCAGATATTTCGCCATTCAAAATGGGCGACGCCCGCTTCAATCGTAATCCCCCGTTCCCGTTCTTCCGGAAGATAATCCATTGTGGCAAGGCCATCTTCGACATCGCCAGGGCGACGGACTTCACCTGCGGTAAACAGGATTCGTTCGGAAAGGGTCGTTTTGCCCGCATCGACATGTGCGAGGATTGCGATGTTTCGAATGGACTGCATATTTTAAAATTAGCATTTCTAAAAAAACAAAAGACCCAGTCCGTTTAGGAACTGGATCTTTGTTTTTGAAACGGGAATTCGCTTAAGCGTTTTCAGCGTTCTTTGCTTTACGGGCAAGATGGCTGTTCGGAATCCATTCCTGCTTATTGACATCAGGAATATCATCCAGGAGCTTGAGCGTCGTCGGTTCCGTGGTGTTGCCAAGGACTTCGTCCGGAGTACCCTGGTTCACAATCTGACCGTCATGCATAATGAAGATGCGGTTCGACACGTAGTTAGCAAGGCTAATGTCGTGCGTAATGAACACAACCGTCATGTTGAGTTCTTTCTTGATCTTCATCAAGTAATCCAAAATACCCGCGCGGACGTGAGCGTCGACCATGGAAGTCGGTTCGTCAGCAATCAGGACCTTCGGACGGAGAGCAAATGCGCGCGCAATCAACATACGCTGCATCTGGCCACCGGAAAGTTCAAACGGATACTTTTCGCGAATTTCGTCCGGTTCCATGTTCACGGCGCGAAGACCAGCGTCAACACGTTCCGCAAATTCAGCCTTGGACGGACGCGGGTTCAAGATGAAGCGAGCGTCTTCAAGCTGGGTACGGATCGAGAAGAACTGGTTGAAGCAGCTGAACGGATCCTGGAAAATGGACTGCACTTCGTTCCAATGCTTCTTGGTATTGGCAATCGGCTTACCGTAGTAAGTAAATTCACCAGAAGTCGGCGGATAAAGGCCAAGCATCATCTTCGCAAGAACGGACTTGCCGCAGCCCGAACTACCCACGATAGAGACAAAGTCACCGTCATAGATATCGAAGGAGGCATTCTTGACGGCAACCTTCAGGTGCTTGCCGGCGTTGAAAGACTTCGAAATATTGTCGGCGTGAAAAACTACCGTCTTATTTTCATTTGACATAATCGCACCTCACCATGGCCTTCATCAACATCTTCGTGTAATCGTGCTGCGGATTCTTCACGATCTGTTCAGAAGTGCCGCGTTCCACAAACTGACCCTTGTACATGATCGCGATATCGTCGGCCACATGGTAAAGGAGCGGAAGTTCGTGAGTGATGAAAATCATCGAAGAGAAGATTCCCTTGTTCAGAAGATCGAAAATCATCGTGATGACTTCCTTCTGCGTGCTCACGTCGAGTGCAGAAGTCGGTTCGTCAGCGATCACGATTTCCGGGTTCAAGAGAGTAGAGATACCGATCACAGAACGCTGACGTTCACCAGCCGTGAGCTGGATCGGATAAGAGTTAAGAATACGCTTCGTTTCCATGCCAAGTTCATCGAAACGGTCGTAAATACGGTCGTTGATTTCGGCACGGGAAAGACGCTGACCAGACTTCTGGTGTGCGTAGAACACGTCGGCAGCAGAATCCTTGATTTTGCGGACCGGGTTCAACGTGTTGAAAGCGCCCTGCGGAATCATGGAAATCTTCTGAGCGAGAACGTTAGCGCGGACATCTTCCACGGTACGGTTCATCAGGGATTCACCATTGATGCGCACATCACCGCTCGTCACGTGGAGAGGCGGAATGCACATACCCATAAGGCCGCTCACGAGAGTGGATTTACCGCAACCGGATTCACCGGCGATACCCAGGACTTCGCCCTTGGAAACGGTAAACGACACATCTCTCACCGCATGGAACTTTTCGCCAAAGCGGCTCAAATAGTGGAGGCTCAAGTGATCGACTTCAAGAACTACATCTGACATTTTCTTAACCTCTACTTATTTGCGCAAACGCGGGTTAAACACGCCTTCCATAGACGTATTGATCAGGTACAAGGCAAACACGGTCAACGTAATCACGAGAGTAGCCGGGAGGAATGCAATCCAGATACTGTCGGAAAGAGCACCGTTATCCTTCGCCTGGTTCAAGATAATACCGAGAGAAGTAGAATCCAGAGGACCAAGGCCGATCATCGAGATGGAAGCTTCGGAAAGAATACCCGAAGAAACCTGCATGATGAACACCATGAAAACGTAGGAAAGCAAGTACGGGAGAACGTGCTTGAGCAAGATCTTCAAGTTGCCGTCACCGTTCATTTTAGCAAGAGCGATGTGGTCACGGCTACGGAGCGAAGAAGCCTGTGCACGGACAGAACGAGCAGACCAACTCCAAGACGTAAGACCGATGATGAGACCGATCAAAGTCAAGGAACGACCTTCCTTCACAGCGGAGCTAATGAGAACGAGAATCACGAACTGCGGAATAACGATAAAGAGGTTCGTACCCATGTTCAGGACTTCATCGATCCAGCCACCGCGGAAACCGCCGAACAAACCGATGAACACACCGATCGTCGTCGCAATGACACCCGCGATCAGACCCACATAAAGGGAAGAACGAAGACCTGCGATGAGAAGCGACACATAGTCACGTCCCAAGTGGTCCGTTCCGAGAAGATGTTCTGCACTGGACGGAGCATACGGGCCCGCGACGATGTCACGAGCGTTGATGTCCACGTTGTAGAAAAGCGGTCCAAACACAGCTACGAGGAGCGAGAGGACAAAGATCACGATGCCCACAACGAACATCGGAGACTTCATGAGGTTTTTAAGGAGTTTTACCATGGTTATTTACCTCCCATCTGCAAGCCAGCCTTCACACGCGGGTCGAAGACAGCGATCAAGATGTCAACAAGGAAGTTGGCCAAGAGCACGCAGGTGGAAATCATGAGTGTGCATCCCTGGATGGTAGCGTAGTCGTTCTGCTGGATAGCGGTAAGCATCGCCATACCAAGACCCGGATAAGAGAAGATCATTTCCGTGATCAAAGCGCCGCCGACCATCGCGCCCAAGGACTGAGCAAGACCGGTGAGCTGCGGAAGCATTGCGTTACGGAAGACATAGCTAATGATCTTGCCTTCACGAAGGCCGAGCCACTTAGCATACTTCATGTAGTCGGTACCGAGTTCATAGATAGCCATGGAGCGCATACCCGTAGCCTGACCCGAAAGAAGAATCGGGAAGCAGGAGAAGAACGGGAGAACGTAGTAGTAACCAACGGACTTGAAGAACGCGAGGTTGAAGCCCGGGATCACATCCATACCGTAAGCGTTCATTGCCGGGAACCAGCCGAGCGTCACAGAGAAGAGAGCCACGAGAAGCATACCGAACACAAAGTACGGAATACCGTTCAGGAACATAGCAACCGGGAAGAACACCTTGTCGAAGACGCCACGCTTGTAAGCAGCGAAAGCACCGAGAAGGTTACCAAAGATCCAGCCGAGAATGATCGTCGGAGCCTGGATGAGGAGAGTCCACGGAAGGGATTCCTTGATGATGTCAAGAACCGGCTTCGGATACTGGCTATAAGACAGACCGAAATCACCGTGGAACACGTTTTTCACATAAGTAAAGAACTGGGAAATGCCCGAAGAGAGACGCGGCTGCGGCACCATCTTCTGCTTGGAATTTTCATCCAAGACAGCCTTGCCGTTTGCATCGACTTCCGGAATCGTGTCATAAATGACCTTTCCCTGAGCATCAAGTTCGGCCATACCGAAAGCCTTGAGCAAGGTTTCTTTCTTCTGCATGGCTTCTTCAGGAGAAAGACCCTGAGCAGCCTTACCCATCACGATATCGACCGGGTTATTTTCACCGAGACGCGGGAGGGCGAAGTTGATGGCAATTGCGACAATGAATGTCAGGAAATACCAAAAACCTTTTTGCAGGACATAACGAAGTGTAGGATATTGTTTCAGCATTGTTCGTCCTTATTTGCTAAGCTTGATGTTCCAGAGGATCTTCGTGCCCGAACCAATCCACGGAAGCTGTTGCGGAGCATACGGATTCTGAGCGTTCGGCCAGTTCGTCCAGACATGGTCGCTGTATTCATAATACTGTTCCGGCAAGTATGCGAGCGGAATTGCAACCTGATCTTCCATAAAGATACGGTTCAAAGTGCGGTAAGCTTCGGCGATGGCCACAGAGTCGGTCATCAGCGGAACCGCAGCGAGGAGAGAATCCACTTCCGGGCGATATTCCGGAGTACCCGGCTGGTTGTAACGGCCGATGTTCGTACCGGCCCAGTTGCCGAGAGGAGCCCAGTCACGAGAAGACATCACTTCGTTGAAGCGGCTCCACGGGAGAGACGGGGTCACGTCTGCAGTCGGCTTGTGCATCACGAGGTCGAAGTTGCCCTGACCCATAGCCGGCCAGTACTGACCGCCATCGACAAAGCCTTCGCGGATATCGAGACCGGCCTTACGCATGCTTTCGACAGCGATCGTCACCATCGCTTCCCAGTCGGTCCAACCGTTCGGGCTGGTGATGAAGAGAGTCTTGATGCGTTCGCCGTTTTCATATTCCATATGATCGAGGACGCCGTCTTCGTTAAAGACGGACTTGACACCGGCGAGCTTCAAGAGAGCCTGGACGGAGTCGATACGTTCCTGACCGGAGAGGTTGAGATTCACACCGTACTTAGCGCAATCAGCCTTATTGATATACTTGCCTTCGAGGTTCGTCGGCATGATAAGACCCGGCAGAAGTTCCGAAGTGTAGTTGGAAACAGCAAACTGACGAATTGCGACGTAGTCGATTGCTGTCGCGATAGCACGACGGAAATACTTGTTATCGAGCGGCTTGTGCAGCGTATTGATCATCATCATCGGCATAGCACCGGCCGTGAAGTACGGCGGTTCTTCGAGCCAAGCGTGCACGCCGGCAATGCGCTTACGCCAGATACGCGGGACAAAGCTCATGGAAGCATCGAGGTCACCGTCATGGAGAGCGATCGTGCTGTGTTCGTTAGACTTGTAAATCGGGTGAACGATGTACTTCGGAGCCGGGAGCTTTCCGTTGTGGAGAGCGGCATTGCCCCAGTAATCGTCACGACGCTTCAAAATAATCTTGGTGGTCGAGAAACCGTCGAGATTATACGGACCGGAAACGACCGGAGCCTTACCGTCTGCCGGGTTCTTATCCATCATAATCTTCTTGACTTCTTCCACAGAGTTGCCGTGTTCAGCGATGAGCTTGCTGAAGATATGTTCCGGAACAATGCGGATTGCCTGGAGAAGGTCCTTCACGGAAAGCGGGTTGTTACGACCGTTCTTGTTGATCATGAAGGAAAGGCGTTCGACCTTGGAAGTCGTGTCGCCCGAAGCGGAATCCACCGTGGCGATGACATTTACGTTCACGCCGGTGATCTGTTCGGAAGTATTGACCGCGACGCCCGAATAGTGATGACCGAGTTCAAAAATGAACTTCACGTCTTTTGCCGTCACTGGGACGCCGTCACTCCACTTGGCAGCCGGGTTCAAATCGACCACAATACTGTCGTTATTGGAGAGCTCTTCGACGAGAGTGCCGAGGAGCGGTTCCATTTTACCGTTCAAGGTATTATAGGTGATAAGCGGTTCATACATGAGATTGAAACGGCCACCTACCGGCCATGCGGCGTTCCAGCTTTCCGCAAGCGGGTTAAAGGAGCCGGGAGTACCCCATTGCTGACCAGAAAGGTACATAGTTTCCTTTCTCGGTAAAGTATCGGAAGAAGCTTCGGATCCACCGCTGCAACCGACCAAAATGCCAAAACACGCCGACAAGGCGATCGTGCCCTTGGCGATCGTTTTTAAAGAATTCATCTATAATCCTCTTGATGTTTCTGCACAAGAAAGTCCAGTTTAAACTTGACGAGCATAATTTACATTTCTTTTCTAACAAATCAGACCATGTAAATTTTTTTTCATACATTCTGCATACACTACTTAGCCAGTTCCTTGTAAATTTTTCAAAACAAAAAGGCTCTCCATTGCGGAGAGCCTTTTTTGACAAGCTTAAAGTAACCTAAAAGGATTACTTACGCGGGTCACCAGCATAGACTGCATTCTTGCCGAGTTCTTCTTCGATGACGAGAAGACGGTTGTACTTGGCAATGCGGTCCGTACGGGAGAGAGAACCGGTCTTGATCTGGCCAGCAGCGGTACCCACTGCGAGGTCAGCGATGAACGTATCTTCGGTTTCGCCAGAACGGTGAGAAACGATCGGAGCGTAGCCCTTTTCCTGAGCCGTCTTGATAGCGGCGAGGGTTTCGGACACAGAACCAACCTGGTTCACCTTGATGAGGATTGCGTTAGCGATACCAGCTTCGATACCTTCGTTGAAGATAGTCGGGTTCGTGACGAACAGGTCGTCACCGACGAGGTTGATCTTCTTGCCGAGGTCTTCGGTAAGAAGCTTCCAACCAGCCCAGTCGTTTTCATCCAAGCCGTCTTCGATGGAGAAGATGGAGAACTTGTCAACGAGCTTTTCGTAGTACTTGACGAGCTGCTTGCTCGTGAGAGTCTTACCAGTAGACTTCTTGAACGTGTAGGTCTTGTTCTTGTCGTACTTGGTCTTGTCGCTCTTGTTTTCCTGCTGATCGCAGAATTCAGAAGAAGCCACGTCGAGAGCGATCTTGATGTCCTTACCGAACTTGTAACCGGCCTTTTCAGTAGCGGTCTTGAGAGCGGTGAGAGCCTTTTCGAGAGTCATCACGCCAGTGATCTTCCAACCGAACTTGGACTTCGGGTCCTTCTTGAGAGCAACGCCCGGAGCGAAGCCACCTTCGTCACCGACGGTCGTTTCGAAGCCACCGTCCTTGAGAACCTTCTTCAAGGAGTGGAAGATTTCCGTGACCATCTGGAGGCCAGCAGAGAAAGACTTTGCGCCAACCGGAGCGATCATGAATTCCTGGAAGTCGATCGGAGCAGAAGAGTGAGCACCGCCGTTGATGACGTTGCACATCGGGCACGGGAGGGTGAGCTTCTTTGTGCCATGGAGCTTAGCGATGTAGCGATAGAGCGGGAGGCCAGCTTCCTTAGCAGCAGCCACGCAAACAGCCATAGAAACAGCGAGGATTGCGTTTGCACCGAGAGTGTTCTTGTGCATGCGGTCGCCGTCAAGTTCGATCATCTTGTTGTCCACAGCAGTCTGATCGAAAGCATCCATACCGATGATGCCCTTGCCCTTCTTGGCAATCTTTTCGTTGACGTTCTTCACAGCCTTGAGGGTGCCCTTGCCGCAATATGCCTTGCCACCGTCACGGAGTTCGCAAGCTTCGCGAACGCCAGTGGAAGCACCGCTCGGAACCTTTGCGACGCCTTCGACGCCAGATTCGAGAACAACAACAGCTTCGACAGTCGGATTGCCACGGGAATCCAAGATCTGACGAGCCATAACAGACTTAATAGCAGAGTTTGCCATATTTTTGCCTTTTGGTTTTGGGTTAGAGTGTAAATCTTTTGTGCTCAAAATATAAAAAAAATCCCCTCTTTGGATTCACAAACAATCCACCGAGGGGATTTTTCACGTAAAAAAATTTAGCGAATTCGCCGATTGCGATATTCCTTAGGAGTGCAACCCGTGAATTCCTTGAACGCATGGGCGAACTTGCTCGAATTCGTATAGCCGACCTTGGCGGCCACACTCGAAACGCTTGCGTTTTCTTCGGCAAGAAGTTGGACGGCGATCTTCATGCGATACGTTTTGAGATAGGAATAGATGGACGTCCCATACGAAAGCTTGAAGTATTTCTTCATTTGCGTGGGACTCATTTCGGTGCGTTTGGCGAGATCGTCAAGCGTATAATGTTCGTCTACGTTTTCGCGAAGGAACTCCCGCAAAAAAGCCATCTTTTTTTGATAAGCGTTTGGAATTAGGAGCGTATTTTCGTAATGCTGTTCGGAATCCAGACGGCTGAGGAACAGGATCAGTTCAAGCGTTTTGATTTTGAAATACGGGAACCGGATATTTTTAGGAAGATGATAAAGCTCCGAAAACACATGCGATGTGCGATCATCCGCCCGAAGAGCAAACGGAAGACGCAAGGACTTCATCTTTTGGATGAGCGACAAGAGATGCACCCCGACCATTTCGAACATCTTGACCAGTTCGAGACTTAAGTTGGTCGTTGAAATCACGACCGCGATTCCATGATAGCAGTGCAGCGGAAATTGAAATTCCCGATATTCCGGAAAACGTTCAAGGAGCATCAGGCCGTTTTCTTCGAAGATGCCAGAATCCGATTCGGACGTCCGCTCCCATTCGGCATTCCCATTATGGCAATGCAATACCATCAGATGCTCTCCAACATTTTTAAAGTGGATCGCAAAATGGCCGAGATGCAGATCGCTGTAGAAGAATTGCAGGCCTGGCAATACATTGTAGACGAGCAAATGCCCCGAGCCGGTCTCATTTTGCAATAAATAATGGGAGAAGCGATCCGAATTCTGGATCAGAACCATGTTTTTATCGGGAATTGGAGAAATCATGCCGCAAGTCCAGCCATAGATCAAGTTTTAGTCTCAACTAAACAAGTTAGACTACACTAAATCTAACAAGACTTTCGACATTTGACAAATGAACGGCTAGAAAAAATACTTTCCCTTGGCAAAAATCTGCGAATTACTTTCGTATGAATGGAACGTTCCCCGTTTTCCGCCAAAGCGGTCCACCCCTAACGAAAGCGTAATCTGGTCGTTTACCAGATAATCGGCGGCGGCTCGAGAATAAAAGCCCAAATTGTCCACATCCAGGTAACCGAAAAGGGACAGTTTTAACGTGTTATTCAAAAGTTCCTTGGAGATCCGGGCGGTCACCGTCGAAGAGTTCTTTTCGAGGGAAAAATCGTTTCGGTAATCGGAGATATACTTGTGCATATACTGCACCATCAACGTCCAATTGTTGCCTGCGTACCAGTCGAGACCGGCAAGCGCATTAAACGTATTACGAGTCTTATAGGAAAAACCATTTGCAACAGAAAGGACTTCCCCAAAATATTCCGCCGCTTCTCCGCGGAGCACAAATTCCCCCATCGGAATCGAGATGTCTCCGCCGATGACATTCATCGGCTTATAGACTCCCTGAATAAGGATGGAATCCGTTGCCGGATTGTACGCAGTGACGGTCACCGGCGCCTTGTTATAAGTATGCAAGGCCGTCAGAGAAAAATCGAAGGTTTCGAGGAAAAAGCGGAAGCGTCCCCCCAGTTCACTATTTTTGAAGCGTTTTTCGGGAGTATCGTCCAAATCCAAGCGTGCGTTTTCAGGAAGTTCCGTACTCCAGGGGTTTTCTTCCCCGGTAGGCATCACAAAGTATTCCGGGGTCGGCACAAATACGACTTCGGCGGTAAAGCTTTCGCCCGGATACTTGAGGTTGATCGCATTTACCGGAACGCGGATATCATCATAATCGTTCGCCATGAATTCCGTGTAATCCATAGGCGAAATCAAGTCCGTAATGCGGAGACCGTCTGCGACGCCCCACGTGACAATCTGCCGACCGGCTTTGATTTCTAAAAATTCGCCCGCATAATCAAAATACGCTTCGCGGAGGAACGCCCCCGTCTGCTCATCGATAATTCCGTTATAAGCAAGATTCAGACTGGTGAAGAGGGAGGCATCTCCGTAATCTGCGCGCATTTCCAAGCGTAGACGGGTCCGGGACGACATATAACGATGCGGATAATCCAATTGCAATGCGTGATATGTATCCACGAAACCGTTCAAGGAAAGCGAGAGTTCATCTTGCGCAAAGAGAATTCCCGATGCGCAAAGCAAAGCGACTTTAAAAATGGGGCGAAGCATCGATTACAAGCCTCTTTCAAGCTTGTTGACCGTGAATATTTTGGAATCGAGCTTCATATTGTACTGAGGATCCAAGAAGAGAAGCTCCGTCGAATGCCCCGTTTGGACGTTCTGCATTTCCATTTTGCCGACCGTCCAGAAGCCGTCCACCTGCTTGATGTCGGACGCCTGGAGTTTGCGGTGGAGCTTGCCCATTTTGTCGTAGTATTCGACTTTTTCTGCAATCATGCAATCCTTGCGGACCCAGACAAGCTTTTTCGTAAAGATTTCGCCCGCCTTGTTCGGCGTAGACTCGATGACGTAATAATCGTGACCGTTTGCGGATTCTTCACGGAGGAGTTTGTGCGTGTCTTCGTCGACATTGCGCTTGCCGATATCGTCATAAGTAAAGTCCGAGCCCATGAAGTAATCGGTCTTCGAACTTTTGCCACTGATGCGGCGAGTTTTTTTCATGGCCGGGAGATAGAGCCATTTGTCGTCTTCCTTGTTGATGTCGTCATAGTTGTACGTGAGGAAGCCCGTGCCTTTCACATCATTTGGATACTGGAAGAACATGATCGTTTTGACGTCAGCCCCGACATCCATAGCGAAGGAAGAAATTTTACGAACGCGAGTACTGCCGTTCTTGTTGATGAGCTTCATTTCCATCGAAGACGAGCGAGTTTCGCCGTCCGGACGGTCCTTGACTTTTTGCATGATTTCACGGCCATCTTCGGCGAAAAGAAGACTTGCCGAAGCGAGAAGAATTGCGATGGAGATTTTTTTCATTTTAATTTTCCTTTCCATTTCCCGTTTCTTTTCCAAAAATGCGGAACTTTTTAATGAGAACCGGCGTGACGAATAAGTCTGCAAGGAGCGCAGAACCAAGACCGACAACCAAGACAAGCCCAAAGTTGCAAAGCATAATACACTTGGACGTCGTGAAATTCACGAAAGTGCCACACATGATGACTGTCGTCATCACGAGAGCGCTTCCTGTCGAGCGGAATACGCGAAGGATTGCGGACGAATAGTGATTGCACTTATTGAATTCTTCATTCGTATGATTCACAAAGTGAATCGTATCGTCAACGGCAAGACCGATTACCATCGGAATCACCGTCGCACTCATCATATCGAGCGGAATTCCAAGCCAGCCGAGATAACCGCCGACAAAAATAGCCGGGGCGACGTTCGGAATCATACCGATCAAGCCCGTACGAACGCTACCAAAGACAATCATCAAAAGAACGGCGACAATCAAAATGGAAATGCCGAAAGAACGAATCTGCCCCTTCACCAGATACTGCTGCATCGTCGTGAATTGTGGAATATTACCGACAGCAGAAACGGTTGCATTCGGGAAAAGTTCTCGACCCTTTTGGGTGATGGCAGCGATTTCCTTGTCGAGTTCATTCGAATTGTACGTGCTGATTTCGACCATCATGCGGAGGTAGCGGTAATCGTAATCGATCCAGTAATTCGCTTCGCTGCCGCCTGCGTTTTCATAAAGCAAAAGAAGCTGGGCCACCTGTTCTTCGGAATCCGGAACGCGATAGAATTCTTCCCTATTTTCGTTCACGGTGCGGTTTAAGTCCTTGACCACGTCGAGAATGGACGTGAGACGCTTGCTCAGCGGGAACTGTTCGATATACATTCCGAGAGTGTCGAGTTTACGAAGGTTTTCCACCTTCTTCGCGTCATCCGGATTTTCGAATTCAATTTCCATGTCGTACGAGTAAACGCTTCCGAGCGGAGATTCCCCGAGTTCAAGAATTTTTTTCACATATTCGACCTTACGTCCCATGGTCCGTTCTACATCAAAAGACGGCTCCATTTTGAACATCCCCACGGCAGAAATCGCCGCGACCAGGGCGAAGACAACGAGAATGACACGGCTATGCGAAAGAACGAATTTTCCGATGCCTTCCATGATTAGCGCAAAGCGAGTTTCCCCACGTTCCAGGACTTTCGGATTTGGCTTTTTATCTTTGCCAAAGCTCAAAAGGATTGGAGAAACGACCAAGACAACGGCAAGCACAAACGCAACCGAGATAGCCGAAAGAAGACCCACCGAACGAATCGGGCGGAGCATGACAGAAAGGAACGAAAGGAGCGCCACAATCGTCGTTAAGCCGGAGAACAGAAGAGACCATCCGGTTTCTCGGACCGCCGTCACGACAGATTGCTTCCGCTTTCCGGTCAAAAGCATTTCCCGACGGAAGAACGAATACAGGTGAATGTTATAAGCAATCGAAACCGCAAATGCGAGGAATGGAGGAACCATCGCATTCGTAGAATCCATATAAAGTCCCAAATAGCCGACTAGACCGAAAGTCATCAAAATGCCCGCAAATGCGGAAAGGATCGGAGAGACAATTCCTCGCAAGGAACGCGTCACAATCGCCATCACCAAAATCGCGCAAAGCACGGCAAGCATCATCACGCGGCTCATTTCCGAATTGATGTATTTCATCTTTTCGGAGCTCATATACGGCATTCCTCCCGCATTGGGATGGAGCGGTGCATATTCCGGCTGATGAATGATATCATAGGTTTCGGCACCGGTCTGCATATCCGGAGAGATTTTTCCTTCCGCTTTCCAAACGGAATCTTCCGGGAACGGGCGAAGTTTGACGATGACGAAGGAGCTCTTGCCATCGGCACTCACGATTTTCTTTAAGAATTCCGGCTTTGCCTCGACGCGGCGCTTGATTTCGGCAAGTCCTGCCGAATCTGTCGGAATTTCTTCCGGCACAATCTGCGTGATTTCCATGCCTTCATCTGTCCCTAGCGTGTATTCGATATTGGTCAGGGATGTGACCGTTCCGTTAGAATAGGAAAGGCTGTCTCGGAGATGTTCGGACAGTTTTCGCAAAAGGCGCAGATTTTCAGGATCGTAGATATTGTCGCATTCGACAAGGACCGATACGAAGTAATCATTTCCGAAGATTTCCTTGAACTTATCCGTTTGGATAAGCATCGGATCTCCTTCCACGAAATAGCTGTCCCAGGACGTTTCGAAATAGATTTTTTTCGCCCCGATGACGGAAAGTACCAAAACGACAACAAGGCCTGCCAAAAAAACAAGCCTATGCGCCAAGAGGAACCTGGCAAAATGTTCAAATTTTTGATTCACCAAATCAATGTTGATTCGAATGCGTGACATTTTATTCCTTCTTCAATTCATTCACGAATTGTATGTTGTAGATCTTTTCCATTTGAAGAACGTCCAAAACCTGGGCGACTCTTTCGTAAGGAGTCTTCTTGTCGATTTTCAGTGCGACAGGAGCCTTTTTATTCTGGATTGCAGCCCCTTTCGCCCGCAAAGTTTCCAAATTCACCACTTCCCCATTCACAGCCATTTCCATTTCGGAAAGTTCAATGAAAAGGCCTTCCGAAACTTCCTGTTTTACTTCACTCGTCGTTTCGGGCAATAGCAATTTCAGCACAGACTTATCCTGCTTAAAAACCGATGTCACCAAAAAGAACACAAGCAGGAGAAAGACGCAGTCGATTAACGGCGTCATATCCAGAGAAATGCGATGTTTTTTTCTAGCCATTCGAAGATCCTTCCGAATTTCTGCAATCGCGTTCCTGAAGGATTTTTCCGAGGCGGAGAAGCACTTGGTTTTCGACTTCGTCCTGTTCCTGTTCCATGCGAGCGTTCAGATAGTTGAAAGCGAGCACGTGCGGAATCGCGACGACAAGGCCGAGAACCGTTGTCACAAGGGCGAACTTAATACCGGTGGCGAATGCGGAGGCATCATCCAAGCCCGAAGCGGCGATCACCGTAAAAGCGTTGAAGATTCCGATCACCGTTCCGAGAAGGCCGAGCATCGGAGAAATCGAAGCAATGTTTTCGACAGTCGTAAGTCCCTTGGTCAGCGGAGAGAATGCCAGTTCGATTTCGGTACGGATGCTTTCCGTGATAATGTGGTGGTCTGTATTGTAAGTGACCACGCGGTGAATCACCTTATCGGTGAGTTTTGGCTGTACAGTCTTGTTGAAGACGATAATCGAGATGACTTTCCAAATAACGATCGCGTAGCCAATAAAGTTCATGGCGACGAGAATATATCCGATGACACCACCTTGTTTAATAAAATCAAGAATGTAGTTCATTAGGATCTCCCTGGATTGAGTTTATACTGGATTGGAATTTCGATTCGCCAGCTCTTTTTGTTGAGAATTCCGGGAATCGGCTGGAATCGACCCATTTTTTCGACTGCTTCAAGAGCGCTTTTGTCGAGAGCAGAATAGCGGCTCGATTCAGAAATTTCGACGTTTTCCACCTTGCCATCCGCCTGGATGGTGAAACGGACACGGACCGTGCCTTCTTGTTTTAAGCGACGGGCTGTCGCTGGATAATTTTTGCCTTTTTCAAGTTGTTTTTTCAACGACCCCAAATAAGCCCGCATCACTTTTTTGATCGAATCTGCAGAAGGTTTCGGAGGCTCCTTTACAACAGGGGGGGCGGGAGGCGCTTCAACGACCGGTTCTGCGGCAGCGACCGGAGCCGTCTCGACGATAGGCTCCGGCTCAGGTTCCGGTTCCTTTTCTTCGATCGGCTTTTCAACAACCTTGGGGATAATCTTTGCACGGACAATTTTTTTCACAACTTTGGGAGGCTCAGGAGGAGGTACCAAGACGACGCGTTCCGCACGAAGCACCGGAGAGTCCGTCACTCGTGGTGCCGAATCTTCTTTACAAAAAAGCGGATTGAGAAAAAGAAAAAGATGCAATAGAAGGGCGACAGCAAGACCTATGTAGAACGCCTTGTTAAAAGACAACGTGGAATAAATCTTTTCTCGTGTCATTTGTCCAACAAATTCACCCCCAAAAAAAAGCAGCACAAGTGTAACAAGGATAATCCGCGGCATTCAACTCTAATCGGTTAGCCACCAATCCATTTAGCCGAGGGTAACTTTTTTTTTTTGGAACGTCAGAGCTCTTAGGACCAACGTAAATTCCTTTTGTCCGGCGTTTTCTTTTTAAATTCCCTTTTGTGAAAAATCTCGGATACAGCTTTCTTTTAATTCTCGCCGCCTTCATTTGGGGATCCACCTTTGTCGCCCAAGTCGAAGGAAACGATGCCGGTCCCTTCACATTCGTCTGCATCCGAAACCTGATTGCTACAACAGGACTTTTCATCCTTGTAAAAATTTTGGACTTTTTCGGAAAAAGCTCTCGCCGTCCCCAGTCCCGCGCCGAACGCTTTCAACTGTGGAAAGCGGGAATCGCCTGCGGCATCGCCCTCTTCTTTGCGATGAATTTACAACAGGCCGGAATTTACCTCGGGACCTCTGCCGGCAAATCCGGATTCCTCACGACCTGCTACATCATCTTCGTTCCGATCATCGGCATTTTTCTCGGTAAAAAAAGTTCCCCCAAGCTTTGGCTATGCGTCGCCATGACCCTTGTAGGCCTTTACCTTCTCTGCATCCAAGGAAATTTTTCTTTAGAAATCGCCGACGGAATTTCCCTACTTTGCGCCTTAGGCTTTGCAAGTCAAATTCACCTGGTCGACAAATACGGTCCAAATCTCGACAATGTAAGACTTTCTGCCATCCAATTTCTGGTTGTCGCAGTTCTTTCAACCGTCCCGATGTTCTTCATCGACATGGGAGCGTCCCTTTTCGGAATTCAAAAAGCGCTTGCCGTCTACAGCCATCCCGCGCCTTGGATTCCGCTCCTATATGCGGCAGTCCTCTCGAGTGGCGTCGCCTTTACCCTGCAAATTGTCGCACAAAACAAAATCAGGCCCACCGTCGCATCGCTGCTGATGAGCCTTGAATCCGTTTTCGCCGTGATTTCCGGCTGGATTGTTCTCGGAGAACGCTTAACGTTCCAAGAAATCTTCGGTTGTCTTTTGATGTTTACTGCGGTGATTCTTGCGCAAATAAACCTTCCCCAAAAGAACTAATTCCGTTTTTTCTTCAAAATCAGAAGTCCGCCAACGATCATCAGCACTCCTAGAGCAAACGACAGCAATGCGCTACGGCTAAATCCCGCCACGATATAGCAGATAAAGCTAACCCCAGCCACCGAAAGCGCATAAGGGAACTGCGAATTCACATGATTCACAAGTTTACATTGCGCCCCGGCACTCGCCATAATGGTCGTATCCGAAATCGGAGAAATGTGATCTCCGCAAACAGCGCCCGCCATACATGCCGAAATCGAGATGATCATCAAATTATAATCGACACCAGAGAATGCCGCCACCACAATCGGAATCAAAATTCCAAAAGTGCCCCAAGACGTTCCCGTCGCAAAAGCCAGTCCGATTCCGATTAAGAAGATTACGGCCGGCATCAAGTTCATCAAAGACGAAGCGTTCCCGGAAATCAAGCCCGCAACAAAATCCTTCGCTCCGAGCGTATCCGTCACACCCTTCAAGCTCCAAGCAAGCACAAGAATCAAAATTGCCGGAACCATCGCCTTAAAGCCTTCCGGCAAGCATTCCAGGCAGACTCTGAGCTTCATCACGCGACGTCCCAGATACCAAAGGATCGTCACAATGAAAGCGGCGAAGCTTCCGAGCACAAGGCCGACTGACGCATCACTGCCACCGAACGCCTCGACAAAGCCCTTATGTTCTTCCCCGCTCGAAAAGAATCCGCCCGTATAAATCAATCCCACCACGCAAAAGAAAATCAACGCAAAAATGGGAAAGACAAGGTCCAGAACCGTTCCTCGGGTTTCATGCTTTTTCAATTCCTTTACTTTTATATCGATAACCGCCGCAGCCGATTCATATTTTTTCATCGGGCCAAATTCGACTTTCGTCAAAACCAGCGCAAAAAGCGCAACCAAAGTCAGCAACGCATAAAAATTGAAAGGGATCGCCTTCACAAAAAGTCCGAGACCGTCCTCTCCTTCCACAAAGCCCGTCACGGCAGCCGCCCAGGAACTGATCGGGGCAATAATGCATATCGGAGCCGCAGTCGCATCGATTAAATAGGCCAGCTTTTCATGGCTCACCTTGAACTTGTCCGTCACCGGACGCATCACGCTACCCACCGTAAGGCAGTTAAAATAATCATCCACAAAAATCAAAACACCCAAGACAATCGTCACGAGCTGAGCACCGACCTTGGATTTAATATGGAGCTTTGCCCATTCTCCAAAAGCCGCCGCTCCGCCAGACTTATTCATCAAAGCGACCATCGTCCCTAAAATCACCAAAAAGAACAAGATGCCAATGTTCCACGGATCCGAAACCTGCTTGATCATGCCATCCTTAAAAACGGCATTCAAAAAATTCGGGAAACTTCCCTGGCTTATAAAAAGTCCGCCCATCAAAACGCCCAAGAACAAAGAAGAATAAGCTTCCTTGGTGATCAGCGCCAAGACGATGGCGACAATCGATGGGACTAGGGCCCAAAATGTTCCATGGGTAAAAATCCAGGATTCTACGACTTGAGTTTCCACAAAGCCTTCCTTTTCAAAGTAAACGACCGTTCAAATTATAAAAAAGAAATTCTCAAATCCGAGAATCCTGCTAACAAACACGATGCCCTCGGTGAATTTGCACGCAAAGCAAACATGGCGCACCTTGCGGCACGCCATGCTCTTTTCACTATGAGAGTCTAGACTACAAGAACTTAGTCAGCAAGCGGCATGACATAGTAAGCCGTGCCGGTTTTCACATCCATTTCCTTCGTGAGCTTCTTGCTGTCCACATCGTAGCGATAGATGGAGTTGTTTTCTTCGTCAGCATGCCCGAAGAGAACCGAGCCATCGCTATCGATATGGATCGACGGAGCAAACCACGGGATCGTCGGAGAAAGGCCCGGAATTTTTTCCACGGTCTTTTTGTAAACGTCCACCACGACAAAGCTCCATTCATAGTTGTAGAAGTTCGACGGATCAGCAAAGTTGCCGAAGAAGCCAACGAACTTACCATCACCCGCATAAGCGCCACCCGTCATCAAGAAGTTGTTGGAGGAGGATTCGCCTTCGTATTCAGCTTCCTTCATGCGGAACACCCAGCTCGTATCAAATTCGGTTTCGCCAGCCTTGATGCGGACCCAGCCTTCTTTATAGTCTTCCATCCAGCCCATTGCAGCTGCGGAATAGAAGTAGATGTTGCCTTTTTCGTCCACAAAGGCGCTCGAGTTATTCATATCATCCAAGCCACCCACTGCAGCGGTCATGGATTCCGAAATCACCTTTTCCACCTTATCCGTGGCGATGTCGATAATAGCAACGCTACCCTGAGCACCGGTAATAGCGTTCTGAGCGTCCACATACTGGCCCAGGCTCACAAAGAGCTTGCCTTCACGAACCACAGAGGAACCCGGACCAACCATCTGAGCGGTTTCTTCCATGTATTCCGAGAGGTCGATCGTTGCAATCGTCTTCAACGTCTTTGCGTCAACAGCGACGAGGCCCGTACCGAAAGTCTGGTTCACATAGATCTTGTTTTCGTCGGCCACGATCTTCATCACCATGGCACCCGTACCTTCGAACTTCACAGAAGCCGCCGGTTTTTCCGGAACGCTACCGTCTTCATTCAGTTCATAGCGGTCAAGCACGCTGTTCATGGCTTCGTCCACCACGGAAAGGCTGTACAAAGAGCCGTCGAAGTATGCGATCGTACCGGAATTAGAAGTTTCCGTAAAGTTCTTGATAATTTCGCTCTGGTCATCGCTAAAATCACCAGTACCGAACATCATCGACTTGTCGGTCATAAAGGCAAAAGCATAGGAGTTAGCTGCACTGGAGTTTGCAGTGCTGGAACTCGAATCTTCATCGGATGCGCTGGAGCTAGAGCTACCGCAAGCGGTGAGCACCAGGCCGAAAGCGGCTGTAAGGAGAAGTGTCTTATAGGATTTCATCTTGTTTCCTTTTCTGGGTTGTAGTTAAATCGAGAATTTGATCTTTGAGGCAAAGGCTCTGCCCGGTTTGGACTCTCCGTATTTGTCATAGACACGAGTGTCCATAAAGTTCTTTACTTCAAAACTCCACGAGAGCCTATTGGCGAATATCGAATATTCGACTCCCAAGTCCTGCGAGAATGAACTCGGGATAATCCGGTTCTGACGCTTAGAAATTTTCCAGGAGAAATAATATTCATCCGTGTAATTGGCGAGCCAATAAAGCTTCAAGAAGTCTTCCGCGAACAAAAGATCGCCAATATGGAATTCAGCGCCAAAATTCATATAGAACAGCGGAATGTTCGGAACGACCAAGCCTTCATCAATCCCATAGGCGTTATCCCTTTCACGGCTACGCACATCCTGATTCGTCATATTGTACGAAAGGGAAAAATATTCGTTCAAATCCACATTCACATCGATTTCAAAGCCTTTGGTCTTTGTACCGACACTGTTGTAATACGGCTGCGGAACGCTCGACATCGCACTCCAATAAATGCGATCATCCATCAGCAAATAGAAGTAGCTGAATTCCAAGTGCATCTTCAAAATGAGCGGCAGATCAAACAAGTCAAGTTCAGCACCCGCCGTAAAGTTGTCCGAAATTTCCGGTTTCAAATTCGGCGTACTGCTCTTATACATACCGTCGCCGAAAACTTCTTCGCGAGTCGGGAATCTCAGGCTGTGCTGATAACCGCCCTTGACGGCAAACTGTTCAATCACAGACAACAGATCGATCAACTTCAAACGCAAATTTTCACTGTACCCGAAATCCTTGTATTCAATAGCATCATCGCCCAAGCGCTGATGACGGGTGCCATCATCATCCGCATCCAAGTGATAGTAGTAGCCCTTCACTCCGACAACATTTTGAATTTTCGAATTCCAGAAGTTGTTTTCCATGGAAAGACCCGTAATCACACTGTGACTGTACCCAGGGAATCCCGCCTTATTCAAACGGTCCGTTCCTCCAATCGCAAGCTTATCTTCCGGCTCCTGCGATTCATAACGGTAAATTCCGCTCCACGTCAACTTGTGATCCTGCGTCATCGCATAGTCCACATTCCACGGGGCCTGCAAAGTCTGATTGACCTGTTCAAAAAGCGAAGCGCTGCCCATGCTGATTTCACCCACCAGAGCTTTGCTTGTACGGTATTTTTCCTTGCTCCAACCGTAATAATAAATATGGGTCGTATCCGTCACGTTCGTCACACCGCGGGAATAGTTCACCGACATTCCAAGCGAAAGCCCCTTTACAAACAGGTTCGCCTTTTCCACTCCGAAAGACGCCCCCCAAGCCCAACCGTCCATCGTTGCATTTTCCACACGGTGACCCGACGAAGAAATCTCCTGATCCACCGCGCCGTAGCTTCCGCCCACCGAAATGCGGTCAAAGAAATAGTGGTTCAAGTTCACAAACGGAGCCACGCTGTAGCTGTAATAACGCGCATGATCGCGAGTCACCACGGTATCCATCGTGGGAGTCGTAAATTCGTAATTGTTATCGGAATAGTTGTAATATGCAGAAAGCCCCGTTTCAATGGCTCGACTCTTGGCAGAATCCGTCACCCAGACGTACTTCGCATCGAGAGAAGCCTTGTGAGTATTGAAACTTCCAAAGCTATAAGAACCCGTCACGGAGCTTTCCGGCAAATTCTTCGTCACAATGTTGATGACGCCGCCCATGCCATCCGTCGAGAAACGTTCCGGCACATAGCTCTTGTAAACTTCAATGCGGTCAATCTTATCCATCGGAATATCATTCACGGAAAGGCTTCCATTGCCGTTGTCCACCGGGACGCCGTCCACAAGGACCTTCACGTTTTTGCCTTCCATGCCGCGGATGTTGATTTTATTTTCGCTGCCCATCCCGCCGGACTGGCGAATTTTCACACCCGAAGAGCGGTTCGCCACATCAGCGACGGTAGCGCTTGAACCCTGAAGTTCCTTCGCATCCAAAATTTTCACCGATTCCGCTTTCGTTTTCGTATCGACCGGAGCCGCATCCTGAATGCTCTCGTCTTCCACAGAAAGACCGTCAAGAACCATCACATCCGAAGCCGCAGAACTTTTTGCAGGCGCCGCTGTTTGCGCTGAAATACTTTCTGTCGAAGAAGCCACCGTTTCAGTAGAACTTGTCATAGAGCTTTTCGGCGCAGACGCAGAAGTTTCTTCTTCAAAGAAGGAATCATCGAAAACAGATACATCCTCATCTTCCGCAAATAAAGAATTTGCTAGCAGCAAGGAAGCACAAACAACAAGTCGATTCCATACCATCGCGAAAATCTCCTCAAAGAGAGCTCGGAATTGAAACTTCTCGCACAATAATAAAATTTAGCTTAGTCTAACTACAACTCTAATTAGACGCCTCCATTTCCAATTAGACGTTTCTCAATAAAAAACGGAGCGCTTTTAGCGCTCCGTCCTCAGAATGGAATTTTGCAACTCAGAAGATCAAAAGACCGATATGATACGCCACAAACGCAAGGCCTAAAGAAATTGCAAAGTAGTAGCCCATAATCGCAAGCAACCACTTTAACGAATTCGCTTCACGATAAGTTGAGCCCATCGCAAGAACACAAGGCACGTTGAACATCGAAGCAAAAACAAAAGCCAAAGCTTCCGGTTTCGAAATGGCCGAGCTCAAAACCTCCGCAAGATTCGAGCCCGCTTCATCTCGGGCAATCAGCGAAAAAGCCGTATCGGTACTGCCAAAGATCGTCGACATGATTCCAAGCGAAGCTTCCTTGCTAAACACACCGCCCAGGTAAGAAACAAAAAGCTGCCAGCGCATTCCAAAAAGTTTTGTCACCGGCTCAATCGCATTCCCGATGGAATACAAGATCGTATTCTCTACGTTTCCATCCGAAGAATAGGAAAGAGCCCAAAAGAGGAACGACGCGCATACGATGATGACCAGAGCCTTCTTAAAGACACTCCACGTATTACGTCCCACCATTTTGAACAAAGCTTTCCACTGCGGTTTGTGATAAGGCGGAAGCTCCATAATCATGCCCACCCGATCTTCAACCGGCATCAACTTGCCTCCGAAAAGCTTTGAAGAAAGGTAGAACGATGCAAAGATCAAGCTCACATAAATCAAGGCAAAGAGCATGGACATCGATCCAAAAAAGGCGGAAGCCAAAAAAAGCACAACGCCCAACTTAGCCCCACACGGAATTCCCCACAAAAGAACCATCGCAAACAAGCGCTGACCTCGCGTATCCAAAACACGCGTACCGCAAGCCGCCCCCGCCGTACAGGCAAGTCCAGAAAACAGAGGCATAATCGCCTTTCCATGCAAGCCTAATCTCGAAAGCCAAGAATCGAACACGTAAGAAAAACGAGCCATGTAGCCTATATTTTCAACCAAAGCAAACATGAAAACGATGGCAAAAACAAAGCTGGTCATACAAAGCGTGAGGCCCACGCCACCGATCAAAACGCCTTTTACAAAGGATTCGATCACAGGCCAAATGCCAAGGCTTTCGCAAACGGAATGCAGCACAGGACCGCTAACAGACATCAATCCAAAACCGACAAACATTCCAGGCATCGCAAGGGCCATGCACGCAATCAACGTAACAAGCATAATGCCGAACGCAAGAATTTTTCCCTGAATCCGATGCGTCGCCATCTTGTCGAAACGGGAAAGCGACACGGACGATTTTTTCTCTGTCACACTCCCCTGCAAGATTTCCGAAATCCAGCGATATTTCGCTTCGCCTGTAATCAAGCCGCCTGCGGAACTTTCATCTTTCAGTATCCGTTCCATTTCGACCAAGCGATCCGGATCCACTGCGGAACGAACCTCCGCGCTTACCAAAGGATCGTTTTCAAGCAATTTCGAAGCTATCCAAAAGTTTTCGCGGATTCCGAATTGATATCCCTGAAGCAACTCTTCCAAATGTTTTACCGGAGAATTTTCTGCATTTTCCGAAAGCTTCCGAATTCCCTCCGCAGAAAGGATTTTCGGGGACTCCACAGCCCGTTCCAATGTTTCATAGAACTTCGGGTATTCTTCAGGATCCGAGGCCGTAAATCCTAAAACCGGGATTCCAAGCGCCTGTTCGATTTTGGAAACGTTTACCGTTTTACCGTTTTCTTTTGCCACGTCCATCATGTTCAACACGAGCATTGCCGGGCATTGGATTCCGGCAAAATCCGCCAGCATGAACAGGCTTCGTTCCAGTTGCGAAGCATCCACAATCAGGCAAACAAGATCTGCATTTCCGCGTTCAATAAAATCGCGGGTGACGACTTCTTCTTCGGAATTAGCCGTCAAGCCATAGCTTCCCGGCAAGTCCGCAATCCGAAAGAGCTGCTCCTTGTAAAAGAAATCGCCTTCGGCTTTTTCCACCGTTTTACCAGGCCAGTTGCCTACACGCTGATGACCGCCCGTCAAAGCATTATAAAGCGTCGATTTTCCCGAATTCGGCTGTCCTAAAAGAGCAATCGTCTTCATACAGACACCCCAATCTGAGCACATTCTTTGCGATTAATCGCAATCATCGTATCGCGGCAGTACACAAGCATCGGAGAAGAACCATCGTTCTTCAGAACCGTAAACGAGCTGTTCGGGGTAAGGCCTATCGAAATGATGCGAGAAATAAAACGGGAATCGCCAGTAATTTCTCGAACCACGCCAGTCTGATCGACTTTCAAACAATCCAACGTCGCATTTTCCATACGGAATGTCTCCACTTGCGCCAAGTATAAATCGCATTTCACTAGAAAAGCAACTCTAATTAGACGCGCATATTTCCATTTGGACAGCGACCCTATACAAGAAAAGCTCCGCATTTCTGCGGAGCTTTTTCCAAAACAAAGGGCTAAAGATATTAGAAGCGGAAGTGAGCGAAAGCTCTGTTTGCTTCTGCCATCTTGTGCACGTCCTGCTTCTTGCGGACGGCGTTGCCTTCGTTGTTCTTAGCTGCAATGAGTTCTGCAGTAAGACGTTCTGCCATGTTAGCTTCCGTACGGTTACGGGCAGCCGTGAGCAGCCAACGAAGAGCGAGAGCCTTGGCGCGATCCGGAGCGACTTCCATCGGCACCTGGTAGTTTGCACCACCGATACGACGGGACTTCACTTCGAGCTTCGGCTTGATGTTTTCAAGGCATTCTTCGAACTTGTCGAGCGGAGAGCCTTCGCCTTCCACCTTCTTGTCCAAGAGATCGAGAGCGGTGTAAACGATCTGTTCAGCAATCGTCTTCTTGCCCTGCTTGAGAACGACACCAATGAGTTCGGTGATCAAAACGGAATGATAACGCGGGTCAGCAATGGTGCGCTTGTGAATAGTCTTTCTTCTTCTAGACATATGCTCTTCCTTTACTTCTTAGCCGGAGCTTTTCTCTTAACACCGTACTTGGAACGTGCCTGGTTACGACCGTTCACAGCCTGAGTATCGAGCGTACCGCGAATGATGTGGTAACGAACACCCGGAACATCCTTAACACGACCGCCACGAATGAGGACGATAGAGTGTTCCTGGAGGTTGTGGCCTTCACCCGGAATGTAAGCAGTCACTTCCATCTTGTTAGAAAGACGGACACGAGCAATCTTACGGAGAGCGGAGTTCGGCTTCTTCGGCGTGGTGGTGTACACACGGGTGCAAACACCGCGCTTCTGCGGACTTTGTTTCAGAGCCGGCGAAGCGGTTCTGTTGAGGATCTTTTCACGGCCCTTACGGACGAGCTGTTGTATAGTAGGCATTGTTTATTTTTCCCTATAATTTTGGAAACCCAAATATAGTTCTTTTTCGAATTATTTCAAGTTTTACCTTCGAAATTATTCGATATTATCTCCATTATCTTCCGAGGCTTCGGAACCGGTATCTGGCATCGAGAACTCGATACCGCCGTCCTGAACATCAGAATCCATCTGAGAAGCTCGGCTAGCGGCCGCCTCAGCTTCTGCATCGGAATCGATGACCACGACGTCACGCAGGTGTCTTGCACCAGTTCCGCAAGGAATCAGGTGACCCATAATGACGTTTTCCTTAAGTCCCATCAACGGGTCCACACTACCTTCAATTGCAGCACGAGTGAGGATCTTCGTTGTTTCCTGGAAGGACGCTGCGGAAATGAAGCTATCCGTAGCAAGCGAGGACTTGGTAATACCGAGGAGCATCGGAGTTCCCTTTGCTTCGGCACGGCCTTCAGCCCTGAGCTTGTCGTTCTTCACGCGCAAGCGAGCCTTGGAGATTTCTTCATCCGGAAGGAGATCGGAATCACCAGGATCGGAAATTTTGATTTTACGCATCATCTGACGCACAATGCATTCAATGTGCTTATCAGCGATAGCCACACCCTGAAGGCGGTACACAGCCTGGATTTCGTTCACCAAGTGGCGTTGCACAGCTTCTGGGCCTTGAACACGGAGAATATCGTGCGGGTCAACGGAACCGTCGCAGATCTTCTGACCTCTGCTGACACGGTCGCCTTCGAGCACTGCGAGGTGACGGCCACGCGGCACGAGCACGGTCTGTTCTTCTTCGTTGTTCTTAATAATCACTTTCTGGTTGCCGCGTTCTTCGTTACCGTATTCGACAATGCCGTCGATCGGAGCGATCACAGCGACGTTCTTCGGGACGCGAGCTTCGAAGAGTTCAGCAACACGCGGAAGACCACCAGTAATATCCTTCGTCTTACCGACAGCACGCGGCAACTTGGCGAGAATTTCGCCCGGAACAGCCTTGTCACCATCATGGACAGAGAGGATAGCGCCATCCGGCAAGTAGTAAACACCCTGACGGTTTCCAGCCGCATCGAGAACGTTGATAGCCGGACGATGCTTACCATGACGGTCACTGATGACAGTCCAGGTTTCAACGCCAGTCACATCGTCCTTATCCACACGATAAGTCGTGTTTTCAATCAAGTCGATGAACTGAATCTTACCGCTGACGTTACTGAGAATCGGACTGGTATACGGATCCCATTCAAAGAGCTTCGTATCCTTCGTCACCGTTTCGCCGTTTTCCACATAGAGGGTTGCGCCATACGGAATCTGCCAACGACCCTTGTTAATGCCAGTGGAGTCAAAGATCACAAGTTCGCCCATACGGGAGACGACGACCTTCTTGCCTTCGTGGTCAAGCGTATTGACGTTATCCAATTCAATCTTACCGTCAACCGGAGCGCTCTTCGAGTTTTCAACCGTAAGACGGCTGGAAGCACCACCAATGTGGAACGTACGGAGAGTCAGCTGCGTACCCGGTTCACCGATGGACTGTGCGGCAATCACGCCGACAGCTTCACCGAGGTCGACCGGACGACCGGAAGCCAGCATACGGCCGTAGCACTTGGCACAGACACCGTGGCGAGCATTACAGGTAAGCACAGAACGCATCTTCACGTGTTCAAGACCCGTTGCCGAAATCTTCGGAAGATCACGTTCCGTCACCAGTTCGCCAGCCTTGACAATCACTTCGCCCGTCACCGGGTGAACGATGTCTTCGACCGGAGCACGACCGAGGAGACGTTCTTCGAGCGGGATAATCGTATCGTCACCGTCCTTATAGGCGGAGATATCGATACCATCCTTCGTGTGGCAATCTTCTTCCACAATCACGAGGTCCTGAGCGACGTCGACGAGACGACGGGTCAAGTAACCAGCGTCAGCCGTCTTCAAAGCGGTATCCGCAAGACCCTTACGAGCACCGTGAGCCGAAATGAAGTATTCCATTTCATTCAAGCCTTCACGGAAGCAGGACTTAATCGGGTTTTCGATAACTTCCTGACCGCCGAGCTGCTTCGTCGGCTTCTGCATCAAACCACGCATACCGGAAAGCTGCTTGATCTGTTCGCGGCTACCACGAGCGCCGGAATCCGCCATCATATAGACCGGGTTGAAACCGTCGCGGTCGTGAGAAAGGAGATCCCACTGCTTGGCAGCCACATCGCTCGTCGTCTTGGACCAAACGTCAATGATCTGGTTATAACGTTCGCCGTCCGTGATAACGCCGTCTTCGTAAAGTTCACGAATGCGGTTGACCTTTTCGTTCGCTTCATCAAGCAACTGTTTCTTTTCTGGCGGAATCACCATTTCAGAAATAGCCACGGAAGAGCCCGAAATCGCAGCCCACTTATAACCGAGAGCCTTCAAGTCATCGAGGTATTCAACCGTTACGCGGTTACCAGTACGACGATAGAGGTCGTCGATGGACTTTGCAATCACCTTCTTGCCGAAGGTTTCGTTTGCATAGCCGACATCGTTCGGAATAATTTCGTTCAAGATGATACGACCCATGGTGGTCTTGATGAGAGACGGTTCCTTCAACGTGAGGAACTTGATCTTCTGACCAGCCTTGGCGACGACTTCGCGGTTACCCTTATCATCCGGCTGTTCGGTTTCGCACAGGGTATCCTTTTCAAGAGCGCCCATGTAAATCTTACGGCCAGCCGGCAAAGCGAGGTAGCATTCCGCGTTCAAATCGATTACGCCGTTACCGTATGCACGAAGTGCTTCGGCCGGATCGTAGAAACGCATTCCAGCACCCTTGCGATTCGGACGCGGCTTGGAAATGTAGTACAAACCAAGCACGATATCCTGGCCCGGGACAGCGATCGGCTGACCGGAAGCCGGGTGAAGAATGTTGTTAGAGGAAAGCATGAGCACGCGGCATTCGAGCTGCGTTTCGAAGGACAGCGGAAGGTGCACAGCCATCTGGTCACCGTCGAAGTCAGCGTTGAAAGCCGTACAAACGAGCGGGTGAAGACGGATCGCATTACCTTCGATGAGCTTCGGATAGAAGGCCTGAATACCCAGACGGTGAAGCGTCGGAGCACGGTTCAACATAACCGGATGGTCTTCAATAATTTGTTCGAGAATGTCCCACACTTCCGGACGTTCTGCGTCAACGAACTTCTTAGCAGCCTTGAGCGTATAGACAACGCCATCTTCTTCCAATCGCTGGATGATGAACGGCTTGTAAAGTTCGAGAGCCATGCGCTTCGGAAGACCGCACTGGTGCATCTTGAGTTCCGGCCCCACGACGATCACGGAACGGCCAGAGTAGTCCACGCGCTTACCGAGAAGGTTCATACGGAAGCGGCCCTGCTTACCCTTGAGGAGTTCAGAGAGCGACTTCAGCGGGCGGGCAGAACCGGCGCGCACTGCGCGACGACCGCTATCGAACAACTGGTCCACTGCTTCCTGGAGCATACGCTTTTCGTTGCAGAGAATCACGTCCGGAGCCTTGATGTCAATCAACTTCTTCAGACGGTTGTTGCGGTTGATCACGCGACGGTAGAGTTCGTTCAAGTCAGAGGTAGCGAAACGGCCACCATCGAGCGGAACGAGCGGACGAAGATCAGGCGGAATCACCGGAAGAACGTCAAGAATCATCCATTCCGGCTGGTTCGAGAGGCTCTTGGCTTCACGCGGATACATTTCGCGGAACTTGCAGAACGCATCGAGAAGGTTAAAGTCCTGACCTTCGACTTTAGCAGCATAGCCGCCCTTGCGTTCGCCATCAGCACCGACGATACCGTACTTGAAGTCTTCGACCTTTTCGGCAATTTCCTTTGCCCACGGAAGATCGCTGTTCTTCTTCTTTTCCGGATTTTCGTAGTAAGAGAAGAAGTCGTCCATCTGGGACTTCTTGAAGGATTCCACAATCTTCAAGCGCTTGATGGCTTCGTCACGCTTCGTCTTGGACTTGGAAGCGGCTTCCACGCGGAGTTCGTCAGAGAGCTGAACGAAATCCACATTGGCAAGGAGCTGCTTCAAAGCGGCGGCACCCATCTTGGCAGTGAAGTGACGGCCTTCTCTTTCGAGGTCAATGTAACGGTTTTCGTCGATCAGTTCATTCGGCTGAAGATCGGTATCACCCGGATCGAGCACGATGTACTTTTCGTAATAAATGATATTGTCGAGGGACTTGGTGTCAAGATTCAAAATCGCACCGAGCACACACGGCTGGTTCTTCACAAACCAAACGTGAGCGAGAGGGATGGCGAGTTCGATATGACCCATACGTTCACGACGCACCTTGGAATGGGTAACTTCCACACCGCAACGGTCGCAAATGACGCCCTTAAAACGGATTCGCTTGTACTTACCGCAGTTACATTCCCAGTTCTTCACCGGTCCGAAAATGCGTTCGCAGAACAAGCCATCACGTTCCGGCTTGAAAGAACGGTAATTGATCGTTTCAGGCTTGGTAACTTCACCATAGGACCACTGACGGATCAATTCAGGAGAAGCAAGGTGAATGGAGACTTCACCATTGTTGTTTTCAGAATAATCGAAAGTTTCTTCTGACATATTACTTTTCTCCATTGGTCTTGATATCGAGGCAGAGCGAACGGACTTCGCGAATCATCACGTTGAAGGATTCAGGGATGCCCGGTTCCGGAGTATTCTTGCCGTGGACAATAGCGTCATAGATCTTGGAACGACCCATCACGTCATCGGACTTCACCGTCAAGAGTTCCTGCAGCGTGTATGCTGCACCATAAGCTTCCAGTGCCCAGACTTCCATTTCACCGAAGCGCTGACCACCGAACTGGCTCTTACCACCGAGCGGCTGCTGCGTCACGAGAGCGTAGGAACCAATCGAACGAGCGTGGATCTTATCTTCGACCAAGTGGCCGAGCTTGAGATAATACATGTAACCGATTGTGACCGGGTTCAAGAAGGCTTCACCGGTACGGCCATCGTAAAGCTTTGCCTTACCGATGATCTGACCATGATCCGGATCCATCTTGTAAGAGACGATCGGCATCTTCTGGTAAGCCTGTTCGAGTTCGTTCACAATGTCTTCGAAGGAAGCACCGTCGAACACCGGGGTGGCAATCTTCATGCCAAGGACCTTAGCAGCCCAGCCCAAGTGGACTTCAAGAACCTGACCGACGTTCATACGAGACGGAACGCCCAGCGGGTTCAAAAGGATCTGGATCGGACGGCCATCTTCCGTGAACGGCATGTCTTCGACCGGAACAATCTTGGATACGCAACCCTTGTTACCGTGACGACCAGCCATCTTGTCACCGACCTGAAGTTTCTTCTTCTTGGCGATGTAAACCTTGACAGTCTGGAGAACGCCCGGCTTGAGTTCGTCACCCTTCGTGACCTTGTCGATTTCCTTTTCCATCGTACGGGTCAAGCGATCGATCGATTCACGAGCCACAGAGAGAAGGCTCGAAGCCTTGTCCTGAGCTTCAGCATCGTCACGTGCGAAGGTAGAAGACGGAGCGAGGGTCAAAAGATCCATGCTACGGAGCATCTTTTCGGAAACAGTAGTTCCTTCCGGAATGCGGACTTCGTGCGTATCGAAATCGACGATATTACCGGAGACCTTACCGACGAGCATTTCAACCATTGCATTGGCGCAAGTCGTCTTGATCTTGTCGATATCTGCCTGGAACTTTTCCTTGATTTCGTTAATGCGTTCCTGGTCTTCGGCACGGCTCTTCTTATCGTTGTGGTCCTTACGGCTGAACACGCGGGTTTCGAGAACGATACCGTGCATGCCCGGAGGAGCAACAAGAGACGTATCACGCACATCGCCGGCCTTTTCACCGAAGATGGCGCGGAGGAGTCTTTCTTCCGGAGAGAGTTCCGTTTCACCCTTCGGGGTAACCTTACCGACGAGAATGTCGTCTGCATGAACTTCAGCACCGACGCGGATAATGCCACGTTCGTCGAGGTTCTTCAGAGCGTCTTCACCGACGTTCGGAATTTCACGGGTGAGTTCTTCCGGACCGCGCTTCGTTTCACGCACTTCCACTTCATATTCTTCGACGTGGATAGAGGTGAACGCATCCTTGATGGC
>DGSB01000056.1:32807-38876 GCA_002390045.1 Fibrobacter sp. UBA4373
AGAATGTTTTTACCGAGAGCGAGTTCACCGTGATCGGTAGAAGCGCCATCCGCGAGGACATCGCCCTTCTTCACGAAATCGCCCACATTCACAACCGGCTTCTGGTTAATGCAGGAATCCTGGTTGGAACGTTCAAACTTGCGAAGCTTGTATTCGTCAATCGGTTCATGGTCGAGGAATTCGAAGTTTTCGCCAAGGCCTTCCAACGGGTGGAATTCGCCGGCGGCATCCAAAGTACCACGTTCCACGACAACCGTCATGGCGTCGACAAAGCTCACGCGGCCTTCATGCTTAGCACGGACAACAGTACCCGAGTCAAGTGCAGCACGGCGTTCAAGACCTGTACCGACAACCGGAGCTTCCGAGCGGAGCAGAGGCACTGCCTGGCGCTGCATGTTCGATCCCATCAAAGCACGGTTAGCGTCATCGTGTTCGAGGAACGGGATAAGGCCTGCAGCGACCGAGATAATCTGTTGCGGAGAAACGTCCATCAACTGAATGCGACCAGCAAGAGCATCTTCATCGATATCTTCCGAGTTCGCATCGAAAGTCGGAACAATACCCTTTTCTGCAAAGCGGTCAGATTCGTCGAATTCACCGCCAGCGACCAAGCGCGGCTTGAGCGGATATTCATCCTTTTCACGAACCATCACAAAGTCTTCTGCAAAAGCAGAGAGCTGGTGACGATCCAAAATGTCAGCCTTTTCTGCTTCGGACGAAGCGCTTGCGAGCATACCGTCGAACAGCGGGTCAAAAGCAGCAGCCTTCAAAGCCGTATTAGCCGGAGCAATGTTGAAGGCGTCTTCTTCATCAGCCGTCAGGTAAACAACGAAGGAAGAAATCACGTCGAAGACCGTCGAGGACTGCTGAACGTAATCTGCCTTGCCCGAGAATGCTTCGAGCGGGTTACCGTTGCGGACAAAGAGGCTAGAACCATCCGCGTTCTTGAATTCGAACACCTTGTTCACGAAGGAGTCGAAAAGAACACGCTGATTGCGGTCGAGATTCGAACGGACAGCCTTGACATCCTTGGCGCCGAGTTCGAGCTGCACAAACAAGCGCGGTTCGCGGACAAAGCCCTTGTAAAGGCCAAAGTGCCACTTTTCTTCCGGGAAGTAGAGAGACTTACCCGAAGCATCCTTGAATTCCTGAAGACCGACAACGCGGTACGGAGTTTCAATGAAGCCGAAGTGGTTCACCACAGCGAAAGTGGCGAGAGAGTTGATAAGACCGATGTTCGGACCTTCCGGAGTTTCGATCGGGCAGAGACGGCCGTAGTGCGTATAGTGAACGTCACGGACTTCGAAGCCTGCACGTTCACGAGAAAGACCACCAGGACCGAGAGCGGAAAGACGACGCTTGTGCGTGAGTTCAGACAGCGGGTTCATCTGATCCATGAACTGAGAGAGCTGGCTAGAACTGAAGAACGCCTGGACGACGGAGTTCACCGTACGGGTATTCACCAAGTCACGCGGAGTCGGCGTTTCGTTATCGCCGGAAGTGAAGTTTTCACGAATGACACGGCTCATGCGGGAAAGGCCCACAGAGAGCTGGTTTGCGACAAGTTCACCCACAGAACGGGTGCGACGGTTGCCCAAGTGGTCGATATCATCGAGCACATAACCGTCGGCATCGCAGTAGAGACCGACCATGTATTCAATAATGCCGAGGAAGTCGGCTTCGGTCATCGTCATCGTGGTGAGAGCCGGCTTGGAGAGACCGACTTCAGCCAAAAGCTTTTCGATTGCCGGGGTATAAACCTTGGCATTCAAACGGTAGCGGCCCACTTCACCGAGATCATACTTGCGCGGATCATCCAAGAACGTGCTTTCGAACGCAATCTGTGCGGTTGCAAGGTTCGGAGCTTCTTCCTGAGACTGGTGCATCACAAAGTAGATGAGCTTCAATGCATCTTCCTTCGTCTTGCACTTATCGGCGAGAAGGGTATTGTGGATAAGGAGGTTTTCTTCGTTTTCAGCAATGAAAGAAATTTCGAAGACACCGCTTTCCGTCAGACGAGCAGCGCACTTGTCATCGAAAACGCGGTTTGCGTCCAGAATGACTTCGCCCGAAGATGTGTCGATCACATCAGCTGCGACGATGCGGCCGTAGTACTGTTCCATGTCACCCGCATTGAGGGTCACACTTTCCAGATTCTTGTAGAACAGGTTGATAATGTCTGCAGTCGTTTCAAAACCGATGCAGCGGAGAAGAGCCGTTGCCGGGATCTTCTTCTTACGGTCGATAATCAAATAGAGGATATCGCCGTCCGTATTGAATTCAACCCAAGCGCCGCGATGCGGAATAATGCGGCTCTTGTAATTAGAACGACCGTTCGGGAGGAGTTCTTCATCGAAGCTCACACCAGGAGAACGGTGCAACTGAGAAACGACAACGCGTTCAGCACCATTGATGATGAACGTACCGTTATCCGTCATGATCGGCAGATCGCAGATCATAACGTCATTCTTGATTTCTTCCTTCAGCTTGCGATCTTCGCCATCTTCTTCAAAAACCTGAAGCGAGAGATTTGCATGCAGAGGAATAGAATGCGTAAGCCCGCGTTCACGGCACTCGCGAAGACTATACTTTGGAATACCGAAGAAGTAGCCTTCGTACTTGAGCGCGAAGAGCTTCTTCATGTCTGTGATGGGGAAAATGTCTTGGAAAACGCGTTCCAGACCTACTTTGAGACGCTTCTCTTGTGGAACGCCTTTTTGGAGGAAGTGGTCATAAGAAGCTTTCTGCACTTCGACCAGATACGGAAGTTCCAACTGGAACTTATTGGAGGAATAATTCTTTCGCTCCGTCATTTAGAAACCTCATCCAGTGAAAAAACCTTGGGCACGGGAAAAACACCAAAAGCCCACACGTTTGTGCAGGCATTTTGGCGTATTCGAATTAACGAATGGAAGGCATTACTTCAGAACGACCTTGGCACCAAGGTCTTCGAGTTCCTTCTTGATCTTTTCGGCATCAGCCTTCGGGGCTGCTTCCTTAACAACGCTATCGGCCTTTTCGACCATTTCCTTAGCTTCCTTCAAGCCAAGGCCCGTGATTGCACGAACAGCCTTGAGAACTGCCATCTTGTTAGCACCGCATTCAGCGAGGATAACGTCGAATTCGGTCTTTTCTTCAGCAGCAGCACCAGCAGCAGCTGCAGCGACAACAACGCCACCAGCAGCGGCTTCAATGCCGTGTGCTTCCTTGAGGTAGTCAGCCAATTGCTTAGCTTCGAGGAGGGTGAGACCCGCGATTTGATCACCAATAGCCTTGATATCTGTTGCCATGATGTTTTTCTCCAATTATTCCGTTTTGAAAAGTTGTTTGTGAATGGTTGTGTTGAGGAATTAGGCGGTTGCTCCAGCCTCTTCCTTTTCCAGTTTTTCCGTGAGAGACTTGATCTGGCCCGCGATAGTGGAACCCGGTCCAAGAATGATCGTGACCAACTGGGCAAGCATGCCTGCGCGGTCCGGAATCTTGGAGAGAGCGATCACATCGGAACCCGGTCTGACCTTTCCTTCCACGAAGAGGCTCTTTGCAACGAGGAAATCCGGGTTTTCCTTATGGAAAGCTTCGATTTCACGTGCCGGGAGAATCGGATCATCTTCCGGGCCAATCATGATGGAAGTAGCACCCTTGAGTGCATCGTCGAGACCCGAGATGTTCATCTTCTCGAGAACCTTCTTCAAGAGGGTATTCTTCACAGCAGCGTAAGTGACACCCTTAGACTTGAGACTCTTACGAAGCTTGTTGTCGAGTTCGACCGGAATCTTCTCGTAGTTGAGAAGGAAGATCGAAGCTGCGCCTTCAAACTGCTTGACAAGAGAGTCAACTTTCTGTTGTTTTTTAACTACAGCTTTCATTGTTTATCTCCTATCGAGTGAGGCTCAAATCGAGCTTAAGGCTCGGAGTCATGGTTGCCGTGAGGAACAAGGACTTGATGTACGTGCCCTTAGCAGTCTGCGGCTTGTTCTTGATAACGGAATCAATCACAGCCTTCGTGTTTTCAACAAGCTGTTCAACGGTAAAGGAGAGCTTGCCAACCGGAGCATGAACATTAGCGCCCTTGTCGACGCGGTACTGAATCTTACCAGCCTTGAGTTCCTTCACGGTCTGAGCGACGTTAACCGTCACCGTGCCGGACTTCGGGCTCGGCATAAGTCCACGAGGACCGAGCACGCGAGCAACCTTACTAATCACCGGCATCATGTCGGGAGTAGCAACGACTGCATCAAAATCGAGCCAGCCTTCCTGGATTTTCTGGACCAAGTCTGCGCCACCGACGTAGTCAGCGCCAGCATCCTGTGCTGCCTGATAGTTGTTATCCTTGCAGAACACGAGAACGCGAACCTGACGACCGGTACCGTTCGGAAGCACAACCGTGCCACGGACAGCTTGATCGGAGTTTTTGGGATCAACACCGAGATTGAAATGAAGCTCGACAGTCTGGTCGAACTTAACCTCGGATTTTTTAAGAATTTCGAGCGCCTGCTCGAGACCGTAAGCCTTGTTACGATCAAAAGCTTCAGCTAGTTTCTTATACTTCTTTCCTCTGAACATGGTGTTTCCTGTCAGAAATAGGGTTAAGGTCTGCCTGATTAGTCGACAACATCGACGCCCATAGAGCGTGCGGTGCCCGCAACCATGCGCATTGCGGCTTCAACGTCGATTGTATTCAAGTCCGGCATCTTCTTTTCAGCGATTTCCTTGACTTGTGCCTTGGTGATCTTACCGACCTTCTTACGGTTCGGTTCACCGGAAGCCTTGTCAATGCCAGCTGCCTTCTTGACGAGGACAGGAACAGGCGGTACCTTCGTAATGAAGGTAAAGCTCTTATCGGCATAAACAGTAATGACGACCGGGATGATCATTCCCTTTTCATTCTGAGTCTGAGCATTGAACGCCTTGCAGAACTGCATAATGTTCACGCCCTTCTGACCCAGAGCAGGACCTACCGGAGGAGACGGGTTTGCTGCCCCGCCGGGGATCTGAAGCTTAATATAACCTGCAATTTTCTTTGCCACTGTATTTCTCCGTTTCAGAAACCAATATTACGATGCTGCTTCAACCTGGTTAAAGCCAAGTTCGACAGGTGTGGAACGACCAAACACAGAAACCATCACGCGAAGCTTGTTCTTCTCCGTGAGAATTTCTTCGACCGTACCGATAAATCCCTGGAACGGACCATCCTTGATGGAAACACTATCACCGACAATATACGGATTCTGGATCACATCCTGTTCGGCATCTTGAGATTCGACGCCGAGCAGTCTATCGACCTCGCTCTGACGAAGAGGAATCGGCGTTTTATTAGAACGGCTGGTTCCTCCGAAATGGGTAACACCCTGCAGGGATGTCACCAGGTGCTGGGTGAGCTCGTCCAGCTCCATTTCTATAATCAAATACGCCGGGAAAAGCTTGGAGACCACGGTCTTGCGCTTTCCTCGGACGTTAACTTGCGTCACCTTCTCAGGAATGAGAATGCGACCAAACTTTTCTTGAACGCCAGCGCGTTCAATCACCATTTCAAGATTTTTTTTAATTGTGCTTTCCTGACCGGAAAACGTATGGACAGCATACCATAACATAGCCATGATTTACCCACGTCCTAACAGTTTGTCAACGATGAAGGAAAGACCCAAATCAATCGCAGCAATGTAGCAACCCATGATAACGCTAAAAAGCATTACAACCAAAGTTGAACCTTTCAGTTCTTCCCAAGTAGGCCAAGTGACCTTCTTCATTTCCTGGATGACTTCTTTGATGTATTGCTGGATTTTTTGCATAATCATGACTCCGGAAGAAAGGAAGCAGGTCGGGAGGGACTCGAACCCCCAACCAACGGTTTTGGAGACCGTGACTCTACCAATTGAGCTACCGACCTAAAACCGCCTTACTTGGTTTCCTTGTGAACTGTATGCTTGCGGCAGAACGGGCAGTACTTCTTGTATTCCACACGGGAAGGATGAAGCTTCTTATTCTTGTCGCAGTCATAGTTACGCTGATGGCAAACAGTGCATTCAAGCGTAATGAGTTCTCGTGCCATTGTTATTCCTTACTTGATGA
>DGSB01000077.1:0-53421 GCA_002390045.1 Fibrobacter sp. UBA4373
CCGAATTCTTCGAGTTCCGGCACAGGCTCGGGCGACAACCCGAATTCTTCGAGTTCCGGCACAGGCTCGGGCGACAATCCGAATTCTTCGAGTTCCGGCACAGGCTCGGGCGACAATCCGAATTCTTCAAGCTCCGGCTCGGGTTCCGGTAATGACGATGTCCCGGGAAATTCTAGCTCGAGCGTTTCTGGCGGTGGCGACGATTGGGTTCCGCCTTGGGTCAACGATTCGACAATTTATGCGGGTCTTGAAGACGAAGACGCGGAAACGGAAAACGGTTCCGACGTGTATCCGACAAATGATAAGAGTGACAAGGGCGATACCTTGGTGACAGGAGGCTCGAAGCTGATTCCGGTCTCTTCGGATTCTTCGTCTGGATTGAATACGGTTGTCATTAACGGCAATACCTATGTGACAGATTCTACGGCTTCCTCGACTCCGCTTCCGACATTCGAATCGGATCCTACGTCAGAGGGCCGTGAAGCGGTCAATGTGGGCGATGTTATCCAGATCACATTGGATGCGGATAAAATCAAGGATTACTTCGGCGATGCGGATTCCATCTATGTTTCCGGTTCCGCAGGACTTGTGTTTGTCGATCCGACTCATCCGAGCGATCCTTCGGCAAATATTGCGGTTCCGGTCAGCGGTTCGGATATTTCGATCTGGGTGACCGCGGATACCGTTGTCTCGGTCGGCAGCATTTACTTTACTGATAAAGACGGTCACCTGATTATCTTTGATGGAATCAACTTCTATGATGCGATTCCGAAGGCAGAAACGGGATATATTCAGGATGCGGATGACGACGGTTATCTGGATTCCCTCGAAGTGATTCTTGCGGATTCCATCCCGAGCGAAATTTCGGTCACGGGACTTGCGATTGTGGTGAATGGAGATACGCTAGACGTGACAAGCGCCATTACGGTGTCTGGGTCGAGAATTTATGCAAGCGCCGATGGCCTTTTGCTTGAAACGGATAAATTCCCGGAAGATGCCCGTGTTATCGTGACTTATACGAGTGAATCGGGAACGAATTATCGCCGCGATGCGGGCCTCTTGCAACTCGGTTCTCATGTGATCAAGCAGGCTTATGCAATCCGGAATAAATCGGGTAAGGACTCGCTCTTTATCGAATTCAATATTGACGTTATCCCGGCGGATTTGAACAATCCGGAAATGATTGTCTGGTTGAATGGTCTTGGCTTTGATCTTGACCAGGTGAGCATTTACCTGCCGACAAAGAACATGATCATTCTTGTGGGGGATTCTCTTGGACTTAACGGCAGCACGGACTATGTGACGCTCGCTCCGGCGGCGACTTTCCACAATCTGTCGTTTATCGCGACGACGGAATATGAACGTCAGGTTCCTGTAGCGGTTACCGATCGTTATCCGTCCGCGACGACAGTCCAGTATTATGATACAGACGGCGACGGTGCTCTGGATTCGATATCGGTGCAGTTCTCTTCGAAGGTGACTCGTGAAGAATTGCAAAATTATTACTTCTCCTTCCCGTGGTATAGCTCTCGCGGACTTTTGATCGAACTTCAGGCGCAGCCGAGAGATTTGATTTTGAGCTCGGACGGAATGAGCGTTGGCTGGGTCGTGAAGAGCAACGTGAATGTGGCTTCGAACTTGACGAGCATCAGCTCCGAAATTCCGGCGGCAACGCTTTACACGTACTACGATATCTTTGGAAATTCGTTTGTCACCTCTCAGACGATTTCGATCGAAGATAAGATGGCTCCGGTTATCTCTTCGGCGACTCTCCACTACGGAGAAGAATCGAAGCGTGATACTCTGACGGTCACATTCTCGGAAGAAGTGGATTACGCTTCGCTTTCGGGCAAGGACTTCTTCGCCTACATTCATGGCAAGGATACAATCGATTTGAATCCGGTTCAGATCATCTGGTCTTCGGATGGAAAGAGCGTTCGTCTGGTTCTGCGCGAATCGACGGATGGCATTGTCCCGGGTGACTCCTTGATGATTGTGGCGGGTAAAAAGTCCAAGATCTCGGATATTTACGGTAACGAGTCCGTAGAAAATGCGTCCCCGGTGGTTATCGGAGGCTTGCTGGGCAAGATCGTCGAATCGGTCAACATGGGCTTCTTCGATCCGGAAAAATACGTCGAAAATACGCTGAACTCGGTTTCGATTTCTTACGTTTCGAACCAGACTCGGACTTCGGATCTGCGTGACGAAGGAACGCTGGGCCATTTGATTTCGTTAGGGGAACGCTTTGTGCCGCAGCTAGTGGATGGGGCAAAGCTCGATGCGGACGGAAACTATGACTCTTCCGTTCTCGATAGTATCGATCCGGCGGACGTGTTTGTGAACTTCAGTGTCAGCTACTTCGATAATATTGGGCAGTATGTCACCGATACGACGTTCAATATCCCGTGCAATAGCGCAGCGTTTGGATCGGATCGGAACTGCTTGACGACGGACAAGAAGGTGTTTGTCAACTGGAATTATAAGGACCATACCGGTCGTTTGGTCGGTGCTGGCGTCTATATTGTCCAGTTCAAACTGGTTGTCCGCTACAAGCAGAAGAAGATTCAGGAAGAAATGCGCGACAAGTGGGGCGTTCGTCGTAAAAAGAAAAAATGAGGATAATTCTCTTTCCTATATTTTTCGTATGCTTCAAATAGGAAAAACGGAATCTGCTCTGAATGCGGCTATCGAAAAACGCGGCGCTTTGTTCGCCGTGTTGCTCGATCCTGATACCTCTGATGATACGGCTCTCTTGAAAGCGGGCTCCCTTGCGGCGGAAAACGGCGCAGACCTGCTTCTGGTGGGCGGCTCTTTTATGGGAAACTTCAAGCTGCCGGCACAGGTGGCAGCCCTCAAGAAGGAAGTTCCTCTTCCGGTCATTCTTTTTCCGGGTGGAGCGTCTCAAGTGGTTCCCGGCTTTGACGCAATTCTTTTCACGACTCTCGTTTCGGGCCGAAACCCGAACTATTTGATCGATGAACAGGTCCGCGGTGGCGTTCTTGTGCGGTCCCTTGGAATGGAAGCGATTCCGACTGCGTACGAACTGATCAATAGCGGGAAGTCGACTGCTGTCGAATATATCAGCAACACGTCTCCGATCCCGGCCAATAAGCCAAAGCTTTCTATGGTGCACTCGATCGCGGCCGAACTCATGGGCATGCGCTATGTGTATTTAGAAGCGGGCTCTGGCGCCGAAACGCCTGTCCCTGTGGAACATATCGCCTATACGCGAAAAGCGACCCAGATGACCATTATTACGGGCGGTGGCATTCGGGAACCGGAAACGGCTCATGCACGCGTTGCCGTTGGTGCGCAAATCATTGTGACGGGCACGCTTTGGGAAAAAGTGAAGGACCCTGTTCTGCTTCAGGAATTCGCGGCTTCAATCCACGTAAAAGGTTAACATTTTTTCTCTTATTTGAGTATTTTTTCTCCGAAGGTATTTCCTCTTCGGAGATTTTTTTATGGATAAGAAAATTGTTTTGACGTATGCGCTCCGTGTGCTCGGCGTTCTGCTCGTTCTTGTGTACTTTTTCGGCCATCCGATGCTCAATCGCATTTTCCCAGGGTTCCCGATTTCTTCGCTCAATTACTTCTTTTACGCCGGGCTTCTTTGCTATTTGATCGGAGCCGTTCTCTATTACGTGTTCAATCGCAAAACGCTGAAAAAAATTGCGAAGGACGATGAGGACGAACTATGATTCAAGTGGAGAACCTCCAAAAAACGTATCACTCTGGATTTTTGATGCGCCCTAAAAAAGCGCTTTCCGATGTATCGTTCCATGTGCCGAAAGGCGTGATTTATGGATTCATCGGTCCGAATGGTGCAGGTAAATCGACGACGATAAAACTCTTGACCGGCCTTCTTCGGAAGGATTCGGGAAAAATTTTGGTAGCCGGGTTTGAACCGTCGAATGTGGAAAGCCGCAAGCACTTGGGTTATTCTCCGGAGCAACCTTATTTTTACGATTATCTGACCGGTCGCGAATTGATGCGCTTCTATGGGCGCTTGAACGGCTTGGACGGAAAAGTCCTTGAAGAGCGCATTACGTGGGCTTTGTCGCTTTTGAATGCAAATAAAGATTGGATCGATCGCAGGTTGCGCACCTATTCGAAGGGAATGATGCAGCGTGTCGGGATAGCCCAGTCGATTCTTTCGAAACCGGAACTTTTAATTTTGGACGAACCGATGAGCGGACTGGACCCGGTGGGTCGTAAGGATGTGCGCGAAGCGATTCTTTCCTTGAATCAGGAAGGCGTCACGGTTTTCTATTCCAGTCATCTTCTTTCGGATGTGGAAACGATCAGTCACCGCGTCGCCATGATCGTGGGCGGTAAAATCGTCCGCGAGGGAACTGTCGACGATATTACGTCGAACTCTTCTGCCGAATATCACGTGCATGTGGCTTCCGATATCCCGGTTGCCGATTTGCCTCCAAATGTTAAACCGCAGGGAACGACTCCGCGGGAATGGGTCTGCAAAAATGCAGAAGCTCGTGACCGTTTTCTCGATTTTTGTCTCAAGTCCGGGCTTCCGGTGGAACGTATTGAACATCAGCGTCCAAGCCTTGAAGACGTTTTGACGGAGGAGATTGCTCGTGCAGAACATTAAAAATATTGGAATTATTGCCTTAAACACCTTCCGCGAATCCGTGCGGAATAAGGTGCTCTATAACATTGTATTCTTGGCGATCGCGCTTGCCTTCTTTAGCATTTTGCTCGGAGAATGGTCGGTGTTTGACCGCGCCCACGTGATCAAATCGACGACGCTCAGCATCATGTCGATTTCGGGTCTTTTGATTTCGGTTTTTGTCGGCATCAGCCTTGTTCAAAAAGAAATCCAAGGCCGTACCGTTTTGACGCTTCTCTCCAAGCCGATTAGTCGAGCTGTCTTTATCGTGGGGAAGTATCTGGGACTTGTGGGCGTCATTGCGGTGCATTTGGCACTTTTGACCTGTGTCTATTATGGAATTCTCGCTTTGACGGGCTCTCATCCGACTGCATCTCTTTTGCTTGCGGTCTATTTGATCTTTTGTGAAATGGCGATCGTTGTGGCAGTGGCACTTTTGTTTTCCACATTTTCAAGCCCGGTCCTTTCGGCGTTGTTCACCATCGGTGTTTATATTGCCGGCCGTCTTTCGAATGAACTCATGGAACAGGTGTCCTTTGTGCGCCGTATGGGTGAAGTCAATGGAAATCAGGGCGTTCTGCTAGAAAAAGTGGCGAGCCTCGTCCATGCTGTATTCCCGGGACTTTATCGCTTTGATATTTCTTCCTATGTGGTTCATGGAATCGCCCTTCCAGAACATTATGTCTTCTGGAATAGTTTGTACGCATTGGGGTATATCGGAGTGTTTCTCGCGATTGCGAGCTGGTGGTTTAGCCGTAGGGATTTCGTATGATGACAAAAAACCAAATCATGGCAAAGGTTCTGTTTTCGAACAATTTGGTCTCGGAAAAGCAGATCCAGGAATATTGGGGCAAAATAGACGCTTCGCATGATCTTGGCGAGCTTTTGCTTTCGGCCGGAATTCTCGATCAGCAGACCTATACTGCGGTATCGCAGTATGTGAACGATCTCGAAGTCAAATTGAGAGCCGCGGAAGAAGTCAAAAAAGCTCCGAAGCCTGCGCCTGCGGGTAGAGAACCTTCTGTGGAAAAAACGTCTTCTTTTGAACGCCCTAAGGCTGCGGCTCCGAAGACCGCTCCTGCTCCGGTTCCTCAAAAGGCTCCTGTTGCAGAAGCTCCGAAAGCGGTTGTGAAAGAAGAAAAGCCTCTTGCGATCGAAGGCAATAATCCGTATGGAAGCTCGAGTACAACGAGCGTTCAGATCGAAAAAGTGGAAGGCTTGGAACAGACAAGCATTGCAACGGCAACCATTGCCCCGACCGAAGAAGAATCCGCTGATTCAGAAAAGTCCGAAGAAGATGCGCTCCCGGATCGTTTTGAAATCGAATCGGGTGAAGGGACCATTGCGGTTCCAAGTCAGCTTACCTCCGAAAATTCTTTGGCAGAAATTCTTGCGTTTGCCCGCAAGTACAACGCGACGGATGTGTATCTTTCGGAAACGGCTCCGATCGCGATGCGGATCTGTGGAACTCTCGATTATGTGAATGATAAACCGTTTGAAGCGTCGCAACTTTCCAAACTGCTTTCTGAAGCAAAACAGGGATTTGCCGATGGCTATGAACCGGTTGTCGGCGTGGATTTTAGCAAGTCGTTTGCTCTCGCTGGTGCAGGTCGTAACCGTTTGACGGTAACTTGGAATGAAACGGCTCCGACGCTTGCGATTCGGGTGATTTCTGCAGAATCCATCCCGCTAGATAAGCTTTACTTGCCGCCATTCTGTGCGGATTTCTTGAATTTACCGCATGGGCTTGTGCTGATTGCCGGCCCTTCGGGAAGCGGGCGTTCGACGACGCTTGGGGCTTTTGGAGAAGTCCTTTCCAAGAACCGCTATGTGCTCATGGAATCCATTGAAAAACCGATTGAACGTTTGCTCCAAAATGCCAATGGAATGACGGTCCAAAAGGAAGTCGGCTTGCATGTAACTTCGGGTGTTTCCGCTTTGCATGAAGCCGTTCTGGCGGGAGCAGGCGTCATTTTATTTGACCATTTGGAATCTGTCGAAGAACTTTGGGCCGCCTTGCAGGCGTCTTCTGCGGGGGCGCTCGTATTTGTCGTTGCGACGGGGAATGATGTTTATGGACTGCTTTCTCGCTTGTTCAGTGCCGCCGCAGATCGCGAAGCGGAACTCGCCTCCGCTCTTTCCGATGAATTGAAAGGCGTTATTGTGCAGCATTTGATTCCGGTCATCGATAATCAGGGACAGGTTCTTGCTGTAGAAGCTTTGAAGGTGACCTCTTCGATTACGAATTTGATCCGTCGGCGTGAATTGATTCAGCTTCCGTCTGCGATCGCAGCGGCAAAAAATACAGGTCTCAGCCTGGACGATTCTTTGCAGAACTTAGTGGATTCGGGCTATATCCGCGGGGAAGAAGCGTGGCAACGTTCTTTGAACCGTCGTCGTTTTGCGGCATACCGTCCTAAAAAATAAGGGGTGAGCATGGCGAATTCTATCGATCTTTATTTGAATAATGCATTGCAGCTTGGCGCTTCGGATTTGATTCTTGCGGAAGGGCTTGTGCCGGCGGTTCGTGTGGCGGGACTTGTCCGTACGATTCCGGATGCTTCGAAACTGGAATTTGGGGACTTGGAAAAATTTTTAGGTCCGCTCGACGGTGAAAACGGAGCTTTTCGCGGCGGTCCTTGGGCCAATATCGAATGGCGTGTCCGTTATTCACGTGAAGCGTTTGGTAAAATGGCGATCCTTCATCCGGTTGGAATGGAGGCTCCAAACCTGGCTTCGCTTTCTGTCCCGGATTCTGTCAGGAGTCTTTTGGGCGTAAGTTCGGGGATAGTCCTGTTTGCGGGTCCCACTTCTTGCGGAAAGACTACGACGGCTTCGGCTTATGTCTCGGAACTTTGTTCGCAAAAAATTTTACGGGCGAGTTTTTTAGATCCTCTCCCGGAATTTCGGCTGCAAACCGGACAGAGCCTTGTCAAAAAGAACCGTGCGAAAGTTTCGTTGGCCGATGAAATTGCGCAGAACGTCCGTTCCGGAACGGATCTTTTCTGGCTTGGCGATTTACAGACGGAATCCTGCATTCCAATGTTCAAAGCCGCAGAATCGGGTGCGCTTGTTGTGGCGACGGTCAATGCTGGCAGTGCCAAGGATGTCTTGACCTATCTGCTTGCCGCAGAAACTGCGGAAAATAAAAAGCTTGCTCAAACGCTCCTGGCGGCAAACTTAAAAGCGATCGTCACGCAAAAGCTCATTCTTTCTGCAGATGGCTCAACCTTAGTCCCTGCATGGGAAGTCCTTTACAACGATACGAATATTGCACCGCTGATCCATTCGGGGGAATATTATAAGGTACCCCAAGCGATGCGTTCCGCTATTTCAGAAGGGGCGCTTCCGCTGGATGACTCGTTGCTCGCTTTGGTAAAGGAAGGCTTCATTACGAAAGAAATCGCTCGGCTTTACGCGGTTGACGAATCCCATTTTCTGTAATTCTTAAAGGAGAACGGCTCATGAGCATTTTTAAAAGCGGATGCGCCGCAATCCTTGTTCTTTCGGCGTTCCTTTTTGCGCAAAACGACACGCTTTCTTCCCGTGAGGAACTTTTACCAGAAGAACCTTCTAAAGGATCTTCTTCAGAAGGCTCTTTAGAACCTCTTCTGGAAAAAGCCTTGCCGGAATCGCTTGACTCGAAGACTTCTCCCAAAACGGTCCTTTACCTCGGCGGGGGCGCTTTTTCTCCTTGGTACTCTCTAGGAGTTCTGTACGCTGTGCGGGATTACCGCATACCGATTGATTCTGTCGTGGGAACCTCGTGGGGAGCGTTTATCGGAGCCCTTTGGAGTCAAGGCTTTGAACTGGATGATATCCAGCGGATCGTGACGGATTCGCTTTTTGTTTCGCAGGTGCTAAAAAAAGATCCATCCCCAAAGACCTGGATGGACTTGCCGGTCTCTAGAACGGGCACGCCTTCGCTGGCGTTTCGTTTTTCTCTTTTTGGAGATGCGAATGGGTATGCGCATTTTCGAAAAAAAGCTTTGGATGCCGATACGAATGCTTTGAGCCAAACGCTTTTTCGCTTTCAAGTTCAGGAAGCTTTGACTCGGGCCGATTCCAGCGTGGTCCCTTTCACTGCATTAGCCTGCGAAAAGGGAAAGCTGCTTCCGTCTTCGGCCAAGTCTTCGCTTCCGTTTTCGAAAACCTCTGGAGAGCTTTGCCCTACATTTGTTCCGCAGGATTCTGCCTTTGCCATTTATGTTGCCGCTTATCCGCTACGCCAAAGCGTTTCGTATGACCCTGTTTATACGGTCGCCGGCTTTGAAAGCGAACTCGAATGGGTCCAAAAACAAAAATCGGATTCCAACCGGACGATTGTCATTATCCGGCCGCATGGAATTTCGGAAGCGTCTCCGCTCGCCTTGATGCAAATGGGCTATGCCGATGTCGAAAAGAAAATGGGTGAATTTTCACCGCTTGCAAATCGAGCTACCGACCGTCCGGCTCCTCTGGATTCCATCCTTCCGCGTTTTAAAATCGATCCGTCTTTTGAAAGCTTTTCCGCAGCTTCCTATTCCCATGTGTCGGAACGTTGGAATATGAAAGATACGGGCGTTGCTGCCCCTGCAAACTTTCTCCATCGCCTTTCGGAATCCCCGTTTTATGATTCTGTCCAAATTGAAATGGATTCCCTTGGCATTGCCAAAGTTTCGGCTTTGACCTCTCCGATTGTAGAATTTCGCGTCGGCGGTTTGGGCAATAACATTTTGGGCCCGCTTTTTTATGCAGGCGTGGATTTTCGCTATATCAATCAGTTTGAATATGCGTTTACGCTGGACGGATACTGGGGAGAACATTCCTATTCGGTTCGCCCGGCGCTTCAGATTCAGGGATTCTTAACGGGGAAAGCCGGGGTTTCGGTGATGGGGAATATTTCCAAACGTCGGCCGCTGAAGGGATATTTTTCGGAGCTTTCCGATGAGTTGAAAATTTTCGAAGTTCGTGAAAACGATTTGATTTTAGAGTTTGATTTGCAGGATTCCTTGGCCGATGTTTCGGTGAGCGTTCTTCTTGGAGAAGCGGAATTTAAGACCGCCATGGAAGAAGATTATGGAACGTTGCGTGTGAACTCCCTGATTCCCAAAATTTCATTTGTACGAAATCGGGGAGGCTTTGAAGAGTGGTTTGGTGACCGAGGTTATCGAATCCGTGGGGAACTCGGACTCCGCTCGATTAATTTGATGGGGGATGGCACGGGAAATGCCCCGTTGTATTTTTCCTCGACAGTCGACATTCAAAAAGTTTTTGCTCCGACAGACTTTATCTCTTTGGGCGTTGGAGCTTTGGGCGGTGTGAACGTTCGCCGCGAAACCGGTTATGGCTATGAATATCCCGATGAACTGGAAGTGTTCCCCGGAGAATCCGACAAGGCATTAGAAAACTGGTTCCGTTTGCATCCGGCGCTTTCACCGTGGAGTTCGGCATGGAATTTTGCCGAAATGAGTTCGCATCATTATGGATCGCTCCGCGCCAATGCCGGCTTGCACTGGGGAATTTTAGGCGCTTGGATTTTTGGCGCGTATATGCGTGACTTTGAAGAAAATCCAACGGTTGAACTGGATGCAGACCGCATATTGCTGGAACCGATGCTACGAGCCTCTTACCGCAGTCTGGATGTGCGTCTCGGAATGAGCCGCCTTGTTTCCATGCAGAAACCAGGCGACCTTTTGCATATGAAAAATTACCACTACTTCTTCCAGGTCGGTGCGAACTGGTAGAGCTTTATTCGCCGCGGTTCTTGGCGGCCGTCGACTTGAACTTGTTGTGCTCGGAGAGCGTCTTGGCAAAGAAGTGCGTGCCGGATCCGTCGTCTTTCGCCACGAAGAAAAGGGCGTCCGTATGGGCTGGGTTCAGAGTCGCTTCGATGGCTTTTCTGCCTGGGTTTGAAATAGGACCGGGCATTAAACCGCGGAAACGTCTTGTGTTGTACGGACTGTCGCTTTGCAGCTGACTCTTGTAAATGGGGCCTGTCAAGTTGCGGAAAATAAAGCGGACCGTCGGGTCTGCTCCGAGCGAAATGCCCTGGCGAAGACGGTTGACAAAAACTCCAGCGATCATTGCGCGTTCATCGGTCTTGCCGGTTTCTTCTTCGACGACGCTTGCTAGCGTAAGAACCTGGTGCCATCCGCCAAGTTCCTTCCAAAGCGGGCTTTGCAGTGCTTCCATCTCGGACTTGAGCCTCTGGTTCGCACGCACCATTTGACGCGCAATGTCTTTTTCGGTGGCTCCGAATTCAATGGGATAGGTGTCGGGGAGCAGGTAGCCTTCAAGGCTCGGCGCGTCTATACCGAGTTCTTTTGCAAATTCCGCGTCGTGGACAAGGGATTCCCATTGGGTGGAATCGAAATCGGGAAGCGCTTCGCGGAAGTAGGCCGGCATTTCCCAAGAGGCTCTGCCTTCGGGGATTGTGACTTTGCGCGTGGCCGTCTTTCCTGCGGAAAGAATTTTTGCTAGACCGGCGATGCTGGTCTTTGGGGGAATATCGTACCATCCCGCTTTCAGCTGAATTTTTTCAAGCCTGCACCACCATGAAAACAGCTTTGCGTTCGAAATAAGGTGGTTCGTTTCCAGAATTTTGCCGATTTTGACCGCAGAAGAGCCGTTTTCCACTTGGAAGGTCGTCCAGCTGTCGGTTTCAGATGGGGCGAAAATGCGCTGTTTTGCGTAATAAAGGGCTCCTACGGCAAGGAGAACCAGAATGAACAATGCGAAAAAAATTTTTTTCATATGAAAGCGAATATAAAAAGAAAAAATCCTTACCATTTTGAAAAAATAAAGGATATATTTGGGATAAAGATTTAGGAAAAGGGTATCCCCTATTTATCGAGGATGTGAAATGACTAAAAAGATTTTGTTCTGTCTTCTTGCTCTGATGGTTGTTGCTGCTATGGCTGCTCCGAAGACGGTGAAGTCCAAGCGTGGTGATATTGACCTGACGAAGACCAAAGGCGGTTCTGACGTGGTTTGCACCGCTGCGTTCGCAGATGAACTCCACATTGTGAAGGACGATGGCGACGCTGTTCTCGTCAAGGGTTCTTGCGGTCAGGGTTGGGTCGGCAAGAGCGCTGTGGAATATGTCGCAAAGGCCGAAGGAGACAAGTCCCTTTCCCTCGAAGGCGTGGACGTTGTCGGTTGGTTGGATAACCCGAGCGCCGTGTTCGTTCTTGATGCAGACGCTGCTGAATTCGACGGTGTGAACATCGACCGTGACTTTAAGGAATATCTCCAGCACACGATGGACCGTGAAACGATGGAAATGCAGAATAACGAAAACTAATTCGTGAATCTGTTGCAAAGAGGCTCTCGCTTTTCGGCGGGAGCGTTTTTGTTTTAAAGTGTAAGCTTGGATTTTTGCCGGAGAAAGGTTGGAAAAGCAAAAGAAAAAGGCCCGCATTGTTGCGGACCTTTTCGTGGAGATAAGGGGAGTCGAACCCCTGACCTATAGATTGCGAACCTATCGCTCTACCAACTGAGCTATATCCCCATAGATTGCGGGCTAAATATATCTTAAGAAAAATGCATTGTCAAGGTGTCCAATTAATTTCCGCAATTCCTTTGCTTCTCAAGAAGGCGTTCGCCTGGCTAAAGTGTCTGCAGCCAAAAAAGCCCCGGTAAGCGGAAAGAGGACTCGGGTGTGGGGCTTCGAGAATCAAGTGACCTCGGTTCTTGGCGATGAGCATTTTCTTGCGAATGGCAAAGCTTCCCCACAGTAAAAACACCAGGTTTTCTTTGCGTTCGGAAAGGCGCTGTATAATCGTGTCGGTGAACTGTTGCCAGCCGATTTGCGAGTGGGAGGCTGCCTGGTGCGCTCGGACGGTCAAGCTTGCGTTCAAGAGAAGAACGCCTTGGTGCGCCCAATTTTCGAGGTTGCCGCTCTGCGGAATGGGGATTCCCAGGTCGTCATGAAGTTCCTTGAAAATGTTCACGAGGGATGGAGGCGGCTGAACGCCGTCGGCAACGGAAAAACAGAGCCCGTTCGCTTGTCCGGGATTGTGGTAGGGATCTTGGCCGATGATGACCGCTTTAACTTGATCGACGGGGCATTCGTCGAGGGCGGCAAAAATCTGCGGGCCCGGCGGGTAAATGGTATACTTCTTTTTCTCTTGGATCAGCACTTCTTTCAAGTGCAAAAAGTAGGGCTGTTCAAATTGGTCTTGGAGCAGTTCAAGCCATGTGGGATCTAATTTTACCATGCCTTAAAAATAAGAAAATGCAGACGTATTAAAGGGCTTCCGCAAGGATTGCGGCCTTTTCGCCTGCAACGCGCGTGTAAAAGAGAATCGCTTCGCGCTTACCCTTGGGGGCAAGTCGCTTGATTTCGGCTTCGGGAACGATTTCTACGCCGCGCTTTTTAAGGGTTAATTTGCCGACATCGAATTCCTTTAAGAGCTTTTTCACTTTTCCCGTGGAAAGGGGGGTGCATCCCAGAACATGGAAGTTATGGAACGCTTCGCTGTCGAGAGGGGAATCGCTTGCCGCATAGGCGATTCCCGAAGAAATCAGGTGTGCGTCCGGGGCGGACTCGAGGGCGACTTCGGCAAAAAGATGACTGCGGACAAGAACCGGAATCGGTTCTGCAATATAAGCGCTGATTTTCCCGAGGGGAAGTTCTTTGCCCGTAGAGGTGGCGTCGCTTGAAATCCAGCTGTGGGCGTTCCCCTGGCTATCGATGGCGATGGCGCGTGTTTTTCCCGGATTTCGGGCGAGTTCTCCAAAAAGAACAAGACATTCCCGGCAATCGCTTTTAGCGCCTAAATAAATGACTTCAGCGTCGGCAGGGAATTCTTCTGTCGGGTATCCCGGGGGAAGCTTTGCCATACCGCCTTTGTAAAGCTTGGAAAGCTCTAGGACTTCGGCAAAGGTCGGGGTGAGTTCCGAAAAATTCCGCTGGTTATCGCCTTCCTTGGCGCGACGGGCGGGGTCAACCGTAAAAAAATCGTTCCGCTTTTCGAGTGTGCGAATATCGGCGAGGATCGCTTCACGGGGAGCGCCTAATGCTCTTGTGTTAAAACGGTACATGGCGACGCGTTCTTCCGAAAGGTCCACGCCGCGGACAGGAATTTCTTTGCTCAAAAAGAAGCTGTCTCCGCCCATACCGCAGCAAAGGTCATCGATTGAGGTTGCCTTTTCAAAAAGGCGCGCCTTAAAAATTCCGATGTCGGATGCGGTGGATTGTTCTAACGCAAGCTTGTCGCAGGCGAGAAGAGCTTCTGTCCCGAACTTTTTGCGGTACTTGGGAACGAGCGCGATGTAATCGAGAATCGGTCCGCGCAAGTCGGCGAACGGACTTTTCGAAAGTTTCTCGGCGAGCTTCAGAACGTCCGTCTTTTTTTGGACGGCTTCGTTCACAAAGCGCGCAAATTCAACGTCTTCCCAAGGAATGCTCTGCATTGCGACGGGTTATTTCGGCATGCGCGTACGCGCAATTTCGTAAAGACCGAGCGAAAGGGCAACGGATGCGTTGTAGGATTGGGCTTCCGGATTCATCGGGATGCGCAGAATGTCGGTGCACTGCTTTCCGATAAATGGCGGAAGGCCGACGTCTTCACCGCCTACAGCAAGAACGATCTGGTCGCCGAATTTGTAATCGACGAGAGAAACTTCTGTTGCCGCGTCAAGTCCGAGGACTTGGTAACCGGCCTGCTTGAGCTCTCCGATGGTCGCTTCGAGATTGTCCGGACGGCAAATGCGAAGCTTGTCTACAGCACCGGTAGAAGCACGGGTCACGGTCGGGGTCAGACCGCACATGCCCTTGGAAGGCATCAGGAAAATATCGGCGCCAAGGCCTAAAGAAGAGCGGATGCAGGCTCCGAGGTTTCTCGGGTCTTCAATGTTCGTGGCAACGACGACGAGCTTGCGCTCGCCCTTTTCCTTGGCGGCAAAAAATTCCGACTTGACGTCGTCCCATTTGAGAAGTTCCTTTTCGTTGCAGAGTGCTACGACGCCCTGGTTCGGGACTGCATAGGAATCGAGAATGCGGGCTTCCACCTGCTGCACGTGAATGCGGTTCTTCTTGGCCATCTTTTGCAGGGTGTAAAGCTTCGGATTTCCGGAGTTGTGACGGAAGAGAACGCGGTGCACCTTCATTGGGGAATTGGTCAGAAGTTCGGTAACTTCGCGGATGCCGCCGACAGCTGTCTGCGGAGCGCTTTCTGCATCGCCGAGGGCGACGTTCACCTGGTTCGGGCGTGGACGTGAGTCGCGGTTAAAATCGCGATCCCGGTCAAAGTGACGCGGTCCACGATCGCGGTTGTAGCGCGGAGAACGCCTTTCCGAAAAAGAGGGTCTTTCCGAGAAAGACGGTTCTTCTTCGTTGTTTTCGCGGCCAGCGTTAAACGGTTGCTTTTTCCACATGAGGCATCTCCTTTTCCGGATCGTTTTTCGGGGCTACAATATAGTTCATTGGAACGTCATGTGGCTTGAGGGTTAAGGGCTTTTCGGACACTTGAACGCTAAATGCGACACCGCATTTTACGGCTTGCGGATTCTTTGCGAGAAAACGGTCGTAATAACCTTTACCATGGCCGTGTCGACCGCCGTTCCATGAAAATTCAACGCCCGGAGTGAGCACGAACGGAATCGGTCCGCGATAAATCGGTAGTTCTTTCTTCGGCTCGTGAACGTGAAAACGTCCTTCGACGAGTTCTTTTTCGAGGTCGTGAATTTCGACAAAGTCCATGAGACCGTCGCTATATGTAATCGGGAGCAATAAGCGCCCCTCTTTGGCCAAATCCTGAAGGATCGGGCGAATATCCGGCTCGTTCGAAAGCGGGTAGAAAGCGGCGACTTTTTCGGCGGATCTGTACGGTTCAAATGTTCGGATGGCTTCGACAATCCACGCGCTTTCTTTTTTTCTGTCGAGAACTTTTTTTTGAGGTTCCAAAAGCTCGTCCTCCAGGTCAAATTTGAGTCGGTAAAGTTTTCCCTTCCAGTATTTGAAGGTTGCGATGGCTTTTCCCAAATCTTTGGGGCTAAACAGGAGCAAGGCCAGCAAGAACAAAAGCCCAAATTCAGAAAATCCGATTTCCGCGTTCATTTGGCTCTCCAGGACAATCGGTACGTGATGAGACTGATTCCGTACAAAAGAAGCATGGGGATTGCAATCCAGAAAAGCGAAAGCAAATCAGGAGGGGTCACGATTGCCGCAAAAAGGGCTGTCAAAAAAACGATGATTCGAAAATGCCTTTGCAGAAAAGATTTGTCGAAAATTCCCGTACGTCCGAGGAATGCCGCCGCTACCGGCATTTGAAAAATCAGCGCAAAAAGCATTTCAAACCGGAAGAGGAACGATACATAAGACGTCTGCGACCACATCTGGACGGCGGAATCCGAATATCTGGAAAGGAAAGAAAATAAAAAGGGAATCGCCAAAAAGTAAGCGAAGGCGGCGCCTGCAAAAAAGAGAAGGCTTGCCGTAAGAACGGAAAAAAGGAATGTTCTTTTGCGGGCTTCTGGAACGGCCGGGACGCAAAAGGCGTAAGCGTGGTACAAAAAAATGGGCGAACATACCAAAGCCGACATCAGGCAGGCGACGAGCAGATTTACCGAAATGCCTTCCGCGGGCGAAAGGTTTACCAGGGTAACAAATTCGGAATGGCAAAGCGGATACTGGATGACAGACCACAGATAGGGAAAAAGATAAAAGGCTCCCGCTGCGACAACAGTAAAACAGCCGAGACAAATGAAAAGTCTCGAACGGAGTTCCTGAAAATGTTCAGAGAGCTCCATCGTTCAAGGTCCTTATGCGTTTTCGTCGAAATCTTTTTTTGAATCGTCGGAAGCTTTTTTGTCTTCCACTTCTTTCTTCGCTTTGCGAAATTCGCGGAGCGCTTTTCCTAAAGAGGCTCCAAGTTCCGGAATACGGCGAGCGCCTAACAGGAGGATCGCCAAGAAAACCAACAAGAGAAGTTCTGGAATTCCAATGCCCATAAAGACCTCAGCGGGTTAATTTGTTGTGCAAAATGCCGTTCCAGATAGAGCGTTGCCAGTTTAAGAAATGCGCCGCATTGTAACGGTCATCCCAGGTTGAACCGATAGGGGTGGCTAGGGCTATCAATTGGGTGCGGTTGGCAAGCATAGCTCCATCTAAATGGAGTTCCGAAGCTCGTTCGTTTCGCCATTCCTTGAGCGTGTCAATCAGTTCTCCGTCGGGGCTGATTTGAGGTGGCGGAGTCTTTTGCGTCTCTTCGGGCCATTCCGACTCCGGAACCTGCATGGCGCTTTCGAGCATGGCAATGAATTCGTTCCGACGTTCCCCAAAAAAGTTGCGGGGAAGTTTCGGCAGGTATTCTTCGCGGACTTCGGGGAAGGAGTACGTTGCAGAACGCACGATGGCTAGCATCAGCTCGTTCCCTAAAACTTTGTAAGTCGGGCGGTCAAGTTTTTCGGCTTCCTTTTCGCGCCATTCCCAAATGTGCTTCAAGATGTTCAGGGATTTAGACTGCAACCGGAAAGAACCGGAAATGCGCCAGCGTTCAGGATCTTCTTCCTTTTTTTGGCGAGCCTTTTCAATCAGCTCGTTACAGGTTTCGATCATCCAGGAGAACTTGCCTTGAGCTTTGAGCTGTTCGCCAAGCTTTGCGCAGAGCTCGTGCAAATAGAAAGTGTCATGGATGGCGTATTCGCACATGTCCGGTGGAAGCGGGCGCGTCGTCCAGTCGGACTTTTGGTTGTCCTTGGGAAGATCGACTCCGAAATATTTGCGGACAAGGCTTGCGTAGCCCAGACCTTCTTCTCCGAGAAATTTGGCGGCGATCATCGTGTCGAAAACGTGCTTTGGCGAGAATTGGTAATGATGCCAAAGCATTCGCAGATCATAATCGGCTCCGTGCAAAATCAAGCTGTTCATGGCACGGGTCTTGAAGATCGGGGTGATGTCAATCGGAGCAAACGGATCGACGATGTAATGATGTTCACCGATGGTAATCTGTATCAAGCAGAGACGTACCGTATAATGGTACATCGAATCGGCTTCGGTGTCGACTGCTGCGATTTCGTAGTGGGAAAGATCCTCGAGAAGTTTGTCGAGAGATTCTTTGTCGGCTACGAGAATGTACGGATCGTTTACCATTTGAATTGCAATATAAATACTTATTCTTCAGTCGGTGCGGTAGGCACCGTAATTTCAAACGTTTTAACGTTTCCTACTTCATCTTGAATGCGGACCTTAAAGCTCTTGCCGGCTTGGGATAAATCGTTCAAGACGAATACGAGTTCTTGGGGCTCGGAATCATATTCCGCATAAATGTATGGAACGCCCTTGGCAAAAGCTTGAATTGCATTCCCGTTTTCGATGCCGGATTCCTTTTCGATTACCGGAATTCGGACAACGGGAGACAGTTTTCCTGCGATGACTGCGGAATCCAATCGCGCTTCTCCGAGTTCCGGGGCTGTGTTATCTTGGATGAATCCGATGTCGCGAATTTCATTCATGCTTGTAAAACGGGTCTGTTTCGTCTTTTTTTGTTTGCTGAAGTAGAACCAACGACGGGATGTTTCGCCCAAGTAGTAGAGCGGAGCGCTTGCAAGATTGGCATCAAACGATACTGTCCAACTTCCCCAAAAGTGCAATCCTTTCGGATGAAATTCATATGCGGGAACGCTATCGTTTTGAAACTTGCGAATGCCGAGGGCTCTTGTCCAAGGAACGTCCGAAAGCTTTGTCACGTTTTGTGAAATCTTTTTTTCTTGAAATTCGGTTTCCCAGTTGAAATCCTGGGCGTCAGCCGGAATTTCTGTAACGCGGATGGTATCTGTTTTCCCGTTTTGTTCCAAGCGGATTTCGTCGAGATCTGGGAATATGGCCAGTATTTTCCCAAGAGGAATGGGTGCCGCTGCAAATTCCTTGCAGGGATTCAACGGCTTGCTTTCACTGTCTGCGATTGGCTTCCCTTTGCTGAAAAAGAGAAAATCTGTTTTCAGAGAATCTGACTGGCAAAGGTCTAGTCCGATCCAGGTGCGGCTTAAGAACGTGAACATTTCCGGCTTTTGATTTTTTCCGCGCATCATCGGCTTTTTGCCTTCGCAGGATTCTGCGAGGATAAGTCTTCTCTTGGAAACGCGGTAGGTCATGTCTTCGGTTTCAAATTCAAGCGTATCGTCTTTTGTTAATTTGTATGGATTAGGGATGTAATGCCAATCGCCTGCGGTATCGGCTTCTTCTGCCCAAAGGAGCTCTTCCCGGATTTGAAGCATGTTTGAAAATTTCAACGTATCCTTGATGATTTCTCCGAGGATTGTATTTCCTTTTTTGAGCGTTACACGTCGAACGGACATCGGGTTTTCGAGAGGTTCCCGACTGTAATCTGCAATTTTAAACGTAAAACGGAGGGAGTCTTCACGATTGTGAATGTCGGGGACTTCCAAGCATCCGTTTTTCAAGGCTTCTTCACCGGTAATCGAAACGTCTTCGCCTTGGAATACGGCGGCTCCGAGAATCTGAGGGTCCAGGGTATCGCCACAGAGGGTGCCGTGATGGCAAGGGTTCAAAATCGATTCCCCGGATCGAAGTTCCAAGTGCAAATGGGGATTCCCGATTCCAGAGCTTCCCGTATAAGAAAGTGTATCCCCTTTTTGAAAGGCGGGAATTTTCGGATGGTCGATCGAGATGTCGTTCTTTTTGGTTTTCTTCTGCGTGTAGCGGATTAGAGAATCCAGCTTTTTAGAAAATCCGCTTTGATGCGCAAAGACCCATGTGCGCCCGAGCTTATCTTCAAAATAGATCACTTTGCCATAGCCGTATGGGGACATCTTGACTTGGACAATTTTCCCGTCTTCTGGCGCAATGGAAGGGAAGCCTTCTTGCATTTCTGTTGAATAATCTACGCCTGCATGGTAACGGGTTCCCCGGCTTTCTCCGAAGGAACTGGTCAAATAGCCTAGTTTTCCAAAGGGAACGTAAAGAGAATCTTCTGCAAAAAGGACTCCTGCAGAAAAAGCAAGAGCCCCCAAAAAAATCCCCATCCAAAGTTTCATGTCCAAAATCCTTGCTGTTAGATAATTTTCTTAAAGAATCGGGGCTGGTGAAAATCGGGCTTGTCGGTGTTAATCGGAAAATGCACCAGATAGTGGGGACGGCGAGTCTTGTCTCCGCACTTGTAAATGTTTCCGTAAATTTCTTCACTCGAAAGATTGTGGCTTCCGAAGAGGAATCCTGGAATGGAAACCTTGAGTTCCCAGGTGACTTTGCCGTCTTCAAATACCGGTTCCTTGACCGAACGCAGAATATGGGAATATTGCGTCTGTAAAAATTCCTTGCGATGTTCCCGGTTTAATCCGCGGGCTGCATAGCAAAAACCCTTGCTTGTGAATTCAAAATTGATGTATTCATTTGCCGAATTGAGGGCTTTAATAAAGATTTCGACGCAGCTATCTTCCCAGGCGTGGCCACCGTCATGGTCGACGGTAGCTGCGTAGCAGGAATCCGGTTCCGTTACCTGAAAGCGGACATGCAGAAAATGGTGATCTTTTAAAACGTGTACAACGACACTGGGAAGCGTATTTTCGTCGCCGTTATCCCAACGGCCATTAGGAATAAGTTTCATGTTTGAAATCTAATAACATTTTTGTCGGTGTAAATTTACTAGATTGATTTTTGACTTTTTAGGGAGGCTTCATGCTCGATTTGCCTGTTATCCAAATGGTTCGAGAATCCGACATTGCAACGATGGTTATCCTTTGCATTTTGGCGATTATGTCCTTGATGTGCTGGGGGATCATTATTGTTAAGATGGTTTTCTTTCGTAAAAATCAGCATGCCAATGCACTCTTCTACCGCAAGTTCGAAAAGATCGAACGCTTTGTGGATTTAAAAGATCTTTGCGATACGAGCGGAGCGAGCGCTTTGAAGAGTTTGACGGAAGAAGTTTTGATCGAAGCTTCCAAGTTCAGCAATTTTGTGAGTTACGATTCCATTCAGCATCGCGCGTCCCTTTTGGAAGATACCATCCAACGTTCGATTGAAGGCATTCGGTTGAGCGAAAACCGTCATGTGAACTTCCTTGGCATGTGCGCGAATTTGGCGCCTTTCTTCGGGCTTCTCGGAACTGTCTGGGGAATTATGAGCGCCTTTTTTGAAATCGGCCGGCATGGTTCTGCGGATTTGGCTGTGGTCGCTCCGGGTATCGCGATGGCTCTGATTACAACGGTCGCAGGGCTTGTGGTGGCTATTCCGGCTTCGGGTGCGTACAATATTTTTGTGTCTCGCACGGGTGAAAATGAAATCGCCTATTACAACTTTGGTAGCCGTATGCTCAGTCTATTTAAGCGCGGTGACCTCCTCGCTCTTGAAGAAGTGGCTGGTTAAGGAGTTCCTGTGAAACGTAGTCGTGGTAAACCGATTAACCAGGAAATGAACCTGACGAACATGATCGACGTCGTGTTCGCAATTCTCATCGTGTTCTTGATTTCTGCGCCTTTGATGAGTCAAGGGATTAAGGTGGAACTTCCGAAGGCGGAAGCCCCGACAATGGAACAGGAAAAATTGCTGAAGGTTTCCATCAACAAGCAGAATGAAATTTACATTGCGGATATGAAAGTGGAGCTGAACGATTTCAACAACATTTTCAAGTCCTTGTGGGACGGCAATATGCCGGTCGTCATTAATGCCGATGAAGCGGTGAATTATGGCAAAGTGATGAAGGTTGTTTCGCTTGTGCAACAGGCGGGCGTTACCAAACTCGGCTTTTTGACTCTCCCTGAAAAATAAAGCGATTTTATCGAATGGCAGAAAAGAAAAAACAAGATATGTCCCCATTCTTCCAGAGTGGCTGGTGCGGCAAGCTTCCGAAGATTGTCGTCGTTTCCTTGTGTTTTCATTTGCTGATTCTCGGTGCCGTGGTCGTTTTGAACAAGTTGAATTTTGAACGAGAACCGGAACCGGTCAAAATATTTGAACTGGTACAGGTGCAACAGCCGCACAAGGTCGCTCCACCCAAGGCTCAACCCAAAAAGCAACCGCCGAAGCCGCAGCCCGAGCCGCCTAAAGAAGTCAAAAAGGAACAGCCAAAACCGAAGCCGGAAGTGAAAAAGGAGCTTCCGCCGGAACCGAAAATCGCAAAGGAAGAACCGAAGCCCGAGCCGGAGCCGCAACCCGAACCGGAACCTCCCAAGGAAGAATCTGTCGAAGAAACGATGGATCTCCCCGATGACATGGATCTTCCCGATGAAATCGCGGAAGCGTCCGGACTAAACCCGGTTGGCTATGTGGATATGGATCCGCTGATGCAAGTGTATCTTGAACGCTTAAAGCAGATTATTATGCAGCATTTTAATCCGCCTTCGGGATTGACTGTTTCTAAGAGTACCAAGACTTCAGTCCAGTTTACCGTAGACCGCTTTGGAAACATCACGAACATTTCCTTAAAACGGTCTTCCGGAAATAAAACTTGGGACCATCTTTCGATGCGTGCCGTGAAAATTTCCAAGCTTCCGGAGCTCCCTCCCAATTACCGTGCCCCTGCGCTTTCGCTCAACTTTAACTTTACGCCGAATTGAGAAAACTCACAGCGGGGATAGTAAAAACTTTGTATTATTAAAATGATGCTTTCGAAATTCAAATTATTCTTTTTAGCTCTTTTGGTTGCGTGTACAAGCTCTTTTGCGTTAATCGATACGATTTCCGTCGATGTGGGAATTGCTGTCACGAATACGATGCCAATCGGGCTCGTTCCGTTTGATCAGGACGGCCTGTTCGAAGCGGTGTCCGCAAAACCCGAAGAAGTTTTGAAACGGGACTTTGAACTTTCGGGACGCTTTTCGGTGGTGGAAAGCCCGACGTTCAAAATGGTTACGTTTGTCCGAGGCGGGGCAAAGTTTTACGTAACAGGTAAACTGCAAAAGGCAGAAGGTTCCAAGGTAAAGCTCGCTTGTTATCTGTATGCGACGCAGACCAAGGATTTGATTTTAGGAGAAGCCTATACGGTTTCTCAAAAGGATGTCCGCGCGGCCCTGCATGATTTTGTGGATAAAGTAATCAAACAGCTCTGGGGTGAATTCGGAGTGGCTTCGACGGAACTCGCCTGGGTTTCCAAAGTCGATGGCGTCAAGCAAATCGTCGTTGCGGATTATGATGGCTATAACCGCCGTCAGCTCACGCACGATACGACCATCAGCATGATGCCGGCATGGACCAAGGACAACAATTCGATTGTCTATGTGAGTTTCCGCAATGGCAAGGCTCAACTTTTTGAACGGGAACTTTATACGAGTCGGGAACGTCGCCTGTTCCCCGATAAATCCCAAACATTTAGCCCGGCGGTGAACCCGAAGACAGGTGAACTCTTGTTTGCGGCTATCCACGGGAATACAACGACTGTTTATCTCGGCGATCCCAAAACGGGAGCAAATCACAAGGTGATGTACGGCCGTGCTTCCCAGGTGAGCCCTTCGTGGAGTCCGTTTGGAACGGAAATCCTCTATACGAGTGACCGTGGCGGAAGTCCACAAATTTTTGTGATGGGCAAAGATGGCAGTGATGCTCGCCGAGTCACTTTTATGGGAAATTACAACGAACGCGCATCCTGGTCTCCGCAGGGGGATAGGATCGTTTACACATCGATGGATGGCGGAAAAATGAACATTTACACCTGTGCCATCGACGGCTCGGATATTGTTCAGCTTACGAGCAATGCTGGCAATAACGAACACCCGACGTGGTCTCCGGATGGAATGCTCATCGCTTTCTCCAGCGATCGTTCGGGATCGCATCAGATTTATATTATGCGGAAAGACGGCACAAACGTTACCCGTATCACGAACAGCGGGGACAATACCGCTCCGACATGGTCCTGGTATTCTCCGGAACGTCAAAAACAAATTTCTAATCAAAACGAAGGATGGTAGAAGAATGAAGAAGATTTTGTTGCTTACAATTTCTGCAGCTGCGGCTTTTGCGATTGTCGCTTGCTCCAAGAATAAGCCGCCTGTAAACCCGGTGGTAAAAGAAGAACCTGCACAGACTGTTTCCGCAGAAGATTCTGCCGCAATCGCCAAGGCCAAAGCGGATTCCTTGGAAAAAGCTCGTCTCGAAGCGGAACGTCTTGAAGCCGAACGCCTCGAAGCGGAACGCGCCCGTGTAGAAAAACTGATTAACGAACTCATGTCGGATGACGTCTACTTTGACTTTGACAAGTCCGAACTCACCGAAAAGGCGAAGGAAATCTTGACTCAGGTTGGGGATATCCTTTTGAAGGAACCGCGCTTTGTCATCGTCGTGGAAGGCCATACGGATGCCCGTGGTACCGAAGATTACAACATGACGCTCGGTAGTAAGCGTGCGATGAAGGTGAAGGAATTCCTTTCGGCTTACGGCGTTGGAAATGAACGCATGGAAACGGTGAGCTATGGCAAGGAAAAGCCGAAGGCCGCTGGCGAAAGCGAAGAAGCTTATGCCCAGAACCGTCGCGCCAATTTCAAGGTCAATATCAAGAAGTAATCCTTTTGAATTTCCCGGCTAGGAGCCGGGGAATGTCTTTGATTTTGAGGTTTCCATGAAACGTCTGATACTCGGATCTTTGGTTTGTGCATTTGCACTGACATCTTGCTCTAGCGTCACGCTTCTCCGTACAAAGGAAATGAAGGCTGTGGGCGATGATGTAAAAAAGGATGTGCAACAGGTGAAGCAAGAAGTCTCCGCTTCGACGGATGCTTCCAAAGCTCGCATCGACTCTTTGGAACAGGTAATCGATTCTCTCGCCTTAGTGCAAAAGCGCATGAAGGTGGAACTTTCGATGCTTTCTTCCAAAATTGCAGAAATCAGCGATCGAAATGACAGCCACCATGAAGAATTGCTCTACCGCTTGGATCTGCTTCTTGGCAAGTCCGACAAAATCCTTTCGAAAAAAGTCGTGGTGAACGGTCAGACGGTGGAAGCTCCTGCGGATAGTGCGGCAATTTCCGCAGAAAAAGTGCAAACTTTGGATTCCCTCTTCAATACGGCACGTGCCGATTATCACAAGGGTGAAGTCAAGCTTGCCTATTCAGAATTCAAGCAAATCTATGAAGAGTCCAAGCAAGGGCAGATTGCAAGCGATGCTCTTTACTGGATGGGTGTTTGCCTCTCGGATGCGAATCAGATGGATAAGGCGAAAACTGTTTTTGGCCGCGTCGTGAAAGCGTTCCCGGATTCTCCAAAAACCTGTGCATCGCTCTTGAAACTTTCGAACATTGCCGCTTCGGAAGGCGATTTGAAAACGCAAAAGCAGTATTTGCAGACGATTCTCGGAACAAAGGGCTGCTCGGATTCGAATGAATTCTTGCAGGCGGCAGAAATTCTCGAAACAATCCTGAATAGCGAAACGGCGACGGAACCTGCGCCGGTGGATTCGACGAAGAAGTAGAGCCTTTTTTTGTCAATTATCTTTTAGAGTGCTGGATCTTTAACGCCGTTTTCGGCAAAAGCCTTGGCGCGGTCGATGCATGTTCCGCATGTCCCGCAAGGCTTTTCCCCGCCTTCGTAACAGCTCCAGGTCAGTTCAAACGGCACTTTGAGTTCAAGGCCTTTTTTGACGACGTCTGCCTTGGACATTCCTGCAAAAGGCGCTTCCACTTTCACGAGTCCATAGGTTCCAATGGAAATCGCTTTTCCCATGGTATTCACAAAATCTGTACTGCAGTCTGCATAAGCGTTACCTGCGGCGTCGTCTCCATGAGCGCCTAGGTAGAGCGTGACTTCATCTTTTTCGAAGAGGCTCTGGGCAAGGCTTGCGCAGACGCTCAGCATAAGCCCGTTGCGGAACGGTACGTAGGTAGAAACGCGACCGTTGCCGTTAGGACCTTGTTCCGCGATCTGCTCGGCATAGCTTTTGTGCGCGATTTCTTCCGTAGATCCGGAGAGAAGCGAACAGTTGGAATACCGCATGACCGAGGAAAGGTCGAATTCGTAATGGGGAAGTTGATAAAAGTCCGCAATCGCCTTCGCCGCCTTGAGCTCCTTATCGTGTTTTTGACCGTAAAAGATCGAAGTCGTTGCCACATTTTCTTTGCCAAATTTTTGAACGGCTATGGCCACGCATACGGAAGAATCTACACCGCCCGAAGAAAGTACGATTGCTTTTTTCATTTTGGACTTCCTGATTTTATTTGTGAGACCGCCTGTCGATGGAGGCGAAAAGACGGTCCGTGGCGCGGGCTTCGTAAACGGTTCCCGGTTTGCCGTAGCAGGCGAACGGGTAAATCGAAATTCCTCCGCGTGGCATGAACACGCCTTCCACTTCAATATACTTCGGATCCATGAGCGCAATCAGATCCTTCATGATGATGTTCACGCAGTCTTCATGAAAGTCCCCGTGGTTGCGGAAGCTGAACAGGTAAAGTTTCAGCGACTTGGATTCCACAATGGACTGATCCGGAATGTAGTTGATGTGGATGTCGGCAAAGTCCGGCTGACCGGTTTTCGGGCAGAGCGAAGTGAATTCCGGGCAGTTGAGCATCACCATGTAATCGTTTTCGGGATGCTTGTTCGGGAACTTTTCCAACAGTTTCGGATTATAGTCGTATGTGTACTTGGTGTTCTGATTTCCAAGAAGCGTTACGCCATCGAGTTCTTTTTCAGAGCGGCTCATCAAAGTCTCCTTTTATCCGAAGAGATCAGGGGAATCCGAGTCGGTATCGTTTTCCGACACCTCTTCATTCGAGGAATCCTTGATTCGGGTGAATCTCTTGACCTTTTTCGCGGTGAACTTGCTTCCCAAAGCCTTATAGGTTTTGACTTCGGCAAGTTCAGTCAGGTCGAGCTCTTCTTGTTCTACCTTGTGACCGGACTGGTAATCCATCATCACTCGGGCATTTTCCGTGCTGAAGAATTCGATCATCTTCGTATCCGGATGGTCCGAAAGAATGTTGAATTCCGTCGTCGTCGGGCAGGTTTCGAGCGTAAAGCGCTTGACCATGTAATTGAAGTTTTCCCCTTCAAAATACAAAACGGTGAAGATTCGGCTCGGATTATATTTGCCAAGGTACAAAATGTCGGTACCGACAAGAATCGGGTCCTTCATTTCGTGCAATTTGGCCATGCCATTGTTGCGAATAGAAATCAGTTTTTCGTCGTCTTCGAAAGCTCCAATTCGGTCGCCCTTCTTTTGGGTGCTGACCATACCGGAAATCGCATCGAAATAGAAAACCTTGGCACCAAGGGTACTTTCGCCGTCGCTTACCTTTTTAATGGAACGAACCGGGTATTTGGTGACAATGTTGCCGACCGCATTGCGACCCTTGATTTCCACTTCGGAAAAGTCCACTTCAAAGTTGAGCTTGACGCGTGGGCGCGGCTTGAGCACCACTTTGACAGTTCCCGCTTCGCCGTTTGCATTCGAGGAAATGTAAAGGATTTTGGAGCCCGGTTTTCCCTTGCCCATCGGATAATCCTTGTTCCGGGTAATGCCGCCGACGTTAAAGCGCTTGATGAGAGCGGGACCATCTTTGCCATCTTGGTAAATGACGTTGTAAATGCGGCGTTCGTCATCCTTGTTGAATTTTTCCACAAGAACGATGTCTTTTCCGACAAAGTCTTTCGCAGAAACCTTCACAATCTTGTACGAACCATCATTTTTGAACACGATAATGTCGTCGTATTCGGAAACGTCGAAGAGATATTCTTCTTTCTTGAGATCGGTTCCGATAAAGCCTTCCTTGCGGTTCACAAAGAACTTCTGGTTGGCCATGGCGACGTGCACGGCATCGACCTTGCCAAATTCCGCGATCTGCGTTTTGCGTTCGCGGCCTGCGCCGTACTTCTTCTGGATGTTCTTGAAGTGCGCAATGGTATAATCGATGATGTTTTCCAAATTCGCATGGATTTCAGCGATGTGATCGTCCAAGCTCTTTAAAAGTTCATCGGCCTTTTTGCGGTTAAAGCGTGCGATTTTCGACATCGGGAGAGCGACGAGCTTTTCGATGTCTTCGGTCGTGACTTCGCGACGGAGCTTTTTCGTGAATGGCTTTAAGCCTTCATCGATCAGCTGGATCATTTCGTCGTGGTCTTTCGCCTTTTTCATGACTTCGTAGACTTCTTTTTCGATGAAGATCTTTTCGAGGCTGGTCGCGTGCCACTTTTCCTGCGAGTGTTTCAGGTCATTTTCGAGTTCCCACTTGAGCAAATGCTTTGTGTGGTCGACGCTCAACTTTAAAAGTTCAGAGGTCGTGGTAAAGCAAGGCTTTTTGTCGATGATGACGCAGGTGCACGGGGAAAGGGATTTTTCGCAGTCCGTGAAAGCGTAGAGCGCTTCGATCATCTTCTGCGGATCGGATCCAGGAAGAAGGTGAATCACAATTTCGACTTCTTGAGCGGTGTCGTCGTCGACGCGCTTGATCTTGATTTTGCCCTTGTCGTTGGCGGCGACAATCGTTTCAATGAGCGAACCTGTCGTTGTGCCATAAGGGATTTCGCGAATGACAAGAGTCTTTGCGTCTTGAACTTCGATTTTGGCGCGAACCTTAATCTTGCCGCCACGGGCTCCGTCGTCGTAATGGGAAACGTCGATAGTGCCACCGGTAAAAAAGTCCGGGTACAGGGTAAACTTTTTGCCTTTGAGATAGGCGACACTTGCTTCGCAAAGTTCGTTGAAGTTGTGCGGAAGAATGTATGTCGAAAGGCCGACCGCGATGCCGTCTACACCTTGGGCAAGAAGCAACGGGAATTTGGCAGGAAGAGTGACAGGCTCTTTACGGGTACCGTCGTAGTTCGGAATCCATTCCGTCGTTTCCGGATTAAAAAGGATTTCCTGTGCAAACTGCGAAAGACGTCCTTCGATATAACGGCCTGCAGCAGCGCCATCGCCCGTTAAGGGGTTTCCCCAGTTACCCTGCGTATCGATCAGCAAGTCTTTTTGACCGAGACCGACGAGAGCCGTGTAAATGGAAGAGTCACCGTGCGGATGGTAACGCATTGTTGCACCGACCACGTTCGCCACCTTGATCAAATGACCGTTGTTCATTTCGGAGAGCGTGTGCAGAATGCGACGCTGCACGGGTTTCAAACCGTCTTCAAAATATGGAACAGCACGGTCGAGAATCACGTAGCTCGCATAGTCGAGGAACCAGCCGTCGTAAAGCTTTTCCAGATGGTTTGCATTCGAAAGACCGAGAATCGCGGTATCGCTTTTGACGTCGGCTTCGGGAGCGTTTGCGTACTTATCTTCGATATCACTCATTACAGTTCCTCCACCGCGTTAGCGCGCAGGTTTTGCACAATACGGTTCTGACGTTCTGGCGTGTTTTTGCCCATGTAGTAGCCGAGCATTTTACCTAAGGACGCATCTGGAGGCGAAACGACGCTTTCGAGGCGCATCGTTTCACCGATGAACTGACGGAATTCATCCGGGTTGATTTCACCGAGACCTTTGAATCGGCTGATTTCCAAATCCTTGCCGGCAAGAACTTGGGCCGCTTCGTCTCGTTCGGCTTCGTCGTAGCAATAAAGAACTTTGTTCTTCTTGGAATTGCGAACGCGGAAAAGCGGGGTCTGCAAAATGTAAAGATGACGTTGTTCTACAAGTTCCGGGAAGAACTGCAAGAAGAATGTCATGAGCAACAGTCGAATATGCATACCGTCCACATCGGCATCGGTCGCGATAATGACCTTGTCGTAACGGAGGGAATCGAGACCGTTTTCAATGTCGAGTGCATGCTGCAACAGGTTGAATTCTTCGTTTTCGTAAACGACTTTCTTGGTGAGCCCGAAGCTGTTGAGCGGTTTACCGCGTAAGCTAAAGACTGCCTGGTTCTGCACGTTGCGCGCCTTGGTCAGCGTGCCCGATGCAGAGTCACCTTCGGTCAGGAAAATCATGGTTTCCTTGTGAACCGGATTCTTGGCATCTGTCAAGTGGACTTTGCAGTCACGAAGCTTTTTGTTGTTCAGGTTCGCTTTGCGTGCGCGTTCGTTGGCGAGCTTTCGGATGCCAGCGATATCTTTACGTTCGCGTTCGCTCTGCTGGATGCGGGTGAGGAGAGCCTTTTCCGCTTCCGGATTTTTGTGCAGATAATTGTCTACTTCAGTCGAAACGAAGTCGACGATCCAGGTGCGGAGAGAAGGACCGCCCGGAGCTGTCGTCGTGCTGCCGAGCTTTGTCTTTGTCTGGGATTCAAACACCGGTTCCTGGATTCGGACGGCAATCGCTGCAATAATGCAGTTGCGGATATCCGACGGATCGAGATCCTTTTTGAAGTGGTCGCGGACGCCTTTGACAAAACCTTCGCGGAAGGCCTGCTGGTGCGTTCCGCCCTGGGTCGTGTGCTGACCGTTCACAAAGCTGAAGTAATGTTCGCCGTACTGGTTGCCATGCGTGAAGGCGATTTCGATATCCTTTGCCTTCAGATGGGCAATCGGGTAACGGAGCGTGTCGTCTACACGACCTTTCAGCAAGTCAAGAAGCCCTTCTTCGCTTGTGTAGACCTTGCCGTTCATCACGAGCGTAAGGCCCGTGTTCAGATAGGCGTAGTTCCAGATTTTTTCTTCCATGTAGGCCGGAAGATAGCGGTAGTTCTTGTTGAAAATCGTCGCGTCCGGTGTAAAGATGATTTCCGTACCGGTCTTTTCGTCCGATTTGCATTCCCCGTATTCTTTGACGAGGACACCTTTGCTGAATTCCGCTCTTTTGCATTTTCCGTCGCGGAAGCTTTGGACAATGAATTTGTCGGAAAGCGCATTTACCGCTTTTGTACCGACACCGTTCAAACCGACCGACTTTTGGAACGCTTCGGAATCATATTTACCGCCGGTATTCATCTTGGAAACGCAGTCCACGACTTTACCGAGAGGGATTCCACGACCGTAGTCACGCACACGGACTTCGCGGTCTTCAATCGTAATTTCAATTCTTTTGCCGGCGCCCATCACGAATTCATCGATCGAGTTGTCGATGATTTCCTTGGCGAGCACGTAAATACCGTCGTCAGGGCTCTGACCGTCTCCGAGTTTACCGATGTACATACCAGGACGCATCCGGATATGTTCATGCCACTCCAACGATTTAATATTGTCTTCTGTATATCTAACTGCCATAAATTTTGAACCTAAATCGTCTAATTGAATTCAAAGCGTGCAAAAATGAGTAAAATTCGGGAACGAACTTGCGGGTTCGGTCCAAAATACGATGCAAATATAACAAAAAATTAAAATTGATGCACGCGTGTGCAGTAAAACGAACGCTTTTGGCGGGGGACAAGGAATTTCTTCATTTTTACCGGGGAAATTCGCCGTGATTGGCCCAAAATCGCTTAGATTAACGATGAGAGTCCGTTTAGAAATATTCAGGTGGGGTTTTCGTGATTTCGATCCGTCATTTAAAAAAGGTTTATCCAAATGTGACACCTCTGCAGGATGTGAATGCGGAAATTCAGCGTGGCGAGGTCATTTCCATTATCGGACCTTCCGGAACGGGAAAGTCGACTTTATTGCGTTGCATCAACCGTCTTGAAGATCCGACGTCGGGTGAAATTTGGATCGATGGAAAATCCATTACGGCTCCCGGTGCCGACGTAGCCACTTTTCGCCGTAAAATGGGAATGGTTTTCCAGTCTTTCAACTTGTTCAATCATCTGACGATTATCGAAAACATTACAGTCGCTCAAAAGGATCTCTTGAAACGTTCCGAAAAAGAAGCCTATGAAAAGGGGATGAATCTCCTTCATCAGGTAGGCCTTGCCGATAAAGCGAATTCGCTTCCGGAAGAACTTTCAGGAGGCCAAAAGCAGCGTGCGGCGATTGCGCGCACGCTGGCAATGGATCCCGAAATCATTCTGTTCGATGAACCGACGAGTGCTCTCGACCCGACGATGGTCCGGGAAGTTCTGGCGGTCATCCGTAATTTGGCGGAACAAGGACTTACCCTGTTGATCGTGACGCATGAAATGAATTTTGCAAAAGAAATCTCTAGCCGAATTTTTTATATGGATCAGGGCGAAATCTATGAAGACGGAACTCCTGAGCAAATCTTTAACCATCCGCAACGGGAAAGAACTCGCCTTTTCATTAACCGGTTGAATGTTTTTGAAGAAAAAATTTCATCGAAAAATTTTGATTATATCGGAGTTGTCAATCGTCTGTACCAGTTTAGTGAAAAACATCAGGCTTCCAAAAAAACGACTCGCAATATCAGTTTTATTTTCGAGGAATTGGTAACGCAAATTTTTGTGCCACGACTGGATTCAAACTCGGTATTGATGTTCATCGTTGAAATTTCCGAAAATCAAAATGGAGCCGTTGTCACGATTGAATATGAAGGTGCGCAAATGGATCCTTTGAAATTTTGCGATGAATTCTCTCGCAAGCTGATTGAAATGGCGACGCTGGACATCCGTACCAGTGTTTCGGGTGAAAAAAATCTTTTGAAATTGCATGTGCGCTAGGGGAGAGATCGATGATTCGGAATATTCTTGCATTGTGTTTGTTCCTTTTTCTGCTTTTGGGATGTGATGAAAAAAAGGAAACGATCGAATCTTTAGCAGAATTGAATCAGTCGGATCGCTCGGTTGGGTATTATGAAGGGCAGTCGGTCGCTTATGCGCTTCCGCAAGTTTTGCCGAAAGCTAAAAAACTTTCCTTCAACGATCCGGTGACGGGTTATGAAGCGGTTTATCAGGGTAAGTTGGATGGTTTTGCCTTTGAACGCCTGCAAATGGAACAGGCGATTGAAAGTGGACTCAAAGGGGTTAAACTACTTCCTGAAACCATTGGGGATACCGTCAATGTTTCGATCGGAATTTCGCGAGTTTCCAAGATTCCTGATTTGAAGGAAAAAATCAATGCTTTCATTCGTGAAAACAATGAAAATGGAATTTTGCCGCAGATGCGGAATCGTTGGCTGATTCGGTTGGATACCGTTATGCCCGAAATTCCTAGGCCAAAAAATCCGGAATTGGTTTTACATGTGGGAACAAGCGGCGTTGTTCCTCCTTATAGCTATTACAGAGGAACGGAATTGACTGGATTCGATATTGAATTTATCCGGCGATTTGCACAATGGTTAAATGCGGATGTCCAAGTCAAGATCTATGATTACAATAGCATTGTCGCCGCTGCGGTAAGTGGAAACATCGATATCATTGTCGCCAATTTGAATGAAACTCAGGAGCGTAAGGAAAAAATCGATTTTTCAGATCCGCTTGTCAAAATCGTGAACGCCATGATGGTGAAGGATGATGGAGCTTCTTTGTCTAGTGCATCCGATACGGGGTTAGCGGCCATTTTGAATCGCTCGGGAGCGACCATCGGAGTTGGAGCTGGAACGGTGTTTGAAAGCATCGCTCAAAAAAACTTTCCCCTTGCCGACATTAAATATTACAATACGAGTGCCGATTTAGGGAATCGTGTCAAAGAAGGTGCTCTGGACGGAATCCTTTTAGATGAGCCTGTTGCACAGACTTTGGTACGTCATATCGATGGCATCTCCATTTATCCTCAAAAAATAGATACTGCATTCTATGCGATTGCTTTCCCCAAAAATGAAAAAGGAGCGACTCTAAAAAAACAAATCGATGAAATGCTGCTTGAAATGTCAAAGGACGGTTCCTTGGAACGATTGCAACAAATTTGGTTTGGCAATGATGAAAACAAAAAATTCATTGAAAAAATTCCGGAAGTCGGGAAAAATGGATCGCTGAAAATCGTGACGAACGTGTACAACGAACCCTTCGCCTATGTGAAAGAAAAGAAAATCGTCGGATACGATATTGCTTTGGTCATCGAATTTTGCAAGAGGAAAGGCCTCGGTCTTCAAATCGTGTCGCTGGATTGTTCAGCGATTATTCCGGCCCTGGTTTCCGGCTTGTACGATCTTTCTGCGTCAGGAATGACAGCGACGGAAGAACGCAAGGAAAGCATCCTTTTTTCCATGCCGACGTATCAAGGCGGTACCGCGGTCATCGTCAAGTCGAACCTGATTCCCAAAGCGTCCTCTGCAGATGTGCCTGCGCAGTTCTTAGGGAAACGGCTCAAGTATACCTCAATCGAGGAAATGAAGAAAAATGAGAAGCTGGTTCTTGGAATGCAGAATGGATTTGTCTTTGTGGATAAAGAAGCTCGACGAATGTTTCCGAATGCAAGAATTGATTATTACAACTCTACTCCGGATATGGCATACCTGGTTTCGACAGGAAAAATAGATGGCTTTATTAATGACGAACCGGTTATTCGCTATGCGGCTTTGAACGTGCCGAATCTGGCATACATTCACTGCGGATTTGAACCTTTGAATATTGTGGTTGCGTTCCCTAAAACGGAAAAAGGAAAATCCTTGCGTGACGAAATGAACGCTTTTATTGAAAAACAGAAGGCTATCGGAACTTTAGATTCTTTGGACAATCTGTGGTTAGGAAATGATGAATCCAAGAAAGTGGTGAAATTTCCAAAGGCGAAGTCGGGACGTCCCACTCTTAAAATGGGAACGCATGCGCAATCCGCTCCTTTTGAATATGTCAAGGATGGGAAAATTGTCGGGTACGAAATGAATTTGATGGCCTTGTTCTGTGAGGAATATGGTTACGGTCTTGAGGTAAATGATGCCCCCTTTGAATCGTTATTGCTTGGACTTGAAACTTCGTCTTATGATTTTGTGGCTTCCACTTTAAGTGAAATGCCTTCGGTAACGGAACGTTTTTACCATTCGGACGCAATTTATGTTTCAGAATGTGTAATGGCTGTTCAAATGCTTGATGACACGACGGCTGTTGATTTTTCTTTTTTCCAATCGCTGAAAAACAGCTTTGAACGGACTTTTGTTCGGGAATCCCGCTGGAAATTGGTGGTGAGCGGAATCGGCGTGACCGTGTTTATCTCTGTTTTTGCGGCCATTTTAGGAAGCCTGCTTGGCTTTGGAATTTGTATGTTGCGACGCTCTGGTAATTCTTTGGCGAATGGAATCGCTCTTACATTTATCCGGGTGATGCAGGGAACGCCGATGGTTGTCTTTTTGATGATTCTTTTTTATGTCGTTTTTGCGAAAACGGGACTCGACGGTGTGTGGATTGCGATTATCGGCTTTGGCTTGAATTTTGCGGCTTATGTGAGTGAAATGATGCGGACAGGAATTGAATCTGTCGATAAAGGGCAGATGGAAGCGGCTCTCGCTTTGGGATATCGAAAAGCGCACGCCTTTTTTAAGATCGTATTCCCGCAAGCCGCTAGACATTTTTTACCGGTGTATCAGGGTGAATTTATTTCTCTTGTCAAAATGACATCGGTTGTTGGGTATATTGCCATTCAGGATTTGACGAAAGCTTCGGACATTATTCGCAGCCGGACTTATGAAGCGTTTTTTCCGTTGATTTCGACAGCGATCATCTACTTCTTGATCACATGGATTCTGACGCGAATTCTTGTGGCTGTGCAGGATCGCTTGAATCCGAAGAAACGGCGAGAAAAATATTTGCAGTGATTGCTTTGTATCCAGCGGTTCAAATTTCGCACACTACAAATTTCTAAATTGATGCTATGCAGAATACGGAAACTTGGTATAAAGCGGAAGGCGATTGCGCAACCGATGAATTTGAACTTGCGAGCTATTTGCTGTTTGAAGCGGGCGTTGCTTCGCTAGAAGAATTGGATCCTACGGATGACGGACGTACGCATTTTTGCTTTTACGCAAACGAGCGTTTGGAACGGGACCGCATTGTGCAACAGTTTCCGCAGTATCATTTTCAGGTTTCCGAAGAAGCCGCTCTGGATTGGGTCCAGGCCTTTCGTGACAATGCAAAGCCTGTTCAGGTGAGCCCACATCTGTGGGTGCGCCCGCCTTGGGTTGATTTTTCGCCGGAAGATCCAGATGCAATCGTCCTTGAGCTGGAAGCGAAAACCGCTTTTGGAACAGGGGAACATGATACCACGCAAGGCTCCGCCAATTTGATGGAAAAAATCGATTTGCGGGAAAAAATGGTCCTTGATATTGGGACGGGCACGGGAATTCTTTCGATGTTTGCCCGTCGTCGCGGTGCAAAACTGGCTGTCGGAACGGAAATCGATCCGGTAACGCTTCCCTGCATCGCCGAAAATTTTGAGCGCAATGGCTTTGAAAAAAGCGACTGCGTTCTCGGTTATTTAGATGTATTCCGCTCAGGCGTGCAATTCGACGTTATTGTCTGTAACATGTTTTTACGTGAATTTTTACCGATGCGCGAACAGGTGGTAAAGCTTCTTGCTTCGGGCGGGAAACTCGTTTTAGCCGGGCTTCTTTTAACGGAAAAAGATTTTGTTCTTCAATGGTTTCAAGAAGCCGGATTGACGATGGAAGGGGAATATTCAAGTCGTGAATGGTGGAGCGTTTTAGGCTATATTTGCGAAAAAAAGTAAAACTAGAAGCATTGAGGAATTTTGGTATGGCACAAGAAAGAGCGATTATCACGGTTGTCGGCAAGGATACGGTCGGCATTATCGCCACGGTCTGCACTTACCTAGCAGAAAATAATATCAACATCTTGGACATTTCTCAGACGATTGTCCAGGGCTATTTCAACATGATGATGATTGTGGATATTTCTGCTATCAAAAAAGCATTTGGCGATATCCAAAACGAATTGACAAAGCTCGGCGAAGAAAAGATCGGCGTGCAAATCAAAACGCAAAAAGAAGACATCTTTGACGCGATGCACCGCCTTTAATTTGACGTAAAACAGCGAGAGGTTTATATGATCAATCTTCGCGAGGTCGAAGAAACCAATGCCATGATCGAAAAGGAAAACTTGGATGTCCGCACGATTACGATGGGACTCAGCCTTCTCGATTGCATCGATTCCAATTTGGATAAGCTTTGCCAGAATATTCACGACAAAATTTACCGCTCAGCCAAGGATCTTGTGAAAACCGGAAACGAAATTTCCAAGGACTTTGGCATTCCGGTGGTGAATAAAAGAATTTCCGTCACGCCGATCGCCCTTATCGGGGCTTCTGCTTGCAAGACGACGTCGGATTTCGTTAAAATCGCCAAAACGCTCGATGCTGTAGCCAAAGAAGTCGGAGTCAATTTCTTAGGCGGATATTCGGCTCTCGTCAGCAAGGGAATGACCCCGTCCGATGAACTTTTGATCCGCTCCATTCCGGAAGCTCTGACGGAAACGGATGTGCTTTGTTCTTCGGTCAATTTAGGTTCGACCAAGACGGGCATTGACATGGATGCGGTCCGTTTGATGGGAACGATCATCAAGGAAACCGCAGAGCTTTCCGAAAAGAAAGGAGTCTTGAACGGAGATTCGAAACTGGTCGTCTTTTGTAATGCTCCGGATGATAACCCGTTTATGGCAGGGGCTTTCCACGGTGTCACGGAAGGCGATGTCGTTTTGAATGTGGGCGTTTCAGGACCCGGTGTTGTCAAAAAAGCTTTGGAATCGGTCCGCGGAACGGATTTTGAAACCCTTTCCGAAACGATCAAAAAGACCGCATTCAAGGTTACCCGCGTGGGTCAGCTTGTGGCAAAAGAAGCTTCCAAACGCCTCGGGTATCCATTTGGCATTGTGGACCTTTCCCTCGCGCCGACACCTGCAATTGGCGATTCCGTCGCAGACATCCTTTGCGAAATGGGGCTTGAATATGCAGGCGCACCGGGAACGACCGCAGCCCTCGCCATGCTGAACGACCAAGTCAAAAAAGGTGGTCTCATGGCCTCTTCTTATGTGGGCGGTCTTTCGGGCGCATTCATTCCGGTATCAGAAGATCAGGGAATGATCCATGCTGCAGAAGTGGGCGCTTTGACTCTCGAAAAACTCGAAGCGATGACTTGCGTTTGCTCCGTTGGACTCGACATGATCGCCATTCCTGGCGATACATCGGATACGACGATCGCTGGTATCATTGCGGACGAAATGGCTCTCGGTATGATTAACCAGAAAACAACCGCTTGCCGTTTAATCCCTTGCCCAGGGAAAAAGGTCGGAGACAAGGTGGAATTTGGCGGGCTGCTCGGCTACGCCCCCGTGATGCCTGTGAACCGATTCTCTTGCGCAGCCTTTGTGAATCGCGGAGGAAGAATCCCGGCTCCGGTGCATTCGTTCAAAAATTAGACGTTCGAAATCTTTGAGTATGCAGTGGACGACAGAAGTCGAATTTCCAAAATCCGGTATCCGCATCGACTGGAAAACGAATTTGGCCTTTATCGGATCGTGCTTTGCCGAAAAAATGGCGGAAAAATTTACCCGGTTCAAGTTTCACACTTGGGTGAATCCGTTCGGGATCGTTTACAATCCGTTGTCTGTGGCCAACATGCTCGAACGTATTTCGAATCAAAAATTTTATTCGGAAAAGGAAATCTTTTCGGACGGGGAAGTCTTTTATAACTGGGACTTCCATGGAAAGTTTTCGTCAAAAGATCCGGAACGATGCTTGCGGCAAATGAATGCGGCCATTCAAATGTCCCACGGTTATTTGAAAACGGCGGACGTCGTTTTTATCACGCTTGGAACGGCGTACTGCTATTTTCTAAAGGAGTCCGGGACCGTCGTATCGAACTGCCACCGTCAAAATGGAGAGCTTTTTAATCGGGAACTCGTTTCGGTGGAGCGAGTTTTCCAGGCTTTGCAAACTGCCGTTTCGAATTTAGAACGGTTGAATCCCCAGGTTCGCATCGTTTTGACCGTTTCTCCGTTGCGCCATTTAAGGGACGGAGCGCATGGAAATCAACTTTCCAAGGCGACTCTCCTTTTGGCGGTTCAACAAACCGTCAAAAACTTTTCGAACGTGGAATATTTCCCCAGCTATGAAATCGTGATGGATGAGCTTCGGGATTACAGGTTCTATGCCGCGGACATGGTGCATCTTTCTCCCGTTGCAGAAGATTATATCTTTGAAAAATGCGGACAGGCTTATTTTGATTCTGCTGCCCGTGAAAATTTGCAAAAGCTCGACGCCTTTTTGAAGTCTGCGGAGCATCGGATTGTAGATGCAGACGCGTCTCGACTCCGCGCCTTTGCCGAAAAATCCTTGGCAACGGCGAAACGTCTGGAAGCTGAAATAGAGGGGCTCGACTTGGCTTCTGAAATTCGCCATTTTGCTTCTTGCCTTTAAAACGGAAAAACCTCTCCATCAGGAGAGGCTCTGTAAAAAAACAGAAGGAAATCTTCTTAGAGTAAGGATACCTGCGTTACGGCAGCGACTCCGAGAACTTCTTCGCCAGAAACTTCATCGATGATGATCGGGCAAAGGTTTTCGTCTTTGACAACGGTACCGTCGGTGCAGTTGAAGGAGGCCGTGGAGGTTGCTTGAGTGGCTACAACCGGCGCCTGGTCTAAAGTCGCAGCGACATCGGGAGTGTGGGTGCCTGCGCAAGCGGTAAAGAAGGTGGCACCGAAAAGAAGAGCTGCGAGAGAAAGTTTTTTCATGAGTCAAAATCCTTTTTTTCTTAAAATCATTTCGCCTTTTTAAAATGCCAACGAAAATTTTTCATACGAGGCTAATTTCTTAGTGCAACTTGGAATATATCAGCAGGGAATAAGTCAAAAAAGGGACAAATTGATCCGAAAATCGCCTTCAAAAACGGTATGGAAAAAATAAGGTTTTCTATATTCTGCTCCGAAATGAAAGTATGGTGGAAAATATTCGTGTCCCTTTTTGCCTTGGCTGTGCCTGTGCTTGCATGCGATATCGAGGACGATCGGACAGAAAATGCGGCCGACTCCCTGCATCCGTTCGTGTGTGAGGTGACCGACGAATTCCAACGTTATTCCTTGGTTCCCGTGCTCGGTTATACGGAAGAAACCCGGCTTTTATTTGGCGCCATGGTCCTTCTTTTTTTAAGGCCGGATGAAAGGGATGGAAAGGTTCCCGAAATCGGTTTGACCGCTTATGGCTCTTCACGAGGGCAGTTCCAGTTCGTTTTGGAACCTTTCTTTTATTTATATCGGGACCAAATTCATGTCTGGTTTGCCTTGAAATATCAGGATTGGATTACAAGTTACTATGGACATGGTAACGATCCGGATATCGACCGTTACATCAATTACGATAAAGAAAAATTCTATTTCGGGGCAAAATTCGAATCCAAAGCGTTCGTTCCGGAATGGGTCAAGTATGGCGTGGAACTGCATATGGAGCATACCAATTTGAAGTTCCGCAGAAGGGAGAGGAACCTTCCCAATCCGCAGTCGGGATGGCGAAATGGAGCCGGGTATATTTTAGGAATCGATACTCGGGATAATGCGAATTGGACAGAGCACGGCTTTTTAGTGGAATGGAAACAGCTCTTTTATGCGGAAGCCATCGGGGATTATTCCTTTGATGTAGAAAGTCTTGACTTGCGGGCTTATTCTCCGCTTCCGTTCAAGTCGACGGCGGCCGTCGGGGCATTATGGCAGCGTGCGGAAGGAAATGTCCCGTTTGATATGCTTGCGGGACCGGACGGCGTTCAGCGATTCCGCGGTGTAGAAAGCCTCTATTTCAATGACAACCAGGCGTTGATTTTACAAATGGAAGTGCGGAAATACTTTGGCTGGAGGCTTGGCAGCCATCTGTTCTTTGAAGGTGGCAAGGTGGGCGATCATTTCAGCGAATTGATGCGAAATCGATGGCATCGGTCTATCGGCATGGGTGCTCTGCTTGGGTTAAATGTGAAAGAACGCTTATTTGCCCGTGCGGATGTTTCTTGGGTGGATTTTGACCATGTCGGTCTTTCTTTCTATGTTAGGCAAGCGTTTTAGCGGGAGTTTTTATGGAAATTTGTGAAATTCAGCATACGAGCCATATTGAAGTCCGTTATGCAGAAACGGATCAAATGGGAGTGGTGCATCATTCCGTGTATGCCATTTGGTTTGAACAGGCTCGAACCGATTTTTTCAAGACAGTTGGATCCACCTATGCCGATGTCGAAAAACAAGGCTTTGTATGTCCTGTCTTGGAATTGAATGTGCGCTACCGTTACCCGACCCATTATGGCGATATTGTCGATATCGAAACGACCTTGATGCGCCGTGGTCGCTTGCATTTTAAGTTCCGCTATAAGCTGTATGTTAAAGGGATTTTGTGCGCGGAAGGCTACTCTCTCCATTGCTTCATCAAGGATGGAAAGCCGACTGCGGAACTTCCGCCGCAAGTAGAACTGTTTTTTCCATCAAAATGATCGGTAAACTCAATTTTATTCGCAAATTTTGCCGTCTTGTCGCTAAAAAAGCCTGCTTGCTGGCTAGAACTTGTAAATTTTTTCTATTCTTTCAAAAAACTTAAATGAGGTAAAAATGAATAACGAAGAAGTAAAAAGTAAGCTCAAGGCATTCTTTATGTCGGATCTCGGTGTCGATGGGGATGTCCTTAACTACGATACTCCGCTTTTTGGCGAAGAAATTGGACTGGACTCTGTGGATTCTTTGGAAATTATTTCCTTTGTCGATAGCAACTTTGGCGTCTCGATGACAGGTGCCGGCAAGGAACCGTTCCAGAGCATCGACACGATTGCCGATTTCATTGCAAAGCACCAGGCTTAATCTCGGTTGCTTTTTTTTCTGATTTTTTTGGATAGGGTATCATGACTTCGAACGATAGTCGCTGTGTAGTTACCGGTCTCGGCGTGATTTGCGCCATCGGTAACAATGTTGAAGAAACCTGGAAAAATGCGCTGAACTCTGTTTCGGGCATTCATAAAACCACTTCCGTGGATACGGATAAGTGCTATGCGGATCTTGCTGCGGAAGTTCATTGCGATACTTTGGATTCGATGGATTCTCCGGAAGAGAAGGATCGCGCATCCAAGCTTTGCATCAAAGCAGCAAATGAAGCTCTCCAGGATGCGGGTCTTGGCCATTTTGCCGATGACCAGCGGGTCAGTGTGATTATCGGAAGCTGTGTGGGTGGGGTGATCAGCGTTGAACACTACCATCAGCAGGGCAAAAATGCAAATGATATCCCCAAAATGCCGATCGCCGCTATTGCGTCCCAGGTGGCAGAAACCTGTGGCGCCGGCGGCATTGTGACGAATGTGGCAAATGCCTGTGCCGCCGGCACGATTTCCATTGCGCTTGCATGCGATTTGATTCGCGCGGGCAAGGCGGACGTCGTGATTGCGGGCGGAGCAGACTCTTTTGCCGCCGTTCCTTACTCCGGATTCCTTTCTCTCCATGCCTTGGACGAAAATGGTTGCTCTCCGTTCAACCATTGCAACGGCATTACGCTTGGCGAAGGCGCAGGCATTGTGGTTGTGGAATCTTACGCCCACGCTCAAAAGCGCGGTGCAAAAACTTATTGTGAAGTTCTCGGCTCTGGCGTGACGAGCGATGCCCACCATATTACGGCACCGCGCGAAGATGCTCTTTGCCTGACCGAAGCCATGACGCGTGCCGTCAAAAATTCGGGCATTCAGAAATCCGACATCGGCTATGTGAATGCACACGGTACGGGTACGGGCAAAAACGATAACGCGGAAATTACCGCGTTCTCCAAGTTCTTTGCTGAAGAAAATCCGACGGTCAGCGTGAGCTCGACCAAGGTGATGACGGGTCACTGTCTTGGCGCCGCAGGCGCAATCGAAGCGGTTTTCAGCATCAAGGCGTTGACGACGGATACCGTACTTCCGACTCTTCATTATTCTGCAGAAGATTCCGAAGCGCTCAAGGCAAAAGTTGGGCAGATGGATTTTGTCCAGAATGTGCCCCATGCGAAGACCTTAAAATGCGTCATGAGCAATAACGTTGCATTTGGCGGTACAAATGCGAGCATCATCTTCTCCAAGGAAGCTGGAAATGTTTCGTGCCAGACAGCCAAGGATAAGAAGATTGCGGTGACCGGTCTTGGAATTGTGAGCCCGATCGGTAACAGCAAAACGGCTTATGTCGCTTCTGTGGAACAGGATGTGAAACCGGAAAGTGCATCCATCCATTCGACGATTGCGCTTGACGATTACAAGGAACTCGGCATTAAAATGGCCTTTTACCGCAAGCTCGACAATCTGGGACAGCTTCAGACGGTTTCGGGCATGCGCGCTTTACAGGACGCAAACTTCAAGGTGACAGACGAAAATGCGAAGGAAATCGGCATTATCGTGGGCACTTCCGAAGGCGGTCTTGGAGCCACTTATGATTTTGAAGAATTGATTACGAACTTGGGTAATGCTCAAGGTAGCGCATTCAAGTTCCCGCATACGGTTTATAACGCCGCTGGCGGATATCTCTCGATTTGCTCGGGCATCAAGGGTTATGGCGTAACGATTACGACAGGCCCGGTTTCCGGTCTCGACAGCATCGGCTATTCGATGAACGTCATTCACGATGGTCAGGAAAAGGCGATGATGGCAACGGGTACCGATGAAAATCTCCCGATTATTACGGAATTCGCAGAAAAGCTGCATGTAGCCGCCGACCAGGTCGTTGCTCCGCATTCGAATTCCGAAGGCTTTGTCGTGGGCGATGGCAGTGTTTCCATTCTGATGGAAACCGAAGAACAGGCAAAGGCTCGTGACGCGAAGATCTATTGCTACGCCCTTGGATACGGCAATGGTCGTAAAAACGTGAAGTTCGGTAAATTGGAAGGTTCGGGCGAAGCTTTGGATAGTGCTATCCAGGAAGCCTTGAAGGATGCGAACGTTTCGAAGGATGAAATCGACGCGGTCTGCGGATTTGCCGATGGTTTTAAGAAAATTGACAATATCGAAAAGGAATCTTTGGCGCGTGTCTTTGGCGGCAAGCTCGCATCGATTCCTGTCTTTGAAGTGAAGGAACGTGTCGGTGAAGGCCGTGCTGCGTCGGCAACGCTTGCCGCTGCGGAAGCCGCACTTCTTCTCAGTTCGGAACTGAAGAGTGAAAAGGCGTATTTCCTTGCCGAAGATGGCTCTGTTTCGACGAAGACGGTAGAATCGGCTGGACTCAAAAAGATCTTGGTCATCTCTTTTGCGGCAGGTGGTTCCTATAGCGCCGTCGTGTTTGGCAAGTAAAGTTGAAGGAGACAGCATGAAGGTTGCATTGGTTACTGGAGCATCGAAGGGCATTGGCAAGGCTTGCGCTCTTCGCTTGGCAAAAGACGGTTATACAGTTGTGGTGAACTACTCGAGTTCCGATGCGGCTGCGGAAGAAACCCTTTCGCAAATTCGTGCGGCGGGTGGGGATGGCATGCTTTACAAGGCCGATGTTTCGAAGCTTGACCAGGTAAAGCTCATGGTTCGCGAAGTCTTCAAGGCTTATGGCCGAATCGACGTGCTGGTGAATAATGCGGGCATCGTCCGTGATGAATATCTCTTGATGATCAATCCGGATACGCTTGATAAGTGCTTTGAATTGAACGTGAAGGGCTATATCTATTGCGCCCAGCAGGTTGCCCTTAAAATGTTCAAGCAGAAGTCCGGCGTTATCATTAACATGAGCTCGGTAAGCTCGAAGTTCGCTCTTGCTGGCCAAAGCGTTTACAGCGCGACCAAGGGCGCCGTGAACTCGCTCACCCAGACTCTTGCCAAGGAACTCGGGGGTTACGGCATCCGTGTGAATGCAGTCGCTCCGGGCTTTATCGCAACAGAAATGATTGATGCGATTCCGGAAGAAAAACGCAAGGCTTATGTGGAGCAGATTCCTCTCAAGCGTTTTGGTACTGCGGACGAAGTGGCGAATATGGTATCGGCTTTGGTTTCGGACCAGTTCGCTTATGTCACGGGTCAGGTATTCGTTTTGGACGGGGGTCTTTCTTTATGAGCTTGAATATTTACGAAATCAGCGAAAGAATTGCTCAGCGTCCGCCGTTCCAGATGGTCGAAAAGGTGACGGAACTCGTTCCGAACGAATCGGCTACCGGTATCAAAAATGTGAGCGTGAACGAACCTTATTTTATGGGACACTTTCCGGGGACCCCGATTATGCCGGGAGTTTTGATCGTGGAAAGTTGCGCCCAGCTTTGTTCGCTTGTCATTGAAAAGAAGCCGGAAGATTTAGAAGACAAACTTTATGTTCTTTTAAAAATTGATGGATTCAAGTTTGTCAAGCCGGTAATCCCGGGTGATCAGCTGGAAATGACCGTGACGAAAACCAAAGGCGGTGGAGTCCTTGTTGGATTTAACTGCGTGGTGAAGGTGAACGGAGTGGTTCATGCCAAGGGAGATTTGACCTTTACGACGATTCCAAAAGATTCCATTGGAAAATAAGATTTCGGAAAAGCCATTCTGGAGGGCGCCTTCGGGTGACTGATAGAATTTATGCAAAACATGCCTGAAAATAACAAGAAGAAAAACGTCGTTTTTGAATTGTTCATGAAATGCGTTGTCGTGGTTGTCATATACACCGTACGTGTTTTCTTGTGGCTCGCTTATCGTCCAAAGGTAATCTTTACGGGCAATTCGGTGAAGTCTTCCCGGCTACAGAATCCGGCGATTATCATTGCAAACCATTCGAGCATGCTGGATCCGTTGATGATGCTTGCCATATTCTTCCATAAGCGGAGTATTGTGGTGGCGAAGGATCAAATCGAGGATCCGCATTTTAGCTGGGCGCTCACCCGGGCGAAGTGCGTAATTCCATGTGACCGTTTTAATCTGGATACCGAATGGGCCTTGCTTGCAAAACGGGAATTGGAAAAGGGCAACTCGGTAATCATTTTCCCTGAAGGCAAATGCCGCTACGACGGCTTATTGAATGAGTTCAAGACGGGCTTCGCCTTTTTGGCCCGCAGCACGGGGGTGCCGGTGCTTTCGGTCGCCTTAGATGGCATTTACAAGTTTGGACATCGTACCCGTGTCATTGTGGGTGAAATTGAAAAAATCGAAAGGGTAAAGGGTGTTCCTTCGTCTGTGCATTTGACGGAGCGCAGTGAATATTTTAGACAGAAGGTTTGGACTTATAAGTTGCAAGCCTTGAATCTGCCTTATACCGAACTTCCGCCAGCGGAAAAGACTCCTGCAGAAGAGGTGCCAAATTGAAAATCGGTTTGGTTCTAGAAGGCGGTTCCCGCCAGACGATCTTTTCGGCAGGCGTCCTGGACACAATGCTTGACGAGAACTTGGAGTTCCCGTACATTTGTGGAGTTTCTGCAGGTGGTCATGCCGCAATGAATTATGTGACGAAGCAGAAAGGCAGACTTCGTCATATTATTATGCCGACGAAGCTTCAACGCGGAAAAAAGAAGGCGAACCGCATTCTGGATGGCATTCACAAGGAATCCCACGCATTGCATTACGAAGCGGCGTATGGGCATATCCCTTTTGATTTCGATACGTTCTTTGCATCAAAAGTCGAATGTGAATTTACGCTGACCTGTTGCGAATCGGGGCGTCCCGAATACATGTCGGAACGGAAAGATCAAAAACGCCTTTTGGATATTGTGAATGCCAGCTGCTCCGTGCCGATGCTTTTCCCGGTGGCAGAAATCGGAGGAAAGCATTACGTGGACGGATGTGTCACGGATCCGATTCCTTATCGTCGCGCATTTGAAAGAGGCTGTGACAAAGTCGTTGCCATATCGACGCATTACCCTGGAGAATCCGTTTCGGACTTTCGCAAGTTCAGCGTTGTTTTGAATCCGATGTTTAAACGCAAATATCCAGACCTTTTTCGTGCGTTGATGGTTCGTTTTAGACGTTACCAGCGCATGTTTGAAGATTTGAAGCGGCTTGAAAAAGAAGGCAAGGTCTTTTTGTTGCGTCCGGAAGTGGATCTGTGCGACCTTTTTGAAACGGATCTGGATAAACTGAATGCCTCTTACTTCCATGGGCGTGATTATGCTTGCCGTAAGATGAAAGCGCTCAAGGATTTCCTCAAAGCGGAATAAAACATGAAATTCTTGATTCAGCGCGTCACGGAAGCTAAAGTCGATATTGACGGAGAAACGGTCGGAAAAATCGGCAAGGGCTATTTGGTGCTAATCGGCATTGGGGAAGAAGATTCGGAAGAGGTGGCGGATCGCTTTATCCGGAAAATGCTTTCCTTGCGCATTTTTGCCGATGAAAATGGAAAAACGAATTTATCCATTCGCGATGTAAACGGACAACTGTTGCTGGTTTCGCAGTTCACTCTCTATGCGGATTGCCACAAGGGCAATCGCCCTACTTTTAACGAAGCCGGAAATCCGGCAGATGCCAAAAGGCTTTACGAGTATATTGTGGCGGAATGCAAAAAACAGATTCCTGTGGTCCAAACGGGAAAATTTGGTGCCGATATGCAGGTGAATCTCGTCAATGACGGACCGTTTACCATTATTCTCGATTAAAACGCTTTTTTTTCTGAAAAAAGAAGTTTAAATCGTTTTTTATGCGTATATTTTGAAAAGAGCCCTTTCGGGTAACAAAATAAAAAATATCTAGGAAAGTTCTATGGGGAAGCCGAGAGCGTTTAGAATCCTTTTAAAGAGTTTTTGCGCGATTCTTTGTTTCGCTGTATTGGGGTATGCGTTAGAGGGCAGAACGGTTCGGGTTGCCTGGTTTGAACGGGAAAATTTTCAGGAAGGCTCGGTTGACGGTCCCAAATCGGGATATGCCTATGAAATTTTGCAGGCGGTGGCACGCTATGCAAATTGGAATTTGGAATATGTGGCGGGGACATGGGCCGAACATTTTGAAAGCCTGAAACGCCAAGATGGAAAAGTTGATATCATGGTGGGGCTTTCGGCTACACCGGAGCGTCGAAATTTCTTGATCTATCCGAGTGTCCCCATTATGATGGAGTCCTACTTTATCTTCTGCCATCCGGAAGATATGAATGCCTATGCCGAACTTCCGGCATTGAACGGTAAGACTATCGGTGTGAATGGTGGGACGATTGTGGAGCAGAGCCTTGCGTTGTGGAAAAACATGACGCGTTATGATTATACGATTGTTCCGTTCTACGATGACACGGTGAATCATATTTCGGCGGATACCCTCCGAATGCAGGCGTTTTTATCAGGAAAAGTCGATCTCATTTCGGATTATGACAATCGCATTAAAAAGAGTTCCGGACTTTTGCCGGTGGCGCAAACAGGTTCGTCGAATAATTATATTGCGGTAGCCAGAAGAAGTGGATATTTGGTTCCCGAATTGAGTCGAGCCCTTTCGATTATGAAGTCTTCGAATCCGCGCCTGTTTTCGGATTTGGAAGAAAAGTATTACAACGAGTCGGCTGTACGTAACCTGCTTCCGATTTCGGAAAAAATCTGGGTGAACAATCATGAACAGCTGCATGTCGGGTATTTTGACAATTACGCTCCGTATAGTTCCACGGGTAATGATTTCCGTGAAAAGGGGCTGTTCAGCGATATTTTAAAGTATACTCTTGATTTTTACGGCATCCATGCGACGATTACGTATCATGCCTATTCGAGTTATCGCCAAATGATTTCGGACTTGGTGTTTGGACGAATCGATTTGGCGACGCCTATCTATTCCAATGACTATCGTTCCGAAAAATACGGATTCTATCAAAGTTCCTCTTTTTCAACGTCTCCGCTGATCTGGGTGTACCGGGACGATGGCAAAGCGAATCTTTTAGATAATGCAGACCTGCCGGACGATCAGTGGAAAAATATCCGGATTGCGATTTCGGAAGATACGCCTCTTCAAGAAGCGGTGTTTTCCGATTATTTTTCGAAGGCGACCGCGGTTCGTGTCAAAAACTGGATTGAATGCATCCAGGCCGTGGAAAATGGGGAAGCCGACGGAACGCTCTTGAACATCTATCGTTCCATGGTCAATTTACGCCAGGATTATTCGCTAAAGCGGAAAGAATTGAAAGTGAATAATCGTTGGGCATTTGGCGTCAGCCGGGAAAATCCGGAATTGATGAAAATCATCGATCGCGGAATTACGATGTTTGGCGCGGATCGCATTGCGGAATCGCTCGTCCGGCATACGGAAGAATCTTATGCATTTACATTTGCGGACTATGTACAGTCGCATGTGCAGGCTTCTTTAGGCGTTCTGGTCTTTTTAATTATTCTGGTGATTTCGTTCCTGTTCTTTGTGATTTGCCAAAGACGGCAACAGAAAATCTTGAATTATTTGGCGCGTTATGATTCGGTGACTCAGTTGAATAACCGGTTGTCTTTTGATGAAGATTACGGTAAAATTTCGCAGAGACGTCTGGATCCGGATCTTGTGATAGGCGTCATGGATATTGACGTTTTGAAGGAAACGAATGATTCTCTAGGACATGCTGCTGGCGATGAACTGATCCGTGGGGCTGCGGACTGTATTCAGAAGCTGATCAAGCCATATGGAAAAGTCTATAAGGTCGGTGGCGATGAATTCTTTGCCATTTTCAAATGCTCGGAAGAAATCCTCGAAAAAATCAAGCAGGAAATGAAAGACGCGTTCGCTTCCTGGAAAGGAAAAAGCGTTGAATCGCTATCTGTTTCTTGCGGCTATGCGACAAAACGGGAATTCCCCAGTTCGCCTTTGGGAGAACTTTTCAGTACGGCGGATGACCGCATGTACAAGGAAAAATTTGCCCACCGTGCCGGGTTCCGAGTCAAGACGAAGTCGGGAGTGTTCGCGAATGTAGCGGGCTATGGAAAACTTTTCAAGAACGATGAAGAAAAGATGATGCTCGATTCCTTTATTGCGGCGTATGAATCGCAGTACGATACGCTGACAAGCTTGCCGACCATGTCTTACTTTATCGAAACTCTGGAATCTCCGGATAATCCAATCAGCACGTCCGGAAAGACTCCGGTGATGATTGCGTTTAATCTGAATGGGATGAAGGATTACAATACGCGCTTTGGACTCCAGGAAGGTGACGAACTTTTGATCGCCTTTGCGGAAATTTTAAAGAAAGTCTATGGCAAGAATTATTGCTCGCGATTTGGCGAAGACCGTTTTTATGTTGCGACCGTAAATGAATTTGTGGAAGAAAACGTAAAACGCGTTTTTGATATGATGGCACAGTGCAATAACGGAACTTCCTTGAAAGTGCGTGCCGGTATCTATGTCTATGATTCGGATGATTCGAGCTTTGCTAGCCTCGCCACGGACCGTGCTCGTACAGCTTGCGACTCGAATCGGGATTTTGAATCCCACTTTACCTACTTTGACCAGGCGATGAAGAAAAGTTTGGAAATGCGAGACTTTGTCATTTTCAATATCGATAAGGCTATTGCGTCTGGACATATTCATGCTTATTATCAGCCAAAGGTCAATACTGCAACCGGTGAACTGGTTGGCTTTGAAGTCCTTGCCCGCTGGATTGATCCTGTAGTCGGGTTCATCTCTCCGGGTGATTTTATTCCGGTGTTAGAAGAATTTGGACTGACCTATAAGCTTGACATCTTTATGGTGGAAGAACTTGCTAAGGATTTCCGCAAGTCTTTTGAAATGGGATTGAATGATGTTCCGACTTCGTTTAATCTTTCCCGAATGGACTTTGTTCTTGGAAATCCTCGGATTGATATTAAGAAGCTTTTAAACAAGTACCAGATTCCGTTGAACTATTTCAAGGTGGAAATTACGGAATCTTGCGTGATGACGGATCCGCAAAAAATGCGGAATGAAATTCAGCTGTTCCGGGAATCGGGCTTTGAAGTGCTGATGGATGACTTCGGTAGTGGATATTCTTCGCTTGGAACGTTGCGCGATTTCGAATTTGACGAAATCAAAATCGATATGAGCTTTATGCGGAACTTTGACGAAAAATCCAAGGCGATTATTACTTCCATTGTGCTGATGGCGAAAAAGCTTGGCGTCCGCACGCTTTGTGAAGGTGTGGAAACGCAGGAACAGGTGGATTTCTTGAAGGAAGTCGGCTGCGAACAGATTCAAGGTTGGTTCTTTGGCAAGGCTGAACCCTATGATGCCGTTGTGGAAAAGTGGCTGAAAAATCGCTGAAGTCGACGAAGCTCAAAAAAAAGTAAAAAAAACGAGTTCTTGTGATTTTCACGAAAAAAAAATCTCTAATTTGTAAGAGATGGGGGCGTTTATAAAAAATGAACGCCCTTTCTTTGATAAGGAGTTTTCGGTATGGGAAATAAAATTTCGACAATCGCGATTATTGTTCTTGTAATTATCTGTGCAGCTCTGCTTTTTCAAAAAGGCGATAGCCATAGGGGAAATTCTTTTGTCATTGAACCGGAAAACGAGGAATCGGCATCGATTCATGTGGCCGCCTTTGAAAGTAAAAATTTTGTGGCGAACGAATATCTGCTTGATTTTGCCGTAGAACTTTATGGAAAAGACAAGGAAAAGCTGTTTAAGGAAATGGAAGTCCGCCGGAACCAGATCTTTGCGGCGGCAAAACAGGTGGGCATCTCGGCAGAAAACGTGGAGCAGAATAGCCTAAAAATTGAAAAGCCTTGGAATTTTGAAAAGTCGAAAAAGTTTTTAGCGGTGCAGAAGTTTAAGGTTTCTGTTTCGAAAAAAGAAGAGGCGGATTCCTTAAGCGATCTTCTTTCGACGATTTCGGATGTGGAAATCCACCAGACAAAGTCGACCTTAAAGAATGGCGATTCCTTGCAGGCGGAAGTCGTCAAAAAGGCTTGCCGTAAGGCTTTGTTTAAAGCGGATCGCTATGCAGAAAGTGTTGGTGAAAAAGCCGGGAAAGTTTTGCTAGTGAACGGAGACGTGGAAACGTCCAAATACAATATGGCGGATTCGGTTTCGATCAATGCGAATGTTTTCCTTTCGATGGCGATTGCGAATTCGGAAGAAAGCGATGCGAAGGCACTTTTGACTGTAACCTCGTCTGAATCCCAGAAATATATTGCCGATGAATTTCTGAGCTCTTTCTCAATTGAATTTGTGGATGCGGACAAAGAGGCTTTGTATAAGAAAATCGATAAGAGAAGTGCAGAGGTGATTTCTCGAATTCTTTCGCTGGGTGTGCCTCAAAAGAATGTTTCTGCGGAGCGGATTTCGTTAACGAAAGAATGGAACTTTGAACAGGGTGAAAGAAAATTTGTTGGCTATAAGGCCCTGCAAAACATCAATGTCAAGTCGGATTCTAAAGAACTTGCAACCGCTCTTGTTGACTTGCTCGCTCCGGATTCCGATGTGCAATGTAATGGAACAACCCCGCTGTTGAAAAATCAAGAACTGCGAGAAGCTCGAGTGATTCAAAAAACGGGGGAAATGGCACTTGCTAAGGCAAACCTTTTTGCCAGCGCGTTGGATTTGAAAGTGGGAAAAACTCAAAAGCTGACCGACGAATCGGCATTTTACAGAACGACCGTTTTGGGTGCGCGTCGTGGAAAATATAATGATGGCATTCTTCTCAGTGCCGGGTCTTCGCAAAATGTCATTGCGGATTCTGTCGAAGTCAAAGCCTCTTTAGAGCTGACAGTTGAATTGGAATAAAAAAAGTTCGGTGCAACCGCACCGAACTTTTGATTTTTTAGAACGCCATGCTTATTCGTGGTACAGCTTGGACGTTTGATATTTTGGCTCCATGGTGAGGTTCACGCGGAGTCGGCGGAATACGTCAACATCGACCTGGGAAAGGATCACGCTGGCATGGACTTCACAATGTTCGAGTTCGGAGAGCTTTTCCAAGGCGATCTTTGCGTTGTAATCGGTAAGAGCGCAAACGGAAAGCGCGATCAGGACTTCGTCCATGTGCAGACGCGGGTTCTGATGACGGAGCTGTGTCGTTTTTAAGGTCTGAATCGGTTCGATGACCATCGGGGAGAGCAAGCGGACTTCGTCCGGGATGCCGGCTAAATGCTTTAAGGCGTTCAGGAGGGCGCTTGCGCAAGCTCCGAGCAGGGAAGTCGTTTTTCCTGTCACGATGGCACCGTCTTGCAGTTCAATGGCGACGGCCGGGCCGTTCGTTTCTTCGGCTTCCTTCAGCGCAGCGACAGCGACCTTGCGGTCTTCCGGCTTGATGTGCGCCTGTTCCATGACGAGCTTCAGCTTGTAAACCTGTTCCTGGTCTGCTTGACCCTTGCGCACCTGGCAAAGCGTGTTGTAATAACGGCGGATGATTTCTTCATTGGAAGCGGCGCATGTGGCAGCATCGTCGATGATGCAGTTTCCTGCCATGTTCACGCCCATATCCGTCGGAGACTTGTACGGAGATTCGCCGAGAATCTGCTTGAATGTCGTGTTCAAAACCGGGAAAATTTCCACGTCACGGTTGTAGTTAACCGTCGTCTTGCCGTAAGCTTCAAGATGGAACGGGTCAATCATGTTGACGTCGTTCAAGTCGGCTGTTGCGGCTTCGTATGCGAGGTTCACCGGGTGCTTTAACGGAAGATTCCAGATCGGGAATGTTTCGAATTTTGCGTAGCCAGCTTTTACGCCGTGCTTGTTTTCGTGATAAAGTTGGGAAAGGCAGACTGCCATTTTTCCACTTCCTGGACCTGGAGCGGTGACGACGACGAGTTCTCGGGTTGTTTCCACGAATTCGTTTTTACCGTAGCCGTCGTCGCTCACGATCAGAGGAATGTTGGCCGGATAGCCTGCAATCGGATAGTGGCGGTAAACGCGAAGTCCGAGATCTTCGAGCTTTTTTTGGTAAGCGACGGCGCTTGGCTGATTTTCGAAACGAGTCAGCACAACGCTGCTTACGTAAAGGCCGTATCCGCGGAAAGCGTCGATCAGGCGAAGAACGTCCATGTCGTAAGTGATGCCTAGATCACCGCGAACTTTGTTCTTTTCGATATCGTTTGCGTTGATGGCGATGATGATTTCGGCTTTATCTTTCATCTTCGTCAGCATGCGAATTTTGCTGTCGGGGGCAAAGCCCGGAAGAACGCGGGAAGCGTGGAAGTCGTCGAAGAGCTTTCCGCCAAATTCTAGATAAAGCTTTCCGCCAAATTTTGCGATGCGTTCAGCAATCTTTTCGGATTGCGTTTTCAAATAAGCGTCGTTGTCAAATCCAATCTTGTACATATACCACAGAGCCTTTATTTCAGAGTCATTTTGTCAAAAATAATAATTCTGCCATTTCCTCTGTAGGAACTTTTTACTGTTTTTCAAAAAAGGAAAATGGTCAGTTTTCTCCTC
>DGSB01000077.1:53524-72736 GCA_002390045.1 Fibrobacter sp. UBA4373
GTAATTTCGTTGAATTTAGGGGATTTTTTGCAAAAAGGCACAAAAAAGAATTCTTTGTGAAAAAAATGTAAGAAACACTTTAAAATTGCTTACGTTTTTGCTAATATAAAGACGTCGGAACGAAAGTTCTGCAGTAGGGAAGCAAAAAAAATAGAGGTTTGGGGCCAAAGGGAAAAAAGCCGCTCTGAGGGGGAGTGACTTTTTTATTTTAAATCAAAAAAACTTGCAGGACGAGATTCGGATAAAGCTTTTTCAGTTCTAATTCAAGAGATTCTCGGGTTGCTCGAAATTTGGAAAGGTTCATTTGTGCGTCATTGTGCGGAGTGATGCTGACGTCGACTTCATAACTGGATCCGACATGGAATAGCAGAACCTTGACCAACTTAAAACTGGGATCAAGAGCCGCTTTGACTGCGGTTTCGGTACGAAGCCGGAGAGCTTGGTTTTGTGTTGTGCGGCCAATTAGAGAGAAAAAGGAATGGGAAACGACCCGGATCGGTGGAGGAAGGAGGAATAGAGAAATTCCAATGACAATGATCGAGTCTCCGATGTAATTCAAAAAAGCGAAAGGGGAATCTTGTGGAACGATGGCCATGAGAATCAAGGCAAGACCTGTGCCGACGGTGACAAACGTGTCTACGTAGGCGGCGACTGTTTCGGATTTTAAGATGGGGCTCTCGCCTGCGGTCTTTTGCAATTGCCTGCGGTAATAAAGCCAGACGCCTCCGCATGCGAATACCATGCCGATCGTATAAATGAAGAGAGGTATCAGTTTTAACGGTTCTAGTGTCGCGGGACCGTTTCGCACGTAGCCGATGATGCTTGCGACGCTTTCAAAAATCGAAAAGACGGTAATCGCAATAATCAGGATCCCTTGGAGCATTGCATAGACGTTTTCCACGCTATAAATGCCAAATGGATATTCGTCGCTTGTCACATCGCGTTCCCGCGTAATGTAAAGGGCGATGATGAAACTGACCGCGGAAATGGTGCAAAGACTGCCATCTAGGGCAAGGGCGAAGGAACTGGCAAAGTAATAGCCGATCCATCCGCAGATACCCATTAAAATGTTTATCCAGATGCCGACCTTGAGCGTTCGTATTTCGATCTGCTTATATCCGGAAGGATCCTGTTTTTGCAGGACCAGTCGAGGAAAGCGGTGGTTGGATTTACTTGCGGAGCTCATAAAACCAATATATATCGTGAAATAAAAAAAGCCCGCGATTGCGGGCTTTTGCGAAAAGAAATTCTTTATTTGCTTTCGCTGTTCGCGGCTGCAGCTGCGATAGTTGCCGCAGCGGCCTTGCGCTGTGCGCGGTGCATATCGATCATGTTCTGGAAGTATTGGATGAAGCTCAAGGCGCCTACGGCGAGGAAGCCGATTGCATAAAGGGCGAGGAACGGTCCAATGATAAACTTGCGGGCACCGATATAGGCAAGAACACCCACGATGCAGTATGCGCCGACTGCGAGCTCGATAATGGCGAGGTAGGGGAATTTTTGACGGAAGAAGGAATGCTTTTTACCGCCCGTTTTGGGGGTGCGGACGAAAGATCCTTTACGGCCGAGAACTGCAGAGAACCAAGCGCGGGTGTTGCTGACAGCGATTCCGACGCCCATGGCCATCAAAGCCGGAAGGGAAAGCATACGGGTCTTCCAACCGGTGTAACCGGAGCAACGCTGGGCAACGAAGTAGAGCGTGGAAGGTGCGATGGCTGCAAGGAAAATAAAGATGAATCCGATCGTGAAGAGCCAACCCGGCATCTTGGTCACTGGAGTATACCAGGCGAGAAGCGGGTAAGCGGAAAGAGCGGTAAAGAGCATGCACGGGTGAATCGAGTAGTGCGTCGTGTGCAGGAAGGCGCCAAGCTTTTTGCGGAACGGAACTCCCTTTGCCTTGAAGACAAGAGGAAGATCCTTGATGGCGGTCTGGATGGAGCCTTTTGCCCAACGGAACTGCTGAGCCTTGAATGCGTTGATGTCGTCCGGAAGTTCGGCCGGGACGATGACGTCGAAGACGAACTTCATCTTCCAGCCGGCGAGCTGGCTACGGTAAGAAAGGTCCATGTCTTCGGTCAGCGTATCGCCTTCCCAACCACCAGCGTCCACGATGGCCTGTTTACGCCAAACGCCTGCGGTACCGTTGAAGTTCATGAAAAGATCGCCCCAGCTGCGAGCGGACTGTTCTACGACGAAGTGACCGTCGATACCGATCGACTGGGCGAGGGTAAGACCCGATTCGCCACGGTTCAAATGGCCCCAGCGGCCTTGCACGAGGCCGACGTTTTTGTTCATCACGAGATGCGGGATGGTCTTGAGCAAGAAGTCTTTCTGCGGGACGAAGTCGGCATCGAAGATGGCAAGATATTCGCCCTTGGCGACAGCCATACCGGCTGCGAGTGCACCCGCCTTGAAATCCTTACGGTTGGTACGATGAATGAGTTTGATGTCAAAGCCTTCGGCTTGCTTTTCTGCGACTTTGCGCTTGGTGACTTCGTAGCATTCATCGGTGGAGTCGTCCAAGACTTGAATTTCGTGACGATCCTTCGGATAGTCGATGGCGCAGACAGCGTCGATCAAACGTTCCACGCAGTTGGCTTCGTTGAAGACCGGGAGCTGTGTCGTGACCTGCGGCAGGTCATCCATTTTGTGGTCGCGGTAGAATTGAAGAAGGCTCTTGCGGTCGGCGAGGCGAACTCGGCGGCTGTTCTTCAAGAAAAGATAGATGCTCCAATAGCAGTTGAATCCATAGACGACAAGGCCGATGCCGGCGATGACGTAGACGACAAAGAGGATATCAAGGATATACTGAGCCATAATTTTTTAAACCTTATGCATTTTATGCTTGGCGCCAAATATAGAAATGCAAAAGGGATATTGCTATATTCCATGTTGGAATTATGGCAAATATGTTGGATGGTAAGCAAGAAATAACACCTTTGGAAAAATGGTACGAAGCGGGAAAAAATGACCCGAAAATCGGTAATTCGCTACGGCTTTTGCTTGGGCATGCGTTGGTCGCCATATTTCGAAACAACCGTCCCGATTTTTCCATTTTTTCGCCAGAAAAGGCACTTTCTTTTGTGCAGAGAATGCCCAAAGGAATGTTTCCCGATGAGATGGGTAGCTGGCTTGCTCATCCGGAACAGAATGCTTACGAAATTCTACGTTTTTGTGAAAATTCAAAAAATTTTACATTTCCGTCCGGAATGGATCTTTCGGCGTTTTCGTCGGGAGTGGTCGATATGCGGGGGGTGCGTTGCCCCATGACTTCTGTCCGGGCGAGACTAGTGCTGGCCGGAATGGAGCCCGGAGAAACGGTAACTTTTTTCCTGGACTCAGGGGAACCGATCGAAAACGTGCCTCGCGCGATGGTTGAAGACGGAAATCACGTCGTTTTTCGCGAAAAAAAAGAAAATTATTGGGAATTACGCGTGCAAAAACGGGAAATAAAGTAGTTTATAAATGTGACGCATAGAATTCAAATTATCGGAGACGAATTGATGGGTGTAAGCGGAGAAGCTGCAACCCTGTTCTCCGAACTGCTGCTATGCGAATATCCCGCCCGTCCGATTCAATTTGCCATATCGACTTCGGTGCGCTATCCTTTGGCTACGGTGATTTCGCGCGCTCCTGGGGATATTTTTGGAAAATTGGCGGAACGGATCGTCTTAGGTCTTGGGCTACATGAATTTCGCCAAGTTGCCGATGCGGAAAAAGTTTTTTCGGCCTATAAGATTTTGGTGGATGAAATCCTTTCCAAGACGACTTCGGTTCTTTATTTGCTGACCATTCCGGCACAAGCGCTTCCGGAATGCGGAACACAGGTCCAGCTGTTTAATGAAAAAGTCCGTGGATTGGACGATGGGAACCGTGTCCATATCTTGGATTTTGCGTTGCATGTGGATCGCTTTGAACAGGATCAGCTACAACGCGGCAAGTTTGCACGCAGCCTTTTTGACTCGAATCATATTCCCACGTCACTTTGTAATACGCTATTGGGACTTTTTATCGAAAAACGAATTTTTAATACAAAGAAGGAGTCCGAAAATGGATTTTAGCGATAAATTCTATGCGAAAAATGCCGCCTCGGCCCGTGCTTGGGCAGAAACCGAAGAAAAAAAGAAGCCCGCGCATCGCGAAGCTCGAAAGCCTGCCGAGCCAAAAATGGGCATTTGTGAAAAATGCAAAAAGGAAGCTCTTGTTCGCCCGCATCGTTCCCGCGAAACCGATATGAAAGACGGTGCTGCAAGCTTCGGTATCGTCGTACATTATTACTGCGAAGATTGCTACCCGAAGAATCGACGCGATACTCCGACCGAACCACCGCTTTCTTCGAAACAGTTGAAAAGCCTTTTGCGAGGGGCAAAGAAAAATCTTCGATAATTTGAAAAAAGGCAGCGGAATCCGCTGCCTTTTCTCTTTGAAATCCGATTATCGCAGAATCGATTCGGCGAGGACTTTGTACAGGCGCTTTTTGCCCGGTTCAAAAGGATGCTCAGCGATGATGTCTTTGGCAAAGGCTTCGATCAGAAGGTCTTCGGCATGTTTTCTGTCGATACCGCGGCTTTGCAAATAGTACAGCGATTCGGTGTCCAAGGATCCGACCGTGTTGCCGTGTGAACAAGAAACGTCGTCGTGGAAAATCTTGAGAGTCGGCTTGACGTGAATTCTTGCGTCATCGGAAAGGAGCATCGTATTGATGAGTTCCGAAGAATCTGTTCCCGGGCAGTTTGCGCCCGCGATGACGCCGCCGTCGTAATTGACGGAAGCTGTACCGGAAAGCAGGTTGCGAATGAATTGACGGCTTGGGCACTGCGGAGCAAGATGGCTTACGCGGACAAAGTCATGTTCGGCAGCGGATCCGCGGAGGATGTTAAGCGCGCGATATCCGAAGTTGGCGTTTTCGCCTTCAAGAAAATCTTCAACATGGGTGCGACGCAAGGAATCGCTGCGGTTCAAGTCGAGAATATGGACCTTGGATCCTTTTGCCTGATGGACGCGGATGGTGCGGAACTTGAGCTCGTTTGCATGGCCGGCTTCGGTCGAAAAAAGTTCTACTTCGGCGTCTTCATCGACAAAGAGATCGATGCGTTCTGCGGATAGCTCTCTTTCGATTTTATTTTCAAGAATTTCAAGAGAGACCTTGGCGCCTTTTTCGATGCGAAAAACGGTGTGTGAAAATTCGTCGTGCGGTTTTAAAATTCCATTTTCGGAAGTTCCTGCGGCAACGACTTTCACGAAAGATTTTGCACCTAGTGCGAGTGGAAGGAGCGCCGAAAAATCGGTTTCCTTTGAAATGCCGAAGGCTTCGGTTTGGATATCGCTTTCTGCTAAGCGTTCAATATTTGCAGCGTCGTCGATTTCAACGGGAACACCTTTGTCGGCGATGAATTCAAGGCCTTTGTATGCAGAGAGCTTTGCGGTTGGGAATTTGTACCAATCCTCGACCTTGCTTGCCGGGAGACCGAGCTCCCGAATTTTTTCTAAGGCTTCTTTTTGCATTAGGCGCCCTCGATCCAATCGTAGCCGTCTTTTTCGAGCTTGAGAGCAAGATCGGGACCGCCGCTCAATAAAATTTTGCCGTGCATCAGAACGTGGACAAAGTCTGGCTTTACCATATCGAGAATGCGTTCGTAATGCGTCACGAGAATGACTGCACGATTTTGATTGTGAAGATGGTTGATGCCGTTCGATACGATGCGGAGCGCGTCAATGTCGAGGCCCGAGTCCGTTTCGTCGAGGAAGGAATACTTCGGAAGGAGCATGGCCATCTGGAGAATTTCGTTGCGCTTCTTTTCGCCGCCGGAGAATCCGTCGTTCAGACCGCGGGTGCGGTAACGGTCGTCCATTTCGAGAAGTTCCATCGCTTCGTTCAGACGTTTGGTGAATTCTTCGTCGGAGATAGGACCTTCTTTTAAATAAGCGCGTTTGGAATCGACAGCCATGCGGAGAAATTCCACGTTCGGAACACCTGGAATTTCGATCGGATACTGGGTGCTTGCAAAGAAGCCTTCGTTTGCACGTTCGTTCGGTTCGAGATCTAAAAGATTTTTTCCATCAAGTTCCACGGAACCTTCATCGACCTGGTATGCCGGATGGCCGCTGATCACTTTCGCAAGGGTACTTTTGCCGGAGCCGTTGATTCCCATAATGGCGTGGACTTCGCCAGGTTTGACTTCAAGATTGATTCCTTTGAGAATCTGTGTGCCATCGAGTAGGCTTGCTTTGAGGTTTTTGATAGAAAGCATAGGGACTCCAAATTAAATCTTTTCGCTGTACTCCACGAGTTTAGTGCGGTAGTCTAGAAGGTCTTTGAAAAATGTAGGATCTCTAGAGACATCCGTCTCGGAACGGAGTCGAGCACGAATCGTTTTGGTTGCAAATTGGTGTAACTCTAAACGAAGAGTCATGGTTTCGGCAGTGACAGGTCTTGATTTGAGCTCGTCGCGGATGCGTTCCGCAGTGCGAATCTCTAATTCGGCCAGGGTTTCTAGAAACTCTTTTTGTGCTGCATCCGGTTGCCAGGTTTCTTCTCCAAAGGATTCAAGCACTTGGGCTGGTATCGAGGATAAGGAATCGTGCAACCGCATTAAATTAATTTGTTTGTATTCCGAATATTCGGCGATGGCTGTACTTAAAATTTCATCGAGAATTTCGGACGAAAGCAGGCTCACTCCGGAGCTTGCAAAATCCAGATCGAAGAATACGCTGGCGGGTTCCCAGAGTGCAGACGATGCAATAATCAAATTCACAAAACGCAATTCCATTGAGGGAATCGCACTCCAGGGAACCTGTTCCTCGGGCACTTGCGGAAGCGATTCCATGTCGCTTTCGCTATGGAATCGGCGTTTTTCTTCTTTGGGCTGGATCCCGATGAAGTTTGCTTCGGTCCCGTAGCGTTCCGCAATGAGCCGCAGATATTGGTTTTGCAATTCATGATCGCGAACGTTGACGAGAATGCTTTTTAAATGGGTGACAAAAGCGGCACGTTCTTCGATAGTATTTGTCGGCGTGATGCGAGACAGGTAATATAACCAGTCTTCGGCTTTGGAAAGTTCTGCGCGGAAATCGTCTGCGGCAGAAGCTCCGTGTTCGTTTACAAAATTATCCGGGTCGATTTTTTCGCCGTTAGGACGGGAAAGGGCGACGACTTTTGGAACGATACCGGCCGGGAGCACGATTTCGATTGTGCGGAGCGTCGCTTTGCGGCCTGCTTCGTCTCCGTCGAAAACGAGATAGGCGCTTTTGGTATAACGCGAAAGAATTTCGGCGTGCTTTTCGGTGAGGGCTGTTCCCGAAACGGCGACGACGTTCTTGACGCCTGCCTGATAGAGGCTAATCATATCGAAATAGCCTTCGACAAGAACGACGGAACCCGCCTTGGGAATTTCGGTTTTTGCCTTGGAAAGCCCGTAAAGAATTTCGCCCTTTTTGTACAGTGCCGTTTCGGGACTGTTTAGATACTTGGGCTTTTTATCCTTGTCAAGAACACGTCCGCCAAAGGCGACGACTTTTCCGGAAAGATTCTCGATGGCGAACATGAGGCGGTCGCGAAATTTATCGGCGATTCCGCCGTTTTCACGTTCAACGGCAAGACCCGCTTCGACTAGCTGCCTTGGAGAAAATCCATGCTTTGCAGCGTAGCTTAAAAAGCCTTCGCGGCCTTCGGGTGCATAGCCGACTTTGAAAAATCGGCGAGTCTCTTCGGAGAGGTGTCTTGTCCCGATGTATTCGAGAACCTTTTCGCTTTTCGGGAGCTGCTCGACGAACCAGTCCGCAGCGAGATCGTTCAGCTCGCGGACGAGGGTGCGTTCTTCGGCAATTTCCGGTGCGACGGGACTTCCTAGTTCGGGCAGGGGAAATCCGGTTGCGTTAGCGACCCATTCCACGGCGGATTTGAAGTCCATTTTTTCATGTTCCATGACGAACTTGAAAACGTCTCCGCCGGCTCCGCAGGCAAAGCATTTGTAAATGCCCATCTGCGGGTTGATGTTCATGGATGGGGAGTGGTCGTTGTGGAATGGGCAACGACAGACGAAACGTCCTGAGCCAGAACGTTTAATCGGTACGAACTGCTGGATGATGTCGGCAATGTTCGTTTGCTGCTTAAGTTCTTGGATGATTTCGTCTGAATAAAATGCCATCGCGCAAAAAATAGAATTTTGCTTGAGAGATACCCGCAGAAAGTTGGTTGGCACTCCTTTATTTTTTTATTAACTTTAGTGCACCTGAAAGGGACTTTAGCTCAATTGGTTAGAGCAGCGGACTCATAACCCGCGGGTTCCGGGTTCAAGTCCCGGAGGTCCCACGAAATAAGGCTCTCCGATGCGGAGGGCCTTATTTTAATTTATAACGGCTGATAAACGTTGACTACTTCTTTTTGGAAAAAATCTTATAGAAGCAGAAGACGTTCAGGGAAATGATGGCTACCCAAGAGGCAACCATAAAAATGAGTCCACCGGTTGTGAGTTCCATTATGCGTCCTCCTCGGATTGTCCAATGCGGACATTCTTGATTTTAGGATTTCGGCCAGTTGCACGGCCGCTTTTCCAAGCGTACCAAATGGCTACATTCACAAGAAGAGTCAAGAATACGAGGAATATGCGGAAGCCCTGAATGAAGACCTTTTGCGACAGGGAAATTCCGAAGAATTGTACCATGGCATCGTCGGCGACATGACGGAGCAGCAAAATATCCAAACCGTCGTGAATGCTCCAAGAAATCAACAATACGACAAGCGCTGCCGGGCAGATGTATTGAATGATGATGCGGAAGACTTTCGGGAGTTTAATGCGGGCCCCTTCGTTCAGAAGGGCGAAGGCTTCGGATTCATTTGGAACGGTATCCGACTTTTTACGCCCGAGAACAAATGCGAATACGATGGCCTGAATGGTTCCAAGGAGCACGAGCAGGAAGCTGCCTCCCCAGAAGTCCAGTTCGTCTACAGCTCCCGCGGCAAGACCTGCAATCGCAATGATTCCTCCGATGAAGGAGATGACGCCGATGGTAGCGACAGCGCCTTTACGGGTAAACTTCAAGTCGTCTTCGCAGAAACTGATGAGCGGTTGAATAATCGAAATGGCACTGGTGACGCCTGCGATGAAAAGCATCAGGAACCAAAGGCTCATGAAGGCTCCACCGAATGGAATCTTTCCGAAAACAAGGGGCATGCTTTGGAATGCGAGTCCAAAGGTTCCGAGCTTTGCGCATTCTTCGATGTTTGCACCGATGACGATAATCGCAAGAGGGATTACGATGGTTCCGCCCAAAATGATTTCGGCAAAACCGTTTGCTGCTCCAGCAGAAAGCGAAGAAAGAACGATGTCTTCATTGCGCTTTGTGTAGCTTGCGTAGCAGAAAATAATGCCCATGCCGAGACTCATGGTAAAGAATACCTGGCCCGCAGCGGCAAGCCACATTTGGGGATTGGTCAGGGCGGAAAAATCCGGGTTCCACATGAAGGCAAGGCCATGGCTAATGCCCGGAAGGGTAAGAACGCGAATCACAAGGGCGATGCCCATAATGACAAGGATTGGCATGGAAATCTTGTTGACTCGTTCAATGCCTTTGCGTACGCCGAGCGAGATTAACGCCATGTTGCAGGCGAAAGTCAGTACGAAAAATACAATGGCTGCCGGGATGGAACCGATCTTTTCGTTCAGCGAAATGAAATTCCCAAAGAATTCCGTGATTTTCCCTGCATGGACCACTTCCATCAACTTGCCGTTGAACGAGTACCAGGTAAAGGCGAGAATCCACGATTCGATAAAGACATAGTAGAAAATAATGAAGAGCGGGGGAAGAAGGCCGATCGAGCCGAGATATTTGCCCCAAGGCTTCCCGATGATTTTATCGTAGGCTCCCGGAGAGGTTCCGTGGCGGAGAATTCCTGCGTAACGGCCTAGCGTCCATTCAATCCACGACAGGGGAATGCCGAGCACGATGAATGCAATGATGTAAGGGATGATAAACGTTCCACCACCGTTTGTGGCGGCTTGGACTGGAAATCGTAAAAAATTGCCGAGTCCGACAGCGCTGCCAGCAACGGCTAGGACAACGCCTATTTTCGAACCCCAATTTTCGCGCGAAGAATCCATGGCTACCTCGAGTTAATTTAGGTGTAAAGATATAAAATTAAAGAATCACGCCGTCGACAAAAAGTACCGCAGCGGTGGCTGCACAGGCTACGACGACAAGACCTCGTCCGAGAATCGATGCCGTGACGGCGGCGATAAAGGCTGCGATTCCTGAAATCCGGTTGTCGGTCGCAAAGAAAATTGCCGGAACGGTCATGGCCGCAAGAACGGTGTAAGGAATGTAGGCTAGGAAAGAATTCCAAAATTCACTTTTCAGCTGTTTTTTGAGCAAAACGAACGGAATGGTGCGGACAAGGTAGGTGACCCCAGCCATGGCAAATAAATAAAGGGCAAAATCGTGCAATTTCATGGTTTTGCCTCTTCAGCTTTTTGGATCGGGAAGAATTTTGCACAGATCAGCGAGGCGACGACTGCACAGATGATAATGGCAAAACCTGTAGAAACGTTTTTCAATAGGGGAATGAAGTTGAACGCGCAACTCAGAGCGATAGAAATCGCGACCGCGATGCATGTGGGCAGATGCGCTTTCATCTGCGGAACGACAATGGCTACGAACATTCCATAAAGGGCGACTCCCAAGGCGTTTGTGAGAATGTTCGGGAGAATTTCGCCGGCGATTGCTCCGCTAAGCGTTCCGAGGGACCATCCCAAATAGGGCAAAACTGTCAAACCGAAAAAGTAAGCCGGAGTGACGCGTTCCTTGGCGCCGATTGCGAGAGCATAGATTTCGTCGGTAATGCCGATGCTCAAAAAAAGGCGTTTGAAGGTTCCGAAACTGGGAGAAACTTTTTGAGAAAGGGAAATCGCCATCAGGGAATAACGCAAATTGATAAAAAAGGTCGCGATGACCATTTCGATCAAGGTTCCTGCAGCTTGCATAATCTGAAGCCCTGCGAATTGACCCGCGGAAGTCAGATTGGTCATGGAAATAAGAGTCACCAGCGGCCAAGAAAGAATCTTGGATCCTGCGATACCGAAAGAAAATGAAACGGCAAAATAGCCGATTCCGATGGGAAACCCATCTATGACGCCATTTGAAAATTTCACGACGTCAATAATAATAAAAATGCTTAGCCGCAGCTGAACTTGCCGGCTTCCTTGCCAATGTATTCCGGATAAATTCCGTCGAAGCAAGCTGCGCAATAATCGTTAGGCGCTGAAGTACATTCTTTCATACCTTCGATGCTCAAGTAGCCGAGACTTTCGACTCCGAGCATTTTGGCGATTTCTTGCGGGCTCATGCTGCTTGCTGCAAGTTCTCCTGCATTCGGAAAATCCATGCCAAAGTAACAGGCGTGTGCTACCGGAGGCGATGCGATGCGGATATGGACTTCAAGGGCGCCTGCATCGCGGAGCATTTTAGAAAGGATTTTTAAAGTCGTCCCGCGGACAATGGAATCGTCGACAACGCAGACTTTACGCCCTTTGAGGACCCCTTCGATCGGGTTGAACTTAAGACGGACTTTTTGGGACCGCACGTTTTGAGTCGGGTCGATAAAGGTTCTGCCGACATAATGGTTGCGCAGAAGCCCGATTTCAAACTTGATGCCGGATTCGCGAGCAAAGCCGAGTGCCGCCGTGGTCGAAGAATCCGGAACAGGAATGACGATGTCTGCATCGACGGGGCATTCGCGGGCGAGCTGTTTTCCCATTTTGCGCCGGATCTTGTCGCAGCTTTGCTCGAAGATTTTGGAATCCGGACGTGCAAAGTAGATGTATTCGAAAATGCAGTGGGCGAGACGATTTTTTTCGGTAAAACTTTCGGATTGAAGTCCTGCCTTGGTTATCGTCAATAGCTCGCCCGGTTGAATATCCCGAACATAGTTTGCGCCTAAAAGATCGAAGGCGCAGGTTTCGCTAGCGATGCACCAGCTGTTGCCAAGCCTTGCGATGGAAAGGGGACGGAATGCGAAACCGTCGCGGGCAACGTATAGCGTGTCCTTGGAAAGGATAAGCATGCAGAAGCAACCGGTAAGCTTGGAAAGCGCTTTTTTGATGGCTTCTTTCAAATTCGGCGCATGAGTCCTGGCGATTTCATGCAAAAAGATTTCGGAATCGGAAGTGGTCTGAAAAATGTGGCCCGCTTCTTCCATTTCGGCGCGGAGTTCGGCTGCATTTGTCAGATTCCCGTTGTGCGCGATTGCGAGTTGCCCCCATTTGCAACTGACGAGAATCGGTTGGGCGTTGGCGAGAGTGCTGGATCCTGTCGTGCTGTAGCGGACATGACCGATTCCGGCAAAGCCTTGCAATTCATCGACATTGTGCTCGCGGAGGAGGGTGGAAACGAGTCCCATCGATTTGCGGACTCGAACCTTGTCTCCGTTGGAAATGGCAAATCCGGCGCTTTCTTGACCACGATGCTGCAAAGCATAGAGTCCCATACAGACATTGCGGGCGACGTTTTCACCATTGTATATTCCGATGACGCCGCATTCTTCGTGAAGTTCATCCAACATGGGGACCTCTCTAGTGATGCCGTTAATTTAAAAAGCGCTCTTCGGTATCACAATGGATGCGACTTTCGGTTTTTTATTTTCTTCCGACAAAATTGTAAAGTAGGTCCCCCTGTTTTTTACAAAAATGTCTTTTTAAGGATTCGTCGGTGCCGAGCTTTTTCATGTCCACCAAGGCATCGCGGAGCTTTACAAAACGCGTTTCCCCGGCGTCCGCTAGGAGCGCTTCTGTCATTTTTTGAGAATACCAGTATAGGCGTTCTGCGGCGGCGCGGTCGTTTTGCTGTACAAAATTTTCCGTTAAATCTTTAAGACTGGGAACAGGACCGTTTGGCCGTGGAAGCCCTGTGCGCGATCCGTCGATAATCTGAGCGATACCTTCGTTTAACCACAAGGGAACTTTCGCTCGCGTCATCTGATGGACAAAGGCGTGGGTCAGTTCGTGAAAAAGGATCGGCCGGTAGATTTCGCGAAAGCGCATCAGGTTGGCCGGAAATCGGAGCTTTCCGTCATAGACGGCTCCCACCCAGTCTGGGTGTGGCCCGATTCCTTGGAAATCTTCCGTCTGGTACATCACTACGTGAATTCGATCTTCCGGGTAAAATTGAAAAAGGTTCGCGATGGAGTCGTAGGCGACTTCGAGAACGCTCAGGGCTTCTTGCACTTCGATGGAAGACGCATAGCCTTCAAGCTCTAAGCGAAAATGTCCATAATCTTTTATCCCAAGTTCATCGCGTTCGCGAATCAAAAGCTTGGATTTTTGGACAAGGTAATCGAAGTCCGGAACTTGGAAATGGCGAGACTCGATATAGGAAATACATTCTTCGTACCGACCCTCTTCAAAGAGAATCCCTGCATAATGAATTTGCAGATTCGTATCGTTTGGCAGTTCTTTTAAAAGAAATTTCAAATGGCTTTCGGCGCAGCTCCAATGCTTGGATTCGGAACAAGCGTTGAATTCGTCAATATGGAGGTTGAATGCATCCACTTCTTTCTTTTTCTGGATAAATTCATGCGCAACGTGGAATGCTGCAATCATTAAAATGACGAAAGCGATTACCCCAAGAATCTTTTTCATCTTCGCTTCCTAAAAAAGTCCGTTTAAAATCAAAGCGAGAAGCCCGATGACCATAGCGAGCTTTGTCATTTTTTGCGCGGAACGGTATTGCTTTTGAAAAGTCTTTCGAATGATGAAAATGCAGATGGGAATGAATGGAAGAAGTAAAAGCAAGAATGCCGGCTGGAACCAGTGGAGAAGTACAGGCATCGGTACGGAAAAAAGTCCGAATCCAATGACGAGGCTTGCGAGAATCTCCGCTTCACGATTCCCGGCGATCAAGGGGAATGTCGCGATTCCGGCTTTTAAATCGCCGTCGGCGTCTTCTAGATCTTTTAAAATTTCACGGGCGAGAGTGAACAAAAAAGCGAAACTTGCTGTTGCGTATAGAGGCTCAAACGTCGCTTGAGAAAGGAGCATGGCCCGAAAGATCGGCGTTGCGCAAAGAAGGGCGACTGTCACGTTTTTCAAAAGCGGAATCTGCTTCAAAAATTGATCGTATAAAAAAAGCAGAATGAGGACGCTTGCAAAAAATCCGAGATGAACCAGGTGCTGCGTTCCTGGAATGGCGGCGACGGCGAGCGAGAGGACAATGCAGACGATGCTTGCGATTTTTGCCATTCTTGGCGTTACCTTCCCTGAAGGAAGGGGACGGTTCGGCTGATTGATTTTGTCTGTTTCGATATCCAGCAGATCGTTGTAAATGTTGCCAAAGGCAATCGCAAAAGCGAAGGCGAGAGCGTCGGCGATAAAGCTAAAAAAGGAAAAAGTTCCCTTCGAAAGGAAGTATCCGACAGCAAGGGTCATGACTGCAATGACGATATTTCCGATTCGGGTCATTTTTAAAAGCGCAAGCATATGCAAAAGATAAAAAAGAGATTTGGAAATATTCTAAATTTAAGACGATGAATCACGAACTCGACAATGACGAACAGGAAGAAGAACGTTCCGGACGCACTTTCCGCCGCGATGCCCGTGCGCGTCGTGTGAATACAATGGAAATGTGGAAACGCGGAACTCTCGATGATCGTCCCATCAAGGAACGTTGGAGCCGTGAATTCAAAAAGCCGAAAATTAAAAAAATCAAGGATCCTTCGGAAAAATTCGATGCGGATGATTCCGTGGAAGGCTTGGTTTTGGAAGTTCACCGCAGAACCTGTGTCGTGAGACTGCCAAACGGAGAAAGCGTGAATGCGACATACCGGGCCGCGGTCGTTTACGAGTTGAAGGAATTTCCGGTTGTGGGGGACCAGGTAATCATTGCCCGCGCAAAGAATGCGGAGGAAGATGCTCCTTATTCGTTGCTTCGAGTTTTGCCTCGCCGGTCTGCGCTGGTACGTCCCGGTCCCAAGGACAAGTCTCGCAGGGAACTTGTTCTTGCGTCGAACATCGACCAGGTTGTGGTGGTTTCGAGCGTTGCCGAGCCTCCGTTCAATTATGGTTTTGCCGACCGTTTTTTACTGGCGGCGAACCTTTGCAATTTACCGCTTGTCATGGTCTTGAACAAGACGGACCTGGTAGAAGAAATCCCGCAAGACGTTAAGGATTTTATTTCGATTGTCGACAAGTTCATCTGCGTGAGTTGCAAATCGGGCAAGGGCCTCGATGAACTGCGCGATGTCTTAAAGGGAAAAAATTCCGTCCTTTCCGGAAAAAGCGGAGTCGGAAAATCAAGCCTTGTGAATGCGCTTGTGCCGGATGCTCAACTGAATGTGGGCGAAGTCCGGGAACTCGATGGCAAAGGGCGTCATACGACAACTTCGTCGAGCCTTTTTGACTTGCCGTTTGGCGGTCGAATTATCGATACCCCGGGGATCCGCGAACTGGGTGTCGCAGAAATGGAAGGGCACGACTTGGCTCGCTCTTTCCCTGGATTTTTCCCGGGTGAACTGTTTACGTGCAAGTACAATGACTGCATGCATATTAACGAACCTGGCTGCGATGTGCTTGCCCGTGTGGAATCGGGCGAAATTCCGAAAGCCCGTTATGCAAGTTACTTGCGCATTTTGAACTCGGAAGAATAAAGTTTAAGCATTCCTTTGCCTTCTCCACAAGCGCAAAATAAAGACTGTTGTTGCCTAAATTCAGATCGTTTGGATTGCACTTTTAAGAATTTTTTGGATGGGCGAAAATTTTGTCTACCAATTCTTCAAATTCCGAATACGCAAAAGTTCCTTTGAGATCTTTTAACGCGGTTACTAAACCGCGATAGTGCCACTCATGTTCTTTGACGTCGGTTACGTGGAAAATTTTCCAGAGTTCGTCGCCTTTTTGGACAAAGTCCCGGTAGATGATTCTCGCATTGCTCAGTTTGTCGCCAAGGGCGACGATTTTTGCGTCACGGCTGGCGTGAGAAAGTCTGTCGATGGCCGCTTGCTTTCGAGAGTGCCAGGAATCCTCTTCGCTTACGCCCTCCATCAATACGTCGGATTCTTCTTCGACAAGTTTTGCAACTCGGGGCCCAAATTCTCGGCGGATATCGTCTAAAGAAACTTCTGTATCTTCGACGGTGTCGTGCAAAACCGCGGCGGCCAAAAGTTCTTGGTCCGAAGTCATCGTGGCGACGATTTCTACGGCTTCCATCGGATGAACGATGTAGGGGAACGTTTTCCCACGTCGCGCGGTACCTGCATGCGCTTTGACCGCAAAGACGATTGCTTTATCGAGAATGCTTGTATCCATATAAGCCCTCCTTTTTCAAAATATAACGCAGAATTTTGGCCGTTGCCAAAAAAACGAAAAAAATCCCGCCGTGCGGGCGGGACTTTTTTGAATTTGGAAAATTAACCGCGATCATCGATCGGGAGCCACGGACGTTCCGTGTATCCCGTGTAAATCTGACGCGGACGGTTAATCTTCGACAGAGGATCGTCGTGCATTTCCTTCCAGTGGGCAATCCAACCCGGGAGACGTCCGATGGCGAACATTACGGTGAGCATGTTCGTCGGGATTCCCATGGCATGGTAGAGAATGCCGGAGTAGAAGTCTACGTTCGGATAAAGCTTGCGTTCAATGAAGTAGTCGTCCTTGAGGGCTGCTTCTTCGAGTTCGCTTGCAATGTCGAGCAGCGGATCGTCGATATGTTCACGGTCGAAGATCGTGTGGACGAGTCCCTTGAGAACCTTGGCACGCGGGTCATAGTTCTTGTAAACGCGATGACCGAAGCCGTAGAGCTTGAACGGATCCTTCTTGTCCTTAGCCTTTTCGATGACCTGCTTGACCGTGAGACCGCTCTGGTGAATCTTCATCAAAGTTTCGAGGGCGGCCTGGTTTGCACCACCGTGGAGCGGACCCCACAAAGCGCAGATGCCTGCGCAGATACTTGCGTAAAGGCTTGCCTGGGAGCTTCCGACCATACGGACTGTCGAAGTCGAACAGTTCTGTTCGTGGTCCGCATGAACGATCAGAAGAACATTCAAGGCATGGACGAAAAGCGGATCGACGTTGTAAGGCTTTGCCTTGCTCGAGAACATCATGTTGAGGAAGTTCGAGCAGTAGCTCTTTTCGGCGTCCGGATATACGAACGGTTCACCGATGCTTGCCTTGTAAGAGAAGGCGGCGATCGTGCGCACCTTGGAAATCAGGCTTGCTACGGTCAGGTTGAACACGTCCTGCTTGCTTTCGTCGTCATAGAAGCGCGGGGTGAAAAGACCGAGCGCATTCACGACGGCACCGAGAATGCCCATCGGGTGAGCCGAAGGCGGCATTTCGCGGAAAAAGTTCAGCAGGTTTTCGTGAATCAAGGCGTTTTCCGTCAGAAGACGGCGGAAGGAGCCAAGTTCTTCTCGTGTCGGAAGGTTTCCGTAAATGAGGAGCCATGCCGTTTCCGGGAATGTCGTGTATGCGGCGAGATCTTCGATATTGTATCCACGATAACGAAGAATGCCTTTTTCACCATCCACAAAGGTAATCTGGCTCTTTGTACTACCCGTATTTGTGTAGCCGTAGTCCAGCGTGACAAGACCCGACTCCTTGCGGAGCTTGGAAATGTCGATCGCCTTTTCGTTTTCCGTTCCAGTTACGAGAGGAAGGTTGTAGTCCTTTCCGTCGTAGTTCAAGGTAGCGAAATCGGGCATGATGCCTCCTTTTACTTGGATTTGAGAGCTAGGATCGCGTGGTACACGTTGTCAAAGAGCTGCGGCAATTTCGCAGTCGGCACCGCCGAGAATGCGAGACGGAGAAGCCCCTTGAGCATGATGGTACCCGTGCTGTAGTTCTGAAGAAGTTCTACACGAGCGGCTTCTGCATCGACGCCCTTCGGCTTGACGCACATAAAGTAACCGCTGTTGAACGGCATAGGTTCGAAAGCTTCGGAATATTCCGGATGAGCGGCAAGCGTTTCCTTGATGATGTCGTAACGCTTCTTCAACACGGCATACTTTTCTTCCTTTTCCTTCACGTATTCTGGGCTGTTGTATGCAGCGAGGAGGATACGCTGGGAAATGTTCGGAGCGTTGGAAATGTTGCCACGGACGGCGCCTGCAGCCTTGCTTTCGAGAGCCTTAAGCTGTTCCGGAGTTGCACCCTTGAAACCGAAAGTCATGAAGCCCACGCGGAAGCCCCAGACGTAATCTTCCTTCGTCGGACCGTCGAGCTTCACAGCGAGAACGTCCTTGTGGGCGTCCACGAGCTTCGTGAAGAGAGATTCGCGGGTCACGCCGTCTTCGTATACCAGTCCGAAGTAAGCGTCATCGAGGAGGGCGACAACCTTGTTGCCCTTTTCGGCTGCGCGGACGAGGACTTCGGTAATCTTCTTGGCTTCTTCTTCGGTAGCGGTGTAGCCGGTCGGGTTGTTCGGGAAGTTCAAGAGGAGAACTTTCTTGCCGATGCCACCCTTGTTCAATGCTTCTTCGAGAGCATCGACGTCAAAACCGCCGTTCTTGAAGGTGTTGTAGGTCTGAATTTTGGCACCGTAAGCGTTTTCGAACACGAGTTCGTAGTTGTCCCAGTAAAGATCCGGAATGATGACCTTGTCGTTCGGATCGAGGAACAGGTAACCGGCCATGGAAATGGCGTGCGTCAAAGCGGAAGTGACGACCGGACGGGAGAAGGACTTGCCTTCGAGGCTCGGATTCTTGCGGATGATTTGAGCCTTCCAGGCGTCGCGGAGATCCGGGTTACCGTAGCTCGGAGCGTAGAGGAAGGACTGCTTTGGCATGTTCAAAGACTTCATGACGCTCGGAAGGACGAGCGGTGTGCCGTCATCTTCGAGAGCGGTACCGATCGTTGCGTTGATTTCCTTGCCTTTTGCTTCGGCGCCCTGGCCAAGAATACCCTTGCTAGGGAAGAATATGGCTTTGCCTTTTTCGGAAAGCATTTGAAGAATGGAAGCTCCGTTAGCGGAGAGGTCGCTGTTGAGCGTTTCGGCAAGAGGATTAAGAGTCATAGTGGTATGTCCTTGAGGAATTTTCCAGCGCGCAAAGATAAAAAAATCCCTTCGCACTCGCAAAGGGATTTTGCTTGATTTTCGGTTGCAAATTATGCAGAAAGGATTTTCCGTAGCTGATCTGCGGCTTTCTCCAGGTCGTCGTTGACGATTGTGTATTCGTACTTGCCCTGGGTTTTCGCAAATTCCATTTCTTTTTTGGCGTTTTTGAGACGG
>DGSB01000025.1 GCA_002390045.1 Fibrobacter sp. UBA4373
AGGCAGTTGCATTCCTCGAAGCTCTTCAGCCGGAATTCCAGGTCTATGCAAAGAACGTCATCAAGAACGCTCAGGCTCTCTGCGCCGAAATGCAGAAGCTCGGTTACAAGGTCATTAGCGATGGCACCGACAACCACCTCATCGTTGTCGATATGACTTCGAAGGGCGTTTCCGGTAAGGAAGCTGAAGTCGCTATGGAAAAGGTCGGCATCTCCTGCAGCCGCTCCACGATCCCGTTCGATCCGCGCAAGCCGATGGATCCGTCCGGCGTTCGTCTCGGTACTGCCGCTATCACGACCCGTGGCTTCGACGAAGAAGACACCCGTGAAGTGGCTCGCATCATCGACCGCGCTATTCAGGCGAAGGATGATGAAGCAGCTCTTAAGAAGATTCGCGAAGACATCGTGTCTCTCTGCAAGAAGCACCCGCTTTACAAGTAAGCTATCGCTCCTGAAATTTGGATTCGAAAATCCTCGAGTTTGCTCGGGGATTTTTTTTGTGTGAAATCAAGAAGATTGTCATTTAGCTATATTTTCCATATGCAAGAAAACGTATTGAATCCAGAATCCGGACAATCCAAAAAAACGGACGACGAAATCGATATTCTCGAAATTGTCAGCATTCTTATTGCAAAGTGGCCTATTTTGATCGCTTTTGTTTTGGTGGGAATGGTTGCCGGTTTCTTTGTCGCGAATTATATTCGCCCTGCATTTTCGAGCGATGCTCTTTTACAGGTAGACCAAAATGGAAGCTCGGCTGGACTTGCCTTGGGTGATATGGGTGCAATGCTGGATGTGGCGTCCCCTGCAGATGCAGAAATCCAGTTGATTCAGAGTCGCCGTGTTTTGGAAGTCGTTGTGGATGCCGAGCATCTTTCGTATGATGCAATCCCGGTTGCGCTGTTGCCACGATTGTTGCATCAGGAAGGACGTGTGGATGTCGGCTATTTGCATCTCCCTAGGACTTATGACCCGAAAGCGCGGTGGTTCTTGGAAGCTTCTCAAGATTCGTCTTTGGCCGACAGTAGCTACCAGATTGTGGACCCGATGGGAAAAGTGGTTTTAAAAGGGCGCGTCGGTGACACTTACCGAATCCCGCTTGCCGGGGATACCCTTGCTGTCCTGATTCTCAACATGATGGCCTCGCCGAATGAAAAATTCCTTCTTTCGGAAAAAGACCCGCGCCTGGCCTTGGATGCTCTCCGCAAAAATTTAACCGTCGCGGAACAAGGGAAAAAGACCGGAATTATTCGTATGGAAATTCAGCATCGCTATGCGGACCGGGCTGCCAAAATTTTAAATACCATTGCCGATACCTATGTGCGTCAAAATGTGGAAGCCCGCAGTAAAGAAGCGACAAAGACTTTGGAATTTTTGGAAGAGCAGCTGCCTGCGGTGAAAGCAAAACTGGATTCTTCGGAACAGATCCTTTCGTCGTACCGTCAGGAAGAAGGCTCGATTGATTTGAACGGTGAAGCTCGCAGCGCGTTGGAAAAGAGAATGGATCTGGAAAGACATCTCTTGGAATTGCAGCAGAAATATCAAGAAACAACACGTCTTTTTAAGGAAGATCACCCGACAGTTCTGGCTTTGAAGAAACAGCAACAGCAGGTTCGTCGCGAAATGGTGAAGCTTGTCGATGAAACGAAGGATCTTCCGGCGAAACAGCAAGAAATTCTTCGCCTGCAGGGCGACGTCAATGTGAATAGTGCCATTTATACGAACATGATGAACAACATCCAGCAGCTTCGCGTGGTGCAAGCCGGTGAAGTTGGGAATGCTCGTGTTGTGGACCGTGCCCGGATCGAATTGACTCCGGTAAAACCGCGCAAAAAGGTAATCCTTCTCGGCTTTATTGCCGGAGGTTTTGCTGCCGGAGCGGTGCTCATCTTTTTGCTTCGCGTGCTTTCGAACCGCGGAATTCGCTCTTCGAGCGAAGTGGAACGCGAAACAGGCGTGAGCGTTTATGCACGAATTCCGGAAACTCGTCAGTCGAAGAATTTGAAAAAATTCACCTTGGTAGAACAGGACAGTGATGACCTCGCGTGCGAAGCTCTTCGGACTTTAAGAACTTCTCTCGAATTTTCGATGATGGATTCGAAAGTGTTGTTGATAACAGGAATTACGCAGGATGCCGGTAAATCCTTTGTCGCCAAAAACCTTTCGGCGCTTTTTGCAATGAACGGCAAAAAGGTCCTTCTTGTTGACGTGGACTTCCGCGCGAGTGTGTTGAGTCACCGGGGCCGTAAGCGCGGACTTTCGGATTATCTTTTGGGAAAGCTTCCTTTGGAAGAGGCGCTTGAACATTTGAATCCGCAGATGGATCTTTTAGGCGCAGGTTCTTTTTCTTCTTCGCCGTCCGAGATGATTTCGAGCAAAGCGTTCGAATCGTTGATCGATGAAATGAAGTCGAAGTACGATTTGATCGTTATCGATTCGGCTCCTGTGCTTGCTGTGGCAGACGCTTTGATTGCGAGCCGTTATTCCGATTTTGTCTTGATCGTTGTCCGTTATGGCCATGATTCGATGGAAGCTCTTCGTGAAGGCCTCGGGCAATTTGACAAGGCAAACGTGAAACATAAGGCGATTGTCTTTAACCGTTGTGTTTATGAAAATGGCCATGGCTACGGCTATGGTTACGGTTACGGCTATGGAAATAAATACGGTTACGGGAAAAAGAAGAAAAAATCCTAAACTGCATAAAAGCCGCTTTTTCGCCGTGCTTTTTTTGCTGAGCGTCGTGGCTTTTTTATTTGCGCGGAATCCGGCGGAACTCCCTGCCAAACATTATGATTTCGATCATGCAAAGAAGCAGATGGACCGTATTTATTATGGCGATTTGCGTGTAACGGTTTATTGCGGTTGTCCCTACGAAAATAATTCCAAGCCGAACAACATCGACTTTGCCGCTTGTGGATTTGCACCTCGGAAAAATGCAAATCGAGCTGCTCGCATTGAATGGGAACATGTTGTGACGGCGCATAATATAGGGCTTTTTAGACAGTGCTGGCACAAGGAAGGGAATCGAAGCGCCCGAAAAAACTGCGAAGAAACCGATCCCGAATTTGCGATAATGGAAGGAGATCTTCACAATCTTTTGCCGAGCATTGGAGAAGTCAACGGGGACCGTAGCAACTTTATGTTTTCGCAGTGGACGAACGATCCGAAGCCTATGTATGGAACATGCGAATCCATTGTGGATTTCAAGGACCGTAAATTTCAGCCTCGAAAAGAAGTGCGGGGAATGCTTGCTCGGATTTCTTTTTACATGGAAAAAACTTATGGCATCACGCTTTCCAAGGAAAGACGTCGCCTTTTTGAAGTTTGGGACAAACAGTATCCGGTAAACGCTTGGGAATGTGAACGCGATGCCCGAATTTATAAAGTGCAAGGCGATCACAATCCTTTTGTATATGCGAAGTGCCGTGAAGCAGGACTCATATGACCACTCTTGAATTTCCCGAATTTTTATCTGCTGAAAATTTAGGACGGCTTTCTGCCTTTGCAGAATTGCGCTCTGGAATGTTGCATGTGGAAGGGATGACTCCGGCCTCCTCCGCGATGATGGTGGCGGATCGTTTCTGCAAGTTCCCTCAGAGCATTTTGGTCGTGGTCGACGATTACCGCACCGGCGAAGTTTGGATGCAAAACTTGCAGAGTCTTTGCGGCGATAAAAATGTCCACTTTTTTCCATCGCTTGGGCTGAAACCTTATGAAGCCAAAGTCCCGTTCGCGGGAATTCTCGAAGAACGACTTAAATTCTTTAAAGCGTCGCAAGGGAAATTGCCGTTTATTGCAGTTTGCCCGTTGGATTCCTTGCTGCTGCGTTTGCCGGAACCGAGCCTTTTAGAAAAACAAAAAATCGTTTTTCGCAAAGGGGATGTCATTGATCCGTTGTCGCTCCGAAAGACGCTAGGCGATATGGGCTATACGGAACAGCCTGTCGTGAGTACGGTCGGTGAATTTTCGATTCGAGGCTGCATTGTGGATATCAACCTGTACATGCAGGAACATCCGGTCCGTTTGGAATTCTTTGGCGATGAAATTGAAAGCATCCGCTCTTTCGACATCTTTTCCCAGCGCTCGATCGATCAGCTGAATTCTGTGGAAGTATACCCGCATGGGGAATTCAACCTTTCTGTCGAAGAAAAAGCAAAGATTCCTGTCGAGGAAGAAGAGCTTGTTTGGTGGCGTCGGCCGGAATATGAAACCTTGAAATCGACCGTTTTGGATTACATGCCTGACGCGGCAATCGTATTTGACGGACTTTCCGTTTTGGAAGAATCTGCGGGAAAGCTTGGCGCCTTGCATGTCAAATCCTATGAAAAGGCGATTTCCTTGCAGCAGAAAGTCGCTCCGCCGACCGATCTGTGGTACCGCTTTGACATTTTTGAATCCGAATTTTCAAAACGTATCGTTTTGGATTTTACACGTGCCCGGATGGAATCTCCGGATTGGATTTCGATTGCGGTGCGGCAACAGACCAAAGGCGTTTCGGGAACGAGCGGTCTTGTTAAGGAAATCGAAGGCTTCTATGCACAGGGCGGTTTAGTTTATCTGGTGGCTCATTCCGAAGGAAGCGCCCAGCGTGTGCAGCACCTTTTTGATGGCGCGCCTGTCGCGGGAATTCTCATCGGCGATCTTTCCGACGGCTTCTGGATTGAATCGGATAATATCGCCTTTCTGACGGAAGCAGAAATCTTTAACCGTACAGGCAAGGTTCGCCGTAAACACGCCGTTTCGGGCTCGATCTCGGACGCACTTCTTGTCGAAAGCTTAACCCGTGGCGATTTTGTTGTCCACGAAGATCACGGTATTGGACGCTACATGGGGCTTGTCCGCGAAAAAATCAACGGCGGCCTCGTGGATTGTATCCAGCTCGATTATGCGGACGGGGACCGCTTAAAATTCCCTGTGTCGGACTTGCGAAAAATCGAAAAGCTCCCCAGTTCCGAAGAAGAAACGGTTCCAGAACTTGCGCATCTCGGGAGCAAGAGTTGGGAAAAGCTCAAAGAACGAGTTAAGAAACGCGTTATCAAGATTGCACGGGAACTGGTTCAGTTGTATGCAAAACGAGAGCTGATCGAAGGCTTCGCATTTCCTCCGGATTCCCGCATGCAAAAGGAATTCGAAGATGCGTTCGAATATGAACCGACTCCCGATCAGGTTCGAGCCACAAAAGAAATCAAGGAAGACATGGAAAATAACCGCCCCATGGATCGCCTTGTTTGTGGGGACGTCGGCTTCGGCAAAACGGAAGTGGCGATGCGCGCCGCGTTTAAATGCGTCTATTCTAAAAAGCAGGTCGCGGTGCTTGTACCGACGACAATTCTTGCTGCCCAGCATTACGAGACCTTCAAGGAACGTTTTGCCGCATTCCCGGTCAACATCGCTCTGGTGAACCGTTATAAGACGGCAGGCGAAAAGAAAAAGATTTTCAAGGAAGTTTCCGAAGGCAAGTATGATATTGTCGTGGGAACGCATGCCCTCCTTTCGAACCAAAGCGCGTTCAAGGACCTCGGGCTTTTGATCATTGACGAAGAACAGAAGTTTGGCGTTAAGCAAAAGGAACATTTAAGAGAATTGCGTTTGACGGTCGATACGCTCAGCATGAGCGCCACGCCGATTCCGCGATCCCTCCATCTATCGTTGACCGGTGTGCGCGATATTTCGCTGATTAACACGCCCCCGATGAATCGATTGCCTGTCGAAACGAAAATCCTTCAGCGTGACGATACGGTTCTTGCCGAAGCGATTCACGACGAACTTGCCCGCGGCGGTCAAGTCTTTGTGGTAAACGATCGAGTGCAGTCGATAGAACATTTGGCGGAAGATATCGAAGCGATGGCTCCGGGGGCCCGCGTGGCGGTAGCCCATGGTCAAATGGAAGATCATGATTTGGAACGCGTCATGGACGCTTTTATCAAGGGAGATTTTGATATCCTCGTCAGTACGAGCATTATCGAAAGCGGTCTAGATGTTCCGAATGCGAACACGATTCTGATCATGAACGCGCACCACTTTGGCATTAGTCAGCTGTACCAGATGCGCGGGCGTGTAGGGCGTTCCGACGTTCTCGCCTATGCATATCTCGTCATTCCGAAGAACGAAATGATTTCTGCGGAATCGACCAAGCGCTTACAGGCTTTGGAACAGTTCACGGATCTCGGCAGCGGTTATCAGCTTGCGATGCGCGATTTGGAAATCCGCGGCGCAGGCAACCTGCTCGGTTCGGAACAGCATGGCTTTATTGCAGAAGTGGGTTTTGAAACGTATGTGCGCCTTGTGCGTGAAGCTGTTGAAGAACTCCGCGGCGGTGGGGAAGAGTCTTCGAAGGTGCAGCCCCGCGTGG
>DGSB01000064.1:0-554 GCA_002390045.1 Fibrobacter sp. UBA4373
AAAAAAGACCGCGACTTAAACGTCACGGCCTTTTTGAATGTCTTAGATTGCTTCGCTTAAGCCTGGTGAGCCTTGTACCACTTGATGAGAGCGTTCGTGGAGCTATCATGCTTCAGTTCTACGTCATCCTTGGCGAGTTCCGGAAGGATCTTCTTCGCGAGCTGCTTGCCGAGTTCAACACCCCACTGGTCGTAGCTGTTGATGTTCCAGATCACGCCCTGAGTGAAGATTTTGTGTTCGTACATGGCAATGAGAGCGCCGAGACGTTCCGGAGAAACGTAGTCCATCATGATGGAGTTCGTCGGCTTGTTGCCTTCGAACACCTTATGCGGAGCGAGGAATGCGATTTCTTCTTCGGACTTGCCGTCCTTGCGGAGTTCTTCCGTTGCTTCGGCAAGAGTCTTACCGTTCATCAAAGCTTCCGGCTGAGCAAAGAAGTTCGAGAGGAGCTTCTGGTGATGATCGCCGATCTTGTTGTGGCTGTTGGCCGGAGCGATGAAGTCGCACGGAATAAGCTTTGTGCCCTGGTGAATGAGCTGGTAGAAGGCGTGCTG
>DGSB01000064.1:616-8749 GCA_002390045.1 Fibrobacter sp. UBA4373
GTACCCGGTTCGCCCCAGAGGATCGGGCCGGTCTGATAGTCAACGCGCTTGGAATCGCGATCCACGGTCTTACCGTTGGATTCCATATCGGCCTGCTGGAAGTAAGCGGTCAAGCGGTGCAGATACTGGTCGTACGGGAGCATTGCGTAGCTCGAAGCGCCAAAGAAGTTGTTGTACCAGACGCCGATGAGAGCGAGGATCACCGGAAGGTTCTTGTCAACCGGAGCGGTCTTGAAATGCTGATCCATTTCATAAGCGCCCTGGTGGAGCTTCATGTAGTTGTCGAAGCCGATGCGGAGAGCGATCGAAAGACCGATGGCAGACCAGAGAGAGTAACGGCCGCCAACCCAGTTCCAGAATTCGAACATGTTAGCCGTATCGATACCGAAAGCGGAAACGGCTTCGGTGTTCGTGGAGAGTGCCACGAAGTGCTTTGCAATAGCCTTTTCGTCACCGTTGAAAGCCTTGAGGACAGCTTCCTTTGCCGTCTGAGCGTTCGTCATGGTTTCGAGAGTCGTGAACGTCTTGGAAGCCACGATGAAGAGGGTTTCTTCGAGGTTGACCTTCTTCAAGGTTTCGGCCATGTGCGTGCCGTCGATGTTCGAAACGAAGAAAACGGCCGGAGAATATTCGCCTTCAGCCGGCTTGTCTGCGTACGGCTTGAGAGCTTCGGTCACCATGACCGGACCGAGGTCAGAACCGCCGATACCGATGTTCACCACGTACTTGATGGACTTGCCCGTGTGGCCCTTCCACTTACCGGTACGGACGAGCTTCGTGAATTCTTCCATGTGCTTGAGCACAGCGCGAACTTCAGGCATCACATCCTTGCCGTCGACGCAAATCGGATCGTTACCCTTGTAACGGAGAGCGGTGTGAAGAACTGCACGCTTTTCCGTGGTATTGATCTTTTCGCCACCAAAATACTTGGCGCGGATTTCTTCGAACTTAGCGCTCTTCAGGAGGTCCTGGAGCATCGCCATCGTTTCGTCATCAATCAAGTTCTTGGAGTAGTCGAGGAAAATGCCGCAAGCTTCTGCACTGAACTTTTCAGCACGCTTCGCGTCTTCGGCGAACATTTTGCGCATGTTCCACTTCTTGGCTTCTTGAGCTTTCGCTTCGAGGGCCTTCCATTCATTCGATTCTGTCAAACGGCTCATAATGTGTCCTTGTAAAAATGAGTTTTGGGACAAGTATAGCTTTTTTGTATCTTTGCCCTCATGGATGCTCACGATTTTTTGCCTATTTCCAAAGAGGACCTGGAAGCGCGAGGCTGGGATTTTGTCGACGTTATCGTCATTTCTGCCGACGCATATGTAGATCACCCCTCTTTCGGCCATGCGGTCATGGCCAGATTGATCGAACACGAAGGTTATCGTGTAGCTATCCTTCCCCAACCGAATTGGCGAGACGACCTTCGGGATTTTAAGAAGCTCGGAAAGCCGCGCCTGTTTTTTGCCATTTCAAGCGGCATGGACAGCATGGTGAACCATTACACCGCGGCCAAGCGTCTCCGCAGCGACGACGCCTTTACCCCCGGCGGCAAAGCGGGATTCCGCCCAGACCGGGCCACAACCGTCTACGCAAAAATTTTGAAAAAGCTCTACCCGGATGTTCCCGTGGTCATCGGAGGGCTTGAATCGAGCCTACGCCGCATTAGCCATTACGACTACTGGGACGACAAGCTTTTCCCCTCGATTCTCGCCACAACTCAGGCGGACTTGCTGCTTTACGGCATGGGCGAAAAGCCCATGAAGGAACTGCTTCACCTTCTCAAAAAAGGTGTCCCGTTCTCGAACATGAATTCCATTCCGCAGACGGCGTACCTCGCTCCCAAAGGACACGTTCCCAAAAACCGTGACATGCAGGATCTTGTGTTGCCGAGCTACGAAGAATGCCTTCAAAATAGGCGCACCCAGTTCGATTCCTACCGCAAAACGGAAATCGAAACAAACCGCATTCACGCCCGTCGTATTTTGCAAGATGTCGGTGAACAAACGGTCGTCATCAACCCGCCTTATCCGCCTCTCGAATACGGCGAACTCGACGAAAGCTACGAATACCCGTACATGCGGGCTCCGCATCCGCGATACAAAAAACGAGGCCCGGTTCCCGCCTTCGAAATGATCAAATTTTCGATCAACACGCACCGCGGTTGTTTTGGGGGCTGTAGTTTCTGCGCCATCAATGCGCACCAGGGAAAATTCATCGCGAGCCGTTCCCGCGAAAGCATCCTTCGCGAAGTGGAAATCGTAACGAACATGCCTGGCTTTGCCGGAACCATTTCGGACCTCGGCGGTCCTAGCGCGAACATGTACAAAATGCGCGGCAAGGATCGTTCCCGTTGCGAAAAATGCGCACGCCCAAGTTGCGTGTTCCCGCGCATCTGCGACAACATGAACACGCGTCACCACGAGCTGACGGAACTGTACAAGGAAGTCGCAAAGAATCCCAAAATCAAGCATCTCTTTATCGGGAGCGGTGTCCGCTACGACTTGATTTTGCAAGAAACGACCGACAAAAGCTTGCAGCAAGATCACATGGAATACGCACGCCAGTTGATTCAACACCATGTCAGCGGGCGCTTGAAAGTTGCCCCGGAACACACTTCCGACGGCGTGCTGAGCCTGATTCGCAAACCTTCCTTTAGCCTTTTTTACAAGTTCAAGGAACTCTTCGACAAGGAAAGCGCTCTCGCCGGAAAAAATCAGCAGATCATTCCATACTTCATTTCAAGCCATCCGGGTTGTACCGAAAAAGACATGGCAGAACTCGCCCTCGAAACCAAACAGCTCGGCTTTAAATTGGAACAGGTCCAGGATTTTACACCGACCCCGATGACGATCGCGACGGAAATGTATTACGCCGAAATGTACCCGGACGGAAAGCCTCTTTACGTCGCAAAAACTCCGGAGCAGAAAGCGAACCAAAAGCGTTTCTTCTTCTGGTATATTCCAGAAAACCGCATATGGATTCAAAAGACTCTGGAACGCTTAAAGCTCGGCAAGGTCTCCCGACTGCTTCTTTCGCGCACGTCGTACAAGGAAGGCCGCACATACGAACCTAGCATGGAACGTGCGGCCGAACGCGAACAGTTCCGCAAAGACCGCAACAACCGCCGTCGTGGAAGGCGTCTCGGCAGATCTTAAAAGAAACGTTTGAAAGAGGGAAATATGACCGCAGCCAAAAACGCAACCGAGTCTACAGGCTACAAAACCAAAGCCCGCGCAGAACTCGCCGATTTGATTTCACACAAGAAAGACAAAATCTTCAAGGCTTCGGAACTCGCCAAAGAACTCAGCAATTCTTCGCTCAGCACCATCTACCGCAATTTGCAGCTGATGGAAAAAACAGGCTTTATCCAATCCTTCGGAACCGACGAAAACAAAGAAATCTGCTACCGCTACATCGGTCCGGGCGACTGTCAAAACAAGATTCACCTGATTTGCAGAAAATGCGGGAAATTCTTTCACCTCGAAGGCGCAACCTTGCAAAAGGTGAAAAAACTCATCGAAAAGGAATGCGGCTTCTACGTCAACCAGCAGGAATCCTGCCTATTCGGTTATTGTTCAAGCTGTTACAGCAAAGAAAGCCAACAGCCTTAAACCAAATACAGCGAATCATCGCCCACATTCAAACAGATACGGTTTCTACCGTTCTGCTTGGCGTAGTAAAGCGCTTTGTCCGAACGTTCAATGATCGATTGGACAGAATCTCCGGCAAAGCGTTCCGCCACTCCGATGCTGACCGTCACATGGATCTGTTCCCCGGAATCCAGCTGGATCGTCGCATTTTCAATTCCCTTGCGAAGGCGTTCCCCCACCAGGCGTGCATTTTCAATCGTCGCATCCGGAAGGAAAATGGAAAATTCTTCACCGCCATAACGCACGGGCATGTCTGTCGGGCGCATATTGTCCGCAATGACTTGAGCAACCATCACAAGAACCTGATCCCCAGATAGATGTCCATAGGTATCGTTCACATCTTTGAACTTATCAATATCGATCATCAAAGCGGCAAGCGGATAATTCCCCGCATTGCAGCGGGAAATTTCACGGGTAAACATTTCTTCCAGCCAACGGCGGTTATGCAGACCGGTCAAAATATCCACCTTGGAATTTTCTTCAATGCAGCGAATATGGAAACGTTCTTCGACAACCATATTGCTGTTATTCCGGACTCGATTGCTAAGGATGTGCAAGAAATTCAGACACAGGTCGTGTGAAGCGTTAAGCATCGCCATGGCGACATTGGCCGGGATAATCAACAAGCGACTTTTTTCTTTTGCCACGACCCGAGCGCTCGGTTGCACGTTATCAAACACGGACATTTCACCCGCACACTGGCCCACTCCGATTGTGCTGTAAACAAGCCCATTGCTGTTCACCGAGCGGGCTTCCAAGGCCCCTTCTAGAACAATAATCAGGCGACGTTCAAAATGGGCAGGGTCAATGACAACCGTTCCAATATCCGCTGTAAAGGTTTGACAAGCGAGCAAATACCCCGCAAGGCTTTCAAAAGAAACCTTTTGAAATACATCGAGCCGGCTAAATTCGCTCCGCGAAATAGGCAACGTTTCTAACTGTTCAGAATCCATTCAATCATCACCGCCTGAAGGAAGTCCCTCGTTATTCATTTAAAATAACATATAAACTAGCATTGTGGACTTAATAAATTCAAAAGATTCGAGCAACCTTCCAAAACATCGTTCCAGGTTGCTTCAAAATCTCCCGTGTACCATGGATCGGCGACATCCCGCGGATGGTCCGTATAATCCATCAAAAGCGAAACTTTTTTAAGGCGCCTTTCTTTAGAATTGGCGGAAATTTCCAAATTTCCCAAAACAGATTCTGGAACGACCCACCTTAAATTCCGAAGGTTGTTGCGATCCATCAAAACGATATAGTCAAAAACCGTAAAATCTTTGACTGTCAATTGGCGAGCCGTTTTGCCATCCGGGTGAATCCCATGCTTCAAAAGCATTTTTCGAGCAGGCGGGTAGACCGGGTTTCCGATTTCTTCGGTACTCGTCGCAGCGCTTTCGATATAAAATTCATCCGCCTTGCCCGCATCGTCGACCAATTTCTTCATGACAAATTCCGCCATCGGGCTGCGGCAAATATTTCCATGGCAAACGAACAGAATCGAAATCATACAGGCTCTCCAAATAGGGATTTTTAATATAGGCATTCCTTTTAGAAACGAAAAACGTTCTCCCGTCATTTTTCCCGAAATTTCGGAAATCCTTTTTAATATTTTTATGAAATGAAGAAAATATTATCGGCCGTAATCGGCAAAATGGCGGAGCTCGCTCCTTGGAAGAGTCTTGTCTTCATTTCCCTTGCTTTCTGGGCATCGCACATTTTTTTGCGATTTTTACTTTTGTTCCGAAACAATCCTTACGGATTCCCATTCGTCAGTAAACCGGACTGGTATATTTTCCATGCGATTTGCCTCGACTTTTTGTGGATCGGCAAAGCGCTTGTCGTATTTGCCCTTTTCACAGCCCTTTTCGGATGGATCCGCACCAAGATTTCTAAAAACCTTTCTGAAAGCAAGCATCGCGTTTGTACGGTGCTGTACACGGTCTTCCATTCCGTGATCCTGCTGACAACGCTTCTCGACAACGAAGTGCAGCGTTTTTTAGGAAGCCATCTTTCCTTTGGGCTTGCGAACACTTACAAGGACACGTCTTCCATTGTGATGTTCTACGATTACGTGGCGAACGATCTTTCGGTGCCTTTTTTGCAGTTCTTTGTGCTCGCGCTGATCTTGCCCGCGACTTATGGAATTTACCATTTGATTCGTAAAGGTCTCGCTCCGCGCTCCTTAAAAGTTCCGCTGATCGCAATGCTCATTTTCTACATCACATCTTACTTATTCGTTTACGTGATCTGGACAGGCAACGCCCGCATGACAAAACTCCGCCCGGTCGTTTCAATCGTCTATAACGACCTATTCCCCGAGAAAAAAGCGGTGCACCTGACCGCTGAAAATGTTTCCATTCTTGGAAAGGCTTACCAACAGCTGTGGCAAAAAGTCGAAGGCGATTCCCTGTGGGAATTTGACAAAACCGAAGTCGGCCAAAAACTTCCCCTTTACCGCATTCCGCAAAAGGCTCTCACCGAAGGCGAAGCGTTAAAGGCCCGCCGTTCCGAAAAGCCGAACTTCATTTTCTTTTTGCTTGAATCCCACCGCGGCTTGAACGTGGGCTTTATGAATCCGGACAAACCTTCCCCGACACCGTTCCTCGATTCGATCGCCAAACATTCCCATGCCTGGGTCCGTATGCACGCCAGCGGTCTTCCGACGACCGGAGGCGTTCTTTCGACTCACCTTGGCCTTCCGCACCATTCGAAGCTTGCCGAAGCGACGGATCTAGCCCATGTAAACCTGCCGAGCTTTGCCTCCGTCCTGACCGATTCCGGTTATACGACGCATTATTTTTCGGCAGCAGATCCTGCCTGGGACAATCTCGGCGTCTGGATGGCAAAATGGTACACCGCACAGCATTACGACCGTAACTTTGAAGACGATTCAAGCTTTTTCGACAAAACCGTCTCCGCCATCCGCGACTCCTTGGCCACAGGGGAAAAGCCTTTCCTCGCTACGGTCATGAGCCGTTCGAACCATTATCCGTTCAACTTTGCCGCCGGCATGACAGACGAAGAAAAAAATCGCCCGTTGCAAGAGCGCATCAAGGTAACGATGCATTACACGGACCGCCAACTCGCGAGATTCATCCATTCCATCGAAAATGAACCGTGGTATTCGAATACATATGTCATCATCATGGCGGACCATGGATTCCCTCTCGGCGAAAACGATGTTTCGACAATGAACGGCAGCGCCTATTCGAACGCCACCTGGATTCCGTTCATCATTCACGGTAAAGGCTTAGAACCCGCAATCGATACGGCTACCACCGCGCAAATCGACGTCGGCGTTACCATTCTTGAACTGGCGGGCATTGCCGTCCCGAGCATTTCCATGGGCCACAACCTTTTGCGCGGCTACGGCAGCGGACTTTCGCTCGGAGCCTATTCCAAAGTCGCCGACATCGGCTTTGATGGGTACCGCCTAATCGACCGGTATCCGCTGAATACAGGGAGCGTCGACGGTCTTTTTGCCGAAGGGGACACGCATCAAAAGAAAGACCTTTCCGGAGAAAAAACAGTCGAAGTCAAACGCTTGGAAGCTTTAATCGATACGCTCATCAAGATTTCGGATTACACGCTCGAAACCGGCTTCTAAACACAGCCATAAAACTTTTACGCATAAAAAAAGGTTCTCGAACGAGAACCTTTTTTCGTTTTCCAAGACTTACTTCGAATCCTTCTTTAACAGGCTTCCGCACAAGAACATGCTGAAGACGACGCTCGTCACTAAGAACACCGCAAGGCCCACGCAAGCCAAGTGACCGATTCCCTGCAAACCGCGGTGCGTCGTAAAGAGGAATCCCACAAAGCCCGCAATCGTCGTCGTGGAACTCGCCATCACGTTACGGCCGGTATTATCCAAAAGCCCGCGCAAAGTCAGGTTCTTGTCCGAAATCCAAGCCGAAACAAAGTGAATCGTCGCATCAATGCCGATACCGAGAGTCATCGGAATCACGATCACGTTGTAAATGCTGATTTTTCCAAATTCAAGCGTATGCGTCAAGAATCCGAGAATTCCCATCGTAATCAAGAATCCAAGCCCAAAGGAAATGCTTCCTGTAATAAAGAGCTTCGGCTTGCGGAACGAAACCGCGAGCGTTGCAAAAATCACGATGATAATCGCCGCGGCAAGCTTAAAGCTGTCCGCCTTCACCGATTCGATTACATCCGAAAGAATGAACTGGGACGAGAATGTGCGCAACTCTTCGCCGTCAAAATTCCAATGTCCATAACGGTTCTGGAAGTCATGCAGCGCATGCGCATCCCAGCTCGGGAAGTCTCCGTAAATAAATCCGATCTTGCCGTAAGAACCGTCCTTTTCACGGAGAATATCCAAAGTCCAAGCGGGAATATCTTCCGGGCCAAAGGTTTCTTCGACCTGGGCAAGCTTTCGAAGTGTTGCAATATTTGCAGAATCTTCACCGGTCGCGCGGTCAAACACACGGGCGTTCGCCAGCTCACGAATTTCTTCGAT
>DGSB01000036.1 GCA_002390045.1 Fibrobacter sp. UBA4373
GAGCCAGACGAGATGTTTTTTCGTGGTCTGAAGCTTGAATTCCATAAAAAGGCCAGCTGTATTGATTGTGAATATTCACATTCTGGATCACCCCTAGCGACGTGATGCCATCCAAAACCATTCCCTTTTTAAATACCGACATATTCACGCCACGAATCAGGTGATCATTTGCGCCCCAGCGCATAAAAATTCCCGCATAAGAATTCACCAAGGTCGTGTTCTCGACAGCGCAACGGGAAGATTCCTTGACCCGCCCATTTGCATCATAATCACTGTTGCAAAAGATTGTCCACGAATACGGAACCGGATTCCAAACATCTGTCTGTTCCGGATATACGACGTTCACCCCGTCCAAAGTTGAAGTCCCCATCAAATGGATGCAAGACGGATACTTCCAAGGTTCTACATCGATATCGGCTCCACGGCCCACATAGCATTCGATTGTCGTCCCTGCACCTTCCAAGTCCGCTCGTTCCGCAATATGCGGGCGCGAATAGGTTCCCTTGAGCGTCAATCCACGCGGGACAAAAATCGTCTTTTCAAACTGCCAGCGACCCGCCGGCAAAAAGACTCCCTGCGCATTCTGCCTTTGCGCTTCTTCGAAAGCATTCTGCAAAGCCTCATCATCCGGAGCGCCGTCGTCCGAAATCCCTCCAAAATCCTGCACGTTCAAAAACACTTGAGCGAAGACGCTCGAAGCTCCAAAAAATATCCAGATAAAGATCAAAAGGGCGCGCATAAGCCTCCGAAGACGGATTTAAAATAAATGTATATTAAAGAACGATGAATGACCCGAATACAAGACCGCTAGCAGAACGCCTGCGCCCGACCTCCCTAGATGAATTCCTGGGACAAAACAAGATCATGGGCGAAAGCAGCATGCTCCGCCAGAGCATCGAAGCGGATACGGTCCCGAGCATGATCTTTTGGGGACCTCCGGGTTGCGGAAAGACAAGCCTTGCCAACGTCATCCATCTGCATACGCAAAAGCGGTTCGTCGCCCTTTCCGCTGTGGAATCCGGCGTGAAAGATGTAAAAGCGGTCCTTGCCGAAGCCAAGACTTACCAAGACCTCGGCAAAGGCACGATTCTTTTTATCGATGAAATTCACCGGTTCAACAAGAGCCAGCAGGACGCTTTGTTAAAAGCGGTCGAAGACGGTACCGTCACGCTGATTGGCGCGACGACGGAAAATCCGGGATTCGAAGTGAATTCCGCCCTCCTTTCCCGCTGCCAGTTGATTCTTTTTGGACCGCTTTCCACCGAAGACCTTTCCCACTTGGCCCTGCTCGCCCTCAAGGAACATCCCCGCGGTCTCCAACTTTCGGACGTCGAAATTTCGGACGAAACGCTTTTGAAGCTCGTTTCCCAGGCCGATGGCGATGCGCGATTCCTTTTAAATCAGGTGGAATGGATCGCCAAGAACTTGAACGGGAAAAAGGTCATCGACGACAAGCTTTTGGAAGCGATTCAGTACAAGAAACCGCTTCGCTACGACAAGTCGAACGAAGAGCATTACAATCTGATTTCCGCCCTGCACAAATCGGTCCGCGGAAGCGATCCCGACGCCGCCGTCTATTGGCTGCACCGCATGCTTCAAGGCGGCGAAGACCCCCGATTTATCATTCGGCGTTTAATGCGCATGGCAATGGAAGACATTGGACTTGCCGACCCGAACGCCCTGCTTTTAGCGACCGCCGCAAGAGAAGCCTTCGACTTTATGGGCGTCCCGGAAGGTTTAATCGGGCTCGACGAAGTCGCGATTTATCTCGCCCTCGCTCCCAAGAGCAACAGCGTAGAACTCGCCGGAATGAAAGCGGACCAAATCATTAAACAGACAGGAACGCTCCCCGTTCCTCGTGCTTTCCGAAACTCCGTGACCAAAGTCGGGGAACAGCTCGGCTACGGAAACGGCTACAAGTACGACCACGACAGTCCCGGCGCCTACTCCGCCCAGGAACATTTGCCCAAGGAACTTGTCGGGACCCAGATTTACAAACCGACCGAATATGGCCGGGAAAAAAAGCTTGCCGAGCGCCTCTCGGAATTGAACGCCATCAAAAACGAACGCAACGCGTCCCAGTAGCCAAAACTTACATTTTACTTCCAAAATGGTACAATTTGGACGGGATTCCACCAAACAGAAAATTCCTTCCGCTTTATTTCGCCGATTTTGGGGAATTTAGGCTTTCGCTGTGTAAAAATTTTATCCGTTTTAATCCATTTTAATATAGTTTGGGGGAAAACTGAAGGAGTCCTTTCATGAATTTCAAATTGCTCGCCGCAGCGGCTGCATTGTGCATTTCGCCGTCTTTTGCTATTCTCGGTATTGGCGTTCATTACGCTCCGAATTTTGGCACTAGCCTCGACAAGACTTCCAATGAAGAAATTTCCGGTTTGAGCGCCGGCGATCTTCAACTCGGCAAGGTAGAATACCGTCATGGTTCCTTCAGCGGCATGCAGGGTTTCGGTTTAAAACTCTGGGTCGACATTCTCCCGATTATTGACGTCGAAGCGACTTACAACCTCCAGTGGGGTTCTTACTCTTCGACATTGACAGTCACCGGTCTCGACGGAAAGGCGATCGAACGCGATATTGAACTCGAATTCGATGGCGTGCCTTTTGGAAAGACGACCCCGAAGTTCGTCGCCATGAACGGCGATCTTTCGATTACTTACCCGATTACTTCCCTTCCGATTATCCGCCCGTATATCGGCGGCGGTATTACTTATTACTTGAGCACTCCGGTGATGAGCGCCAAGTTCATCAACAGCTATATGGAAGTTCTCGAAGGTGAGCTGAAAGAAGCTCTCGTCACTGGCACGATGACCGAAGCTCAAGCGAAAGAACTCGCGAACAAGCTTTCCGACAAGTTGCAGGATGACGGTCTGAACACCAACATCGGCGGACACATCCTTTTGGGCCTTCGCGCCAAGTTGCCGATTATTCCGATCGCCGCCTATGTGAACGGCAAGTACTATTTCGGCCTCGACTATGATGACGAAATCGACGCTTCCGCCTTCGTTCTCGAAGCCGGTATCGGTTTTGCCCTTTAATTGGATTTGATTTTGGAGTCTTCTCGCATGGATAAGAAAAATTCAAATGTTACAATTCTCGTCATCGAAGACGAAATTGCCATTGCAGAAGGTCTTGTCGATCTTCTCGAATTCCAAGGCTACCACGTGAAGCATGTCGCCGACGGCATTTCGGGCCTTTCCGAAGGTTTGAGCGGCAAATATGGTCTGATCCTTTTGGACTTGATGCTTCCGGGAATGGACGGTTTTACCGTTTGCGATAAGATTCGCGAAAAAGACAAGGACGTTCCCATCATTATCCTTTCGGCAAAAAATACCGACAAGGATATTATCGATGGCTTGAAATACGGTGCGGACGATTACGTTCCCAAGCCTTTCGCCGTTCCGATGCTCCTGGCCCGCATCGAAGCAGTCCTTCGCCGTTCCCGTCAGTCGATGGAAGGCGACGGCAAGCTTGCCGCCGGCAATCTGCGTGTGAACTTCCGCGAATACAGCGGTTTCCGCGGGACCGAAAAACTTTCCTTTACCCGCAAGGAAATCGAAATTCTCGAATACCTGTGGAACAACCGTGACCGCGCCGTTCCGCGCGCCGAACTTTTGAACAAAGTTTGGGGCTACGAAAACGCAGAAACGGTCGACACCCGTACGGTCGATATTCACATTACAAAGCTCCGTAAAAAGATCGAAGATGACCCGTCGCATCCATGCCTGCTTGTGACGTTCCGCGGTGAAGGTTATCAGCTGAGAGAAACACCGGACTGATGAACCGGCTCAAACTGCTTTTTACGTTTTTATTCTTAGTGATCGCGATCCCCGTCGCGATCCTTTTAGTCAATTCCTATAAGCATTTCCAGACAGAATCCCAGTACGCTTACAAAGAACAGGCATACTTTATTCTGCAAATGCTGAACCAGCGCATTTACGACGACCTCGCCGTCGAAGAACAGCGTTCCTATTCCGAATATCGCTTTATCCGGGCAGTCCCCATTATCGGCGGTGAAGAAGTCACCATTTCAAAGCTTGCCGAACTTCCGATACGAAGTCACTACGGCGGAATGATCGGATACTTCCAGCTGGATCCGGACGGGGGCATGCACACTCCGGTACTCCCCGATGGCATTTTGGAAAAAATTCCGGTCGAAGACCGTTCGAAGCGTGAAATCATCCGTGACAGCATTCTGAACGTTCTCTCTCAACTCGGCATTCATAACGAAGGGTTGAGCCGAAATCAGGTTCAAGCCAGCACTCAGGACAGTTTGGACAAGCTTTACGGCAAAAACCTGAAGCTCGCCGTCAAATTGAACGACACCAAAAAGTTCCAGCGCCGTTACGAACAAAGTTCCCAAACGGAAAGTTTCCTCTTTGACGTGGAATCCGCGCGCATCCGTCGCATTTCCGAAAACGGAAAGATGGAAGACAGCGAAGACTCCATCCAGATTCCCAACTTGCTCGAAGTCGAAATCGATCCGTTCCAAGCCAAGTTCAACAACAATTACATTGTTTACTATCGAAATGTTTGGCGAAACAACGAGCAGTTTATCCAAGGCTATGCAGTACGCCTGCGCACGTACCTGGAAAATTTGGTTCTAAACGAATTGCAGTTTAACCCCGCAGAACAAGGGATTACTTTAGAATTCGGAACCAAGGACAAGGCCTACGTAACCTTTGGAAGCCTTGCCAATTCCAAGGGCGAACTTTTAAACATCGCCTTGCAATTCCCCTTGAACGATATGGTCCTTTCGGTCCACTTGACGGACGAAAATTCCAGTTCGAGCTACATGTTCGTCGTCTTGATTGCAATCATCATGTTCGTCGCCTTGGCCGGAGGATTCTTCGCAGTTTACCGTTCTACCAAAAGTCAGATTCTTTTGGCGAACAAGCGTCAAGACTTTGTTTCCGCAGTGAGCCATGAACTGAAAACGCCTTTGACCGCGATCCGGATGTATGCGGAACTGCTCCAGAATTCCTGGGTCGCGAACGAAACGAAACGCCAAAAGTATTATGCGCTTATCGTCAACGAGACCGAACGTCTTTCCCGCTTGATCCAAAACGTGTTAAACCTTTCGAAGCTTGAACGTGGCAACTGGAATGTGCAATTCAGCAAGGTAAATCCGAAAACTATCCTCGACACCTTCGTTGCTACATATACGCAGAACATTGAAAAGCACGGTTTTGATCTGACGGTCACAAGCGACATTTGCAACATGCAACTGACCCTCGACAAGGACGCCGTGATGCAAATCCTCACAAACGTGGTCGACAACTCGCTCAAATTCGCTAGGGATTCGGCGTACAAAATGATCGCTCTCGAATTGCGAGTTTCGGAAAACGATGTGTACTTTGTCGTCCGCGATTACGGTCCAGGCATTCCGCAAAAGGAACTGAGTCACGTTTTTGAAGAATTCTACCGAGTCGGAAACGAAATGACCCGCACGACCGCAGGAACGGGCATCGGCCTTTCGATGGTGAAAAAACTCTGTGATATGACAAATATGAAGATCGAAATCGAAAATGCCGGTCCGGGTCTACGCACAAAGTTGCATTTGCCACTATTAAATATCTAAAAAGTATACCTCCACCGACGCTTTCGTTTTCTAAATTCTGTATAGAATCCATTAGAACGAGGTTCATATGACAAGGGAAGACATTCTTGAAAATCCGGACAATTATGATCTGACGATCGAAACCATTGGCAAGTGCACTTTGGTTTCTCCAATGAAGGGTTTGAAGTTTGTCAACGACACGAAGCAGATCAGTTTGACAACCGACGTAGCGACAATCGAAAAATTTGTCAAAGCGGGCAAACCGATTCCGGCCCTCGAAGCCGCCGGTCCTCGTGAAATGATTTATCACGATCCATCTTGGACGAGAGCCGCTATCGTTACTTGCGGCGGTCTTTGCCCGGGACTGAACAACGTGATCAAAAGCCTTGTCCGTGTACTGTGGTTTGATTATGGTGTCCGCAATATTTTCGGCATTCCGTATGGTTACCGTGGACTGAACCCGGAATACGGTTACGCCCCGAAAATTCTCGACCCGGATTATGTGGACAACATCCAGGAAGACGGCGGTACGATTCTCGGAAGTTCCCGCGGCGATCAGCCGGCAGAAACGATGGTCGATACGCTGATGCGTTTGAACATCAACATTCTCTTCTGCATCGGTGGCGACGGCACCCTCCGCGGCGCACGCGATATCGCAAACGAAATCAAGCGTCGTCATCAGCCGATTTCCGTCATCGGTATTCCTAAGACAATCGACAACGATTTGAACCTCGTCGACAGGACCTTCGGTTTTGAAACCGCCGTGCTTGCCGCTTGTGACGTGATTACGAGCGCCCACTGCGAAGCGAACGGCGCGTTCAACGGGCTTGGCCTTGTAAAACTGATGGGCCGCGACTCGGGCTTTATCGCCGCAGACGCCGCTCTCGCTACCACGGTCGTCAACTTCTGTTTGATTCCGGAAGTTCCGTTCAAGCTGGAAGGCGAAGGCGGTCTCTTCAGCGCACTGGAAAGCCGTTATGCGATCGGAAAGAAGCATGCGGTAATGGTTGTCGCCGAAGGTGCCGGCCAGCATCTGTTCAAGGGCCTTCCAGAACGCAAGGATGCCTCCGGGAACATTCTCAAGTATGATATCGGCGATTACCTCGTCGAAAAGATCAACGAGCACTTCAAGAAAATCGGGGTGGAAATCAACATCAAGTATTTCGACCCGAGCTATACCGTGCGCAGCATTCCTGCGAAAGGTACAGACGCCATTTTCTGCTACCAGCTTGCAGAAAACGCAGTCCACGCCGCCATGGCCGGCAAAACGAACATGGTCGTGGGCAGCATGAACGGCAAGTTTACGCACGTTCCTATCGATTTTGCCGTGAGCGAACGTCGTAAGGTCAAGCCGGACAGCCCGCTGTGGCACGCCGTGCTCGGTTCCACTCGCCAGATGGATTACTTCTCTGGTAAGTATGCAAACCGCAAAAAGCAATAATTACAAAAGTAAATCCTGGGATAATTTTATCTAGGTTAAGGATAGTTATGCTGAAAAAAGAAGAAAAAGTCATTATTCGCACCGCTCTGATGGAATATCGCAACCTTCTTTTCAAGGCATTCCATGGGACAGACGAAGAAAAAGAAAGAATTGCGACTGTGAACAAACTCCTTCAGACGTGGAAAATATAATTTGATGGAGTGATGTTCCGCATTTTAATCATTCTTCTTTTGTTGGGGAGTTTTTGCTTTGCCAACAAAGATTTGGACGAGGGAGAGTACTGGTTTAAGAACCGTGCCCGGAATTCCAAAAATGACCATGCGGATTCCTTGATCGTCGAAAAGATGATCGAAGCTTACAAGCGTGCGCTTAAAGATTCCACTGTCGAAGAAAAGGCGGCGGAACGTCTTTTGTATGCCTATTACTTTAAAGGTTGTTACGTCATTGATTACCAGAATCACGATGCGCGTCTTCAACTTTTTGCCATTTCCAAAGACTTCGGCGAAAAGATGCACGCGAAGTACCCGAAGAACCATACAATTTCTTCGCTTTACGCCCAGAATCTTTCGCTGTGGTCTCAGGAATACGGTGCTTTGCAAGCGGTCAAAGAAGGCATCGCTAAAAAGATTCGGGACCTTTCTACCGAAGCCGAGAACTGGCAGTTCCTAGGCCGTGCCCATCAGCTGCTCCCCTACATCCCCATTATTTTGAACTGGCCCGACAAGGACCTTGCCGACAAATATTTGACGCGGGCGCACAAGCAAGATCCCGCCGACTTGAATACGATTCTCTTTTTAGCGGAACTTCGCCTGGACCAAAATCGTTACAAAGAAGCCCTGAAGCTCGTCGAAGACGGTTTGAACCGCGGTATCCGCAACACTTACACGGTCGAAGACAAGCGTTCCCGTTGGAAGCTCAAAGACTTAAAGGAAAAGATCAAGAAGGCGATGAAGTGAGTTCCGAGCTCAGCTCCTGAATAATGCCGTCCGCAAGTCCAATCGTCGGAACGATGATTTCCGAAGCACGCGTCGCCCGTGCAATCGAAAGAAAGATCTGTGCAGCAGGAACAATCACGTCGGCACGATTCGGGCGCAGATTAAACTTTTCCATGCGTTCCGCGTAATCGATGGACGAAAGTTGGCGGTAAAGCCCATCCAACTGCGCCACGGTAAGACGATTGGTGCGACGCACTTTTTTCGGAACCAAACGGTAAAGCTTGTTGATGTTTCCGCCCGATCCGATTATCGCCACACGTCCCTTGGTACCGACCATCTGACGGATTTCATCGCTCATGTCATCGACGGAATCCAAGTCGACAAGGCCGCTCAACAGTCGAAGGGTGCCCACATTAAAACTGCGACTGCCCATAAATTTATTTTGAGCGATAACGCTGATTTCTGTAGAACCGCCGCCGACATCAACGCATAAAAAGGTGCACTCCGACTTGCCGTTCTTTTCGGAAGACGAAAGGAACTTTTCGGTATGATTGTCGTAGATAATTCGGGCTTCTTCGTCCCCGGAAATCAGTTCAATGTCAATCCCTGTACGACGACATATGTGACGCAACACTTTACGCCCATTCTTGGCGTCGCGCAGGGCAGAAGTCGCACAGGCGCGGTATTTGGAGACTCCGTAAATAATCATGAGCTGTTTAAAAGCTTTAATCATTCGCAAAAAAAGTTCTTCCCGTTCTTCGCTAATTTTTCCATTTTGAAAAACATCGATTCCAAGGCGAAGCGGAAACCGGATAAACTGTTCCTTTTGAAGACTTAACGAACCGTCCCGTTGAAAGGTAGCCGTTTTAATCAACAAGCGAGCCGCATTGGAGCCGATGTCGATTGCGGCTAAGCGGACTGGATTTTTCGGGACTTTATTTTTCATTCTTGTTTTCCAGAGCCTTGTAGTGTTTATAAAGTTCTTCTTGCGATCGGAAGGTGCGGTAATGATTGCGCATGCCTTGTTCCACGATCAAGCGGGCATCCCGTTTAATGGCAGGATCATAGACCGGAGAATAAACTTCAATGCGGTGATCCAAATTTCGAGGCATCCAGTCGGCAGAGCCGATAAAGACTTTGTATTGATGGTAGCTGCCGTCTTCTTCGTCGACATCTAGATGTCCCAAATCCACACCATTCGCAAAAATCAAGATGCGTGAATGTTCTAAGTAGCGGTCGATAATCGCATTCACGCGCAGATTTCCGCCGAGTTCCGGTAGCGAAGGAACAAGCGAGCAGTTGCCTCGTACTAAAAGATCCACTTTAACACCGGCGGCGGCCGCTTCGTAAATCTTTTTCACCATCTTTTCATCGGTCACATGATTGAGCTTGCAAAGGATATACGCCGGGTATCCCAACTGGTGATTGCGAATTTCTTTCTGGATCAACTGATTCAACTCTCGGCGCAAATCGTTGGGAGAAACCATCAGTTCCTTAAACTTGACCGACATATAAGGCTTTTCGATAAATTCAAACAAGCGTTCGACATCCTTGACGATCGGCAATCGTGCCGTGAACTGCAAAAAGTCCGTATAAGCACAAGCGTTCCCTTCATGGAAATTTCCCGTGGAGATACAAGCGACGTTTCCTTTTTTTGCGATAATGAGCGTGACCTTGGAATGGATCTTTAAGCCTTCCACTCCCATGATCACATGGATGCCCGCATCCGCCATCTTTTTGCACCAATCGATATTCGATTCTTCATCGAAGCGCGCAAGCAGTTCTATAACGACGGTCACCTTTTTACCGTTGCGAGCCGCGGCGATCAACGCTCCGACAACCTTCGAATCCTTGGCGATCCTGTAGAGTGTCGTTTTGATTTCTTTCACTTCCGGATGAATGGCGGCTTCCCGTAAAAGATTGATGTAGCCATCAAAGGATTGATACGGCACGTGCAAAAAGCGATCTCTTTCACGGATCACGTCTATGAGAACCGGCTGCATGATCCATTCCGGGCGCATCGAAGGCCAACGAGGATATTCAAACGTTTCTCCATTGGGAGAATCAAAACGCGGGAACTTCATCAAGTCCTTGTGATTTTGATGGCGACCCGAAGGAAGTGTGGCGTCCACTGAGGAAAGCTTCAACTGCACCAGCAATTTTTTCAGCAGTTCACGGGGCATCTGTTCGTCATAAATGAAGCGGACAGGCTGACCGTTCTTGCGATTTTTTACTCCGCGAGCAATCTTTTGCAAGGTGACGCCTTGAATGTTGCTGTCGAGTTCCATTTCCGCATCTTTTGTCACTTTAAAAGACCAAGCTTCCACTTGATCAAAATCCGAGCCTGGAAACAAATATGGCAGCGCACAACGGATGACGTCATCTAAATACATCACATAATGATGCACCACCGAGCGAAACTTTTCATCGGGGAGCTGCACAAAACGTCCAAACTTTTTCACCGGGATTTCAACGATGGTGTAACTTTTATGGGAACCTTTCTTTTGCCCATCCCCTTTCATCAAGCGGATGACGAAATGAATGGAATCGTCCGAAAGGCTGGTAACGCCTTTGATCGAAGAAAGCCATATCGGGGAAATATTACCGACGAGATTCGAAATGCAATATTTTTTTACCGCTTCTTTCTGGGACGCGTTCAGCTCTTTTTCAGAAAGCAAATGAATGTGCTTTTGGCGGAGTCCTTCGAAAACATCCGAAACCGTTTTCTTGAAAACCTGTGAATATTTCGCGTTGAGTTCGGCGATCGTATGCAGGGTCTGTTTGCTGCGCTGTCGCAGTTCTTTTGAATTTTTTCCGACAAAGTCCGAGATGCGACTTAGAGTAGCGACGCGGACGCGGTAAAATTCATCCAAGTTGTTGCTGTAGATTCCCAAAAAGTGTAGACGTTCCATCAGCGGGATTTCTGTTCGTTCCGCCTCGGCGAGGATGCGCCTGTTGAACAGCATCCACGATACGTCTCTTTCGATGTAGTTTTCTTCTGTCAATTTCATGTCCACTCCTGACTTACTTTTGAATTACCAAGTTCGCTGTTTGGATTTAATCCAGATAAAAGCGCGTTCAATACAGAACGCAATGGCGAATACGCTAAAGATGGCGAGCCCCGCTGTTCCATATTCATAGTCTTCGATATGAGTTGAAATCACATATCCGATGCCGCCTGCGCCTACCATACCGAGAATGGCGCATTCCGAAAAATTGATTTCAAAGCGCATACCCGTCCACGCGATGAGTTCCGGGATTGCCGAAGGCAAAATCGCATTCAAGAAGACAGAAACTTTGCTTGCGCCGGCCGACTGTAGCGCTTCTATCGTTTCGGAAGGAACCGCTTCAAAGCTTTGAGCGAATGCGCGGGTAAAGAACGCCGTGGTATGGACGCAAAGTCCCGCGATTCCCGCCGAAGGCCCCATTCCAATGCAAATCATCATGAAGAGGACCCACACCGGAGTGGGCACCGCACGGAGAAATGTGAAAAAGGCTTTCACCGCAGACGAAAGGATTCGGCATTTGAAAATATTTTCCGCTGCAAGCATCCCAAAAAAAAGGGAAAGAATCAGACTGTAAATCGTCGAAAGAACAGCTATGGAAATCGTTTCCAAAAGCGCCGATCCGATCAGGTCTAAATGGGAAAACTCAAAATGGCCGAGCTTCCAAAACACAAGCCCCATTTGCGGAACTCGGGCAAGCATCTTGGACCATGGAATATCCAAATAGATAAGCCCGAGCATAGAGAGCAGTGCCATTCCAATCAAAAAGAAAATAGCGGAACGATTCTTGTCGATACAATCTATCCGTATTTTCCCCGAGGCGGTTCTGCGAATTACAGCTTCTGTCATTCTAAATCCAACTCCTTTCGCAAATAATTGGTAAGAGCATCCACCAGCAACACCATCACAGCGATTGCGAGGATAATCGTGAAAGACATGTTGTACTTGAACCCTTTCAAGTACGAAAGCAGCACAAGGCCAATTCCCCCGCCTCCGACCATGCCGACGACCGTCGAAGAACGCAAATTCACTTCAATGCAGTATAAGAACCAAGAAATAAACCCTCGCAAGCAAGACGGCAGAATTCCGTGAAACACAACCTGAATAAACGAAGCTCCTGCCGCTTGCAAGCTTTCCAAATTATCTTGGGAAATATCGTCGATCGTTTCGGCAAAGGCTCGCACCATAAAAGCGTAACTGCTGATACAAAGCGCGACAAAGCCCACACCTGTGCCGATTCCCAAAGACGAGAAAAGAATAAAGGCCCAAACGAGCGCCGGAATGTTCCGAAGGAATGTGGCAAAGCCTCTGACAAACTTAGGCGATTTTTGAATCGGGGAAACGCGCTTGCTTGCAAAAAGGGCTGTCACAAAAGCGAGTACCGCTGCGACCGATGTCGAGGAAAGCGCCATACAGATCGTCGTCAAGATCCCCTGAAAAATCGCTTTCAGCTTTAAGCCTGTCGGAACAGCCGGCGGAAAGAAATCATCAACGATAAACGAGCGGAAATTTTCCATGTTGAAGAAAATTTCAAAGGGGTTGTAGCGAGCAAAACAAGTACTTGCCACAAAAAGCCCCACAATGCTAAAAAAGAGAATGGTAGTCAACCGCTTTTCAGACTGCATAGGCTTGCTGCCAATCCTTTTCATCGGAAACTCCCGCAACCAAATTTGAAACAGACGTGCCATAGATGCGTTCCAGTACAGAATCCGAAAGGGATTCCGGTTCTCCGTCAAAGACGATTTCCCCGGCATGCAGCCCGATGATTCTTGTCGAATAGCGCATGGCGACATCCACCTGATGCAAATTGACGAGACAAGGGATGCCCCGTTTTTGCGCGGTCGATTTCAGAAGATCCATGATGACTTTTGCACTGGACGGATCCAGGGAAGCAATCGGTTCATCGCACAAAAGAATCTTTGGATCTTGGATGATCGCACGGGCGATTCCCACGCGCTGTTTTCGTCCACCGGAAAGGTTTCCTGCTTTGTTGTAGCCGAATTTTTCAAGACCCATTTCTTCTAAAAGAGTCCAAGCCTTTTCCTTGTCCGCTTCCGGATACAGACCTAAAATTCCGCGGATACCGCTCATGTGCCCCAAGCGACCGTGGAGCACATTCTGCAAAACGGAAAGATTGTAAACCAGATTGTAATTCTGAAAAATCATTCCGATTTTAGAACGGTTCTTGCGAAGCTTGCCGCCACGAAGGGCCGAAACATTTTCGCCATCAAAAAAGATGTTCCCTTCGGTCGTGGAAATTAATTTGTTGATTGAGCGTAAAAGGGTAGATTTTCCCGATCCCGAAGGCCCGATGATGGAGATAAATTCTCCAGGGCGAACGGAAAGGGAAACGTCTTTCAAGGCACAAACTCCATTCCCATAGCGTTTCGTCACATGGTCAAAGGTTAAAATCGATTCCATCTGATTTTCCAAAAGCCTTATTGGTTGATGTTGTGATTGAGAGTCACGATGGCTTCGTAATCTTCTTTGGATGTCGGAACAAATCTTGCGCCGGGAACTTTGATGACCTTTGCAAAGTACGCTGCGTTATCGTATGTCGTCAAAAAGCGGACAAGCTTTGTTTTGAGTTCCGGAGAAACCGTTTTGCCGATGATCATCGCCTCTGCAGGAATCGGTGATGAAGAATGGATGATCTTGACAGCACCTTCTTTCGCATTGCCGTTTGCAATTTCCGAAGCGAGAATCTGGTCGGAAATCGGAACGACATCGACGTCCCCCTTGATAACCGCCTGCAGACCTGCCTGATGTTTGCCGGAGAAGCTGACCGCTTCAAAGAATTCCCCGTTCGTATGAATGATGTCGGAATTCAACTTTTCTGCGGGGAATGCGTTCATGATTTCCGATGTCGGTACCAGATTTCCCGATGTCGAGTTGGGATCGACAAAGGCGATCTTTTTACCCTTGGCATCGCGGAGGGTGTTGATCCTTTCATTGTCGCTTTTCGCGATAAAGACGGAGCGGTACGTGGCGAGCTTTTTGTCTCCGTTGGGAGCCTTCATTACGATCGGTTCCGCGTTCGCACGTTCCATGGCAAGGGCGACGGAAAGTGCCCCGAGATAAGCCATGTCGGCCTTGCCCGTGCGAAGTGCTTCGATGATTGCATTATAGTCCGAAGCCTGAATTTCCTTCACTTCCATTCCGAGAGCCATACCGAGGTCTTTCGCAAGACCGTTGCGCGCATCGGTACTCTGTTCCGTGGATTCGTTCGGAGCATAAGCAATGGTGAACGTTTTTTTCGCGGACGCTTCACTGCAACCGTAAATCGAGAAGATGCAAGCCGCCAAAATGATTGTCGATTTCAGCAGGAAGATGGCGAACAGTTTTAATTGCGTAATGGGATTCAAATTCATCGTTTACTCCTTTATCCTGTCGAGGATTTGTAAAACGTTTTCGGTTGTGAGTGGAATAGGGTTGTTATCCGCACGCCCCCGGGTCATACTTTTTTCCGCAGCTTCCTTTAAGGATGCGTCTGTTGCCCCCCATTTGGAAAGTCGTGTTTCAAAACCCGCTGCGGAGAGGTACTTTTCAATCAAAGGCTGAATTTCGTCGATCGATTCGACGCCAAAACTTTCCAAAAGACGGGGAAGGTTTGAAATCATCGGCTCGTTCAATTTGAAAACCCCACCTAAGAGCAGAGCCACGGCGACTCCGTGCGGAATGTGATAAAGCATCGTCAGCGGATACGAAATAGAATGACAAGCCGTCGTGTGCGTATTGCTGAAGGCGAGCCCTGCCAAAAGGCTTCCACGGCTTAATATTTCTGCCGCAATTTTCAAATTTCTCTTTTCAATTACAGCCGGAAGAGCTGTAAACACTGCCCGAATCGCATCCAAGGCGTATATCTTGGAAATATCATTTGTCGATTTAGCCCAATAGCTTTCGACGGCGTGGCAGACAGCATCCAAGGCCGAAGAGACGGCCAGTTTCGTCGGCAGTTTTTCGGTGAGCTTCGAGTCTGCAAAAGCGGCATAAGCATAATTGTCCGTCGTTTCAATTGAGAACTTTTTCAGATTTTCCGTATCCCAGATGGTCGCCCAGCAGGTTACTTCGCTGCCCGTTCCCGAAGTCGTCGGAACGCCAATCCAGCGGAGGGCTCCTTTTTTATAATTCTTCTCGGCAATTCTCTTGCGCAAATCTTCGACTGACGTAATCTCTTCGTCACGGATCATGCAAAGCGATTTTCCGAGATCCAAAATGCTCCCGCCGCCTACGGCAATTACCAGTTCTATATGGAATCGTAGTGTCTTTTGGTAAATCGCAAACAAATCTTCGATTTCTGGATTCGAAACGGAACATTCTTCCACCACGACATTCGGAAATTCTTCCATCAGTTTTTGAAAACCTTTCTGTTCCAAAACCGACTTATCCCACACAAGAAGCAGAATCCCGGAATTCATCTCATTTTGCAAAGCCTCTTTGCAAGCTTCCGGAAGTTCCGAAAGGCAACCTCTACCTTGGTAAACGCGCACCGAATTGTAAAAGTAATTCATCAAACTACCTCAACTTTTCATCGATCTTTTTCACCAATTCCGGAAGATCCGCTATGGAATCGATTACGAAATCGGCTCCCGCTTCGAAAAACTTTTGCTGCGCCACCTGTTTTGCATACCAACGTTCACCGCTCGAAAGCTTGTCATACTGCTCCTTCGAAAATCCAAGAACGCTTGAACCTGTCAAAACGCCCACCGACCAGGCTCCCGCATTTTTTCCTTCCGCAATATCGACAAGCGTATCGCCCACCTTGATGACATTCTTCGGCGGGTACACCTGCAAACGCTTCATGCATTCAAAAACCATAAAAGGCTTGGGGCGACTAAAGCCGCAAACATCCGGCGTTACACAGCAATCCACTTCATAGCCTTCCAGTCTTGCCTGCTCAAGAATCGGCTTCATGATTTCTGACGAATAGCCCGTCGTACTTCCGATTTTTACGCCGCTTTCCCGAAGCTTTTGAACCGCCTCCGGGACGCCTTCGATGACATGGCTGTAATCTTGAACGACCATTTTCAAGTTGGCTTCAAAGAGGTCATAAATCCGTTCGACATCATTTTCGTCCCAATCCCGATTTTGGGTGTTTTTCCAAAATGTCGTGCCTTCCTCTGTGGAGAGCAGCGTACGAATATGGTCTTTCTTTTCCATGCCCATCGGACCTGCGATTTCTTCTAACGTGAACTCAAGTCCAAAATGTTGAAAAGTCTTTTCAAAAATTTGCAACGGAGCACGGGAGCCGAAATCAACCGTGGTTCCAGCCCAATCAAAGACTATCATTTGTACGGAGTGAACTTTTGTATTCATCATAACCTCATTTTCTCTTTTCACGCATGAATGTAGGTTGTGAATGTAAAGTTTCCATGATTTTACAGTACGCTCTCTGTAAAATCGTTTTCCCGTTGGATGTCGATTTTTTAAGGATTTTAAAACAAAAGAGGTTCCCTTCCGCAGAAGAGAACCTCTTTATTTTCACGAAGCGCACCGCAAGTGCGCAAAACGTTTACTTGGCAGCCTGAGCCTGGATAGAAGTCAAAGCGATCGTATAAACGATGTCTTCGACGAGAGCGCCGCGAGACAAGTCGTTCACCGGCTTGGCAAGCCCCTGGAGCATCGGGCCAACGGCGATCACGCCCTGAGCGGAACGCTGAACAGCCTTGTAGCAGATGTTACCGGCGCAAAGGTCCGGGAACACGCAAACGGTAGCCTTGCCAGCAACAGCACTGCCCGGAGCCTTGAGCTTTGCAACGCTTTCGGTCGTTGCGGCATCGTACTGCAGCGGACCATCGATCGTGATGTCCGGACGAGCGTCTCGCACAGCCTGCGTTGCTGCCATGCAAAGTTCCACATCGTCACCCTTGCCGCTCTTGCCGGTACCGTAGCTGAGCATTGCCACACGAGCCGGAAGATTGAAAGCCTTTGCAGTATCGTGGCTCTGGATTGCGATGCCAGCGAGTTCTTCTGCAGTCGGGTTCAGGTTAATGGCGCAGTCACCGAACACATAAACTTGAGACGGGAGGCAAACAAAGAAGACCGAGCTGATGGACTTTACGCCCGGAGCGCACTTGATTACCTGCAGAGCCGGACGAACGGTATCTGCGGTAGAGTGGACAGCGCCCGAAACGAGACCGTCGACTTCATCCTTCTTGAGCATCATCGTGCCGAGGAATACCGGATCCTTCAAGACTTCGCGAGCCTTTTCTTCGGTCATGCCCTTTGCCTTGCGAAGTTCTACAAGGAGCGGAACATACTTTTCGGCGAGTTCTGCAGTCGGTTCGATGATTTCAAAACCTGCCGGAACCGTCAAGTTCTGACGAGCGGCTTCCGCTTCGACATCGGACTTTTTGGCAATGAGGACCGGAATTGCGATTTTGCGTTCATAGGCTTCGATAGCAGCCTTGAGAGTACGCGGTTCTGCACCTTCCGGGAGAACGATGCGCTTCAGGCTACGAGAAGCGAGCTTGATCAAGTTGCGACGGAATTCCGCCTGAGAAATGCGATGTTCACATTCCGCGGTCAGGATCTTCTTGACGGCGTCTTCGTTTGCCGTATCGCCGTCTGCGAGCACAAAGGCAACGCGGGCCTTTTCAGAAGCAAAGTCCGCAGCGACAATTGCACCGTTTTCATCGGTGTCTGCAACGAGAATCACGTCGGCATCGAGAGCGGCAGCGATCTGGATGTTCAAAGTTTCGCTACGAACGGTCTGTTCAAGCGCCACACCCGTAACAACAAAAGCTTCAGCAGAGGAATCCTGCACAGCTCCGACGAGAGCTTCCATCGAAGCATCTGCGCCTTGGGACTGCAAAACAGTCGGCACTTTTTCCGTGGCAACGAACGATTCTACGGAAGCAACATTCTTTTTCACAACACTCAGGACAGATTCAGCAGCCTGGGCAAGATTCACTCCGGCAGAAGCCGGAACAACGAGAAATACGTGTTTCATAACTAACTCCATTTCGTATTCTTGGCCTAAAAAATAGCATTTACGACGGCTTTGGGCGAGCGGAATTTTTCTTTAATTGATAACAGAGGGACCCTCGACTGATTCCTAGAATTTGAGCGGCACGGCTCTTGTTATTTCGACATTCTTGTAACACTTCTACAATACGGTTCCAAGACGGAGTATTCCCATAACGGTAAATTTTTCGGGGTTCCCGAGCTCCGATTTCGCGAAACGAATGCGTATCCCAAGGTTCTCCGGCAAGGATTTCTTCTAGCGAGTCTCCCAAATTTTGCAACAGCTGATAACGTTCGAGAACATTTTTCAGCTGGCGAACGTTCCCCGGCCAAGGAAAGCTGCACAAAGTACGCAATTCTCCTTGCGAAAGTTCCTTTCCTGCAATTTTCCACCAGATTTCTTTCGCAATCGTTTTCAAATCGTCGATCCTTTCGCGAAGCGGCAACAGATGAATCGGAAAAACGTTTAACCGAAAAAAGAGATCTTCGCGAAAGCGACCCGCCTTAACCGCCGCCTGTAAATTCCGGTGCGTCGCGCAGACAAGCCTAAAGTCTACGGGAACGCTCTGCTGCGAACCGATTGGCGTCACCGCCCGTTCTTGTAGAATCCGCAATAGACGAGTTTGACTTTCCAACGGAAGCTCCCCAATTTCATCTAAGAAAAGCGTTCCGTGGTCTGCGGCACGGACAAATCCAAGCTGGTTTACCACGGCTCCGGTGTATGCGCCGCGACAAGAGCCCTCGAACAAGCTTTCGATTAAGCCCGGACTGATCGCTCCGCAATTCACCGCAACAAAAGGCCCCTTGGAACGGGAACTCAACGCATGCAAGCTCCGAGCCATCACTTCCTTTCCCGTTCCGGATTCCCCGCAAATCAGAACCGGGACCGACGAGTTCGATGCAATTTTCAAAAGTCTTTTTGCGTCTGCCATGACTCTCCCAAATTTTCATTTTTAAAAAAGTGCGAATGCCTATTTTAAGACGCTCAACGCCTTAAAAAATCCACCAAGGATTGCTATTTTTTACAAAAAACTTTTTTACAAAAGGATTCTCAAATGGCCGACCGTATCGTTTGTAAATTCGGCGGAAGTTCCGTTGCCGAAGCCAAACAGTTCCAGAAAGTCAAAGCGATTGTCGAAGGCGACAAGCGCCGCAAAGTAGTCGTTGTTTCCGCTCCGGGCAAACGCAACCCGAAAGAAACGAAGCTTACCGACCTTCTCTACACCACATACGATCTCGCTTCCAAGCATCTCGACTTTTCCACTCCGTGGAAAATGATCAGCGATCGTTACCTGGACATTGCCAAGGATTTGAATCTTGCGACCAAGATCGGTGACGACCTTGCCGCTCTCGAAAGCAAGCTCAAAAACGAAATCGAAACCGTGACCACGGACTTCCTCGTTTCCCGCGGTGAATTTCTCTGCGCCCGTTTGATGGCAGAATATCTCGGAGCCAAGTTTGTCGATTCCTATGATCTCATCGCATTCGATGAACGTTACCGCATTACCCCGAAGAGCTACGAAACGATCGCTCAGACGCTCTCCGACGAAAATCAGCTGTATGTGGTCCCGGGCTTCTACGGTGAAGGCCCGCACAAGCAGGTGAAGACGTTCTCCCGCGGTGGTTCGGACATTTCTGGCGCAGTGCTCGCCAACGGCATCAACGCAATCATCTACGAAAACTGGACAGACGTTTCCGGCATGCTCATGACGGATCCCCGCATCGTTGAAAGTCCGAAGCCGATCAGCTACGTCAGCTACCGCGAAATTCGCGAACTTTCTTACTCGGGCGCAAGCGTTCTCCATGATGAATCCATCGCTCCGTGCCGCGCAAAGAACATTCCGATCAACATCCGTAACACGAACCGTCCGGAAGACGCCGGCACGATTATCGGACCTACCCCGGAAAAGAACGACCTCCCGATTACCGGTATCGCCGGCCGTAAGGGCTTCTCGATGATCTACATCGAAAAGAGCATGATGAACAAGGAAGTCGGTTTTGGCCGTCGCGTGCTCGCCATTCTTGAAGGCGAAGGTCTTTCTTACGAACTCAGCCCGAGCGGTATCGACTCCATGTCCATCGTTGTAGACACGAAGTCTCTGGAAGCCGTCCAGGAAGCTGTTCTCGAAGACATCCTTCTCCAGATGCATCCTGACCGCGTGAAAGTCTTCCCGGGCATTAGCCTTGTGGCCACCGTGGGTCATGGAATGACGAACAAGATCGGTATTGCCGCAAAGCTTTTCAATGCTCTTGCCGAAAAAGAAATCAACATTCGAATCATCGACCAGGGATCTTCGCAGATCAACATTCTCGTCGGCGTCGATGAAGCAAGCATGGAAGATGCAATCCGCGCAATTTACGCTGCATTCGTGAAATAATTAATTTATATTCAACGTGGCCTGCTTTGGGTAGCAGGCCATCTTCCTTCTTTGGGGACTTATTTTTATGTTTGATTCTTATTACCAAGACGATATCGACGCTGTCAATGCGAAATTCGAAGCTCAGAAAATCGCATTTGCGCCTCTTTCCTTCCAAGCAGCCCGCGCCCTGCGCGACTTTGGCATTTTGGAGCTTGTCAGCAAATCCCGCCGCAAAGGCATTACCGTTAAGGAAATCTCCGAAAAAACGGGGCTTTCGGAATATGGAGTCGGAGTTCTCATGGAAATGGGACTTGGCATGGGAATGCTCAAGCTCAAAAAAGATTCCCCGGAAGACAATCTTCTTTACACGCTCAGCAAAGTCGGCTTTTTCGTGATGACCGATGACATGACCCGCGTGAACATGGACTTTTCGGAAGACGTTTGCTACGCAGGCGCAGACGATCTTGCCGAATCCATCAAGAACGGCAAGCCGGAAGGATTGAAGCACTTCGGCAAATGGACGACCGTTTACGAAGGCCTTTCCCAGTGCAGCGACCAGTTCAAGAAGAGTTGGTTCGGATTTGACCATTTCTATTCCGATCTCGCATTCCCGGAAGCGCTTCCGATCGTTTATTCGAAGCCGGTCAAGCGTCTCTTTGACATCGGCGGAAACACCGCCAAGTGGGCCATTCAGTGCTGCAAGTACAATCCGGATGTTCAGGTTTCGATTATCGACCTTCCGGGCCAAACGGCTGTGGCAGAAAAGAACGCAAAGGCCGCCGGTTTTGAAGACCGCATTTCGACAATCCCGTGCAACGTTCTCGACAGCACCACGGAATTTCCGAAAGGCGCCGATGCCATTTGGATGAGCCAGTTCCTCGACTGTTTCTCTTTGCATCAGATTACAAAGATTCTCAAAAAGATCCACCCGGCAGCCAGCGCAGAAACCGACGTTTACGTTCTCGAACCGATTTGGGACAAACAACGTTTTGAAGCCGCAGCCTATTCGCTCCAGGCCACTTCGCTGTACTTTACATGCATCGCAAACGGCAACAGCAAAATGTACCGCTTCGACGAGCTGAAGAACGCCATTGAAGAAGGCGGCTTTGAACTGAAGGAAGCCCACCATAACTTGGGCATCAACTGTTACACCCTTTTCCGTTTCCGTAAAAAATGAGCATCTACGTCAAAAAATTCTCCGCATGGACAGACGCAGAAAATCTGCCAAAGCTCGCCTTTGTGCCGATGCTCTTTCGCAGACGTTTGAGCGGAGCGACCAAGATGGTCGTTTATACGGTTCATGAAGTTTCGGAAGGTCTTCCTCCTGTACATATGACGTTTGCCTCCGAATTCGGAGAAATTCAACGCCAGTACAAGATTTCGGAAGGGATTCTCGCCTCGGGCGAAGTTTCCCCGGCGCAGTTCAGCCTTTCGGTTTTTAACGCCCCGGTTGCCTCGGCGTCGATTACCGAAAAGAACATGGCTGGCTACAGTGCGGTCTTTGCAGGCAAAAAGTCTTTTGAAAACGGTTTGAAGGAAGCGGCGGCGCCGCTTCTTTCGGGTCGCGAAAAGGAACGCATTTTTGTCTTTGCAGACGAACGTTTGCCAGAAGCCTACGCTTCCATTTCCAACTATCCGAATACCGTATGCGCCCTTGCCATTCGTCTTTCGACGGATCCGCAAGATGCGATTTGCGAACTTGACTTGTCGCCCCTCCCTGAAGGTAATTCTGCTGCTGACCAAGCGTTGACTTTTTTGAAGACTCGCCTGCCGCAATGAAACCTATTCAAAGAATCCTTTATGTTTGGCGACTACTCGCCAAAGTAATTTCGTATGCCTCTTTTGGCGGAGCAAGCGCCCTGTTCTCCTGCCTGTTCCCGATTATCTTTGTGATTTCGGGATTTAACAAAGAGCGCTTCAAGAAGATTTCCCGAGCCATCAATTTGCGCTGGTTCAAACTGTTCGTTTGGGAAATGACCGTTCTCGGCATTTTGAAGCTGCGCGTGGATCACGCGGAGCGCATCAAGGACATTCATTCGTGTGTCGTCGTGGCCAATCACCCGTCGCTGTTGGATGTCGTGATGCTCTTTTCGATCGTGCCGAATGTGAACTGTATCGTCAAAGGATCGCTCGGAAAAACGCCGTTCATTCACAACGTGGTGAACACGCTTTTCATTCCAAATTCGCTTTCCTTTGAAGAACAGATGACTCGGGCTTCGGAAGGAATGGAATGTGGAGAATCGCTGATTATTTTCCCCGAAGGAACGCGCACACGTCCGGGTGAACCGTTGCAGTTGAAAAAGGGCGCAGCTCGATTCGCGTTGCACGGATTTCACAACGTGCAGCCGATCTACATCGGCGGAAACGAAAAGATCGGGCTTCGGAAGCATGACAAATACTTTAGCTTCCACCCGACCGAGCGTTACCATTACAACATCGACATCTTAGAGCCGATCGATACCAAAAAATACAGCTCCCATTCGGAACCCGCAGCGGTCAATCTCTTGACCGAAGAACTGCGAGAAACCTTTGAGAGCTATCGAAAGAACGATCCGGAAAATCCGGCGAATCTTATACGCGCTTAAAGATCAGCGACGTGTTGATTCCGCCGAACGCGAAATTATTCGACATCACATATTCGGTGTCAATTTCGCGACCTTCGCCGACAATGTAATCGAGCGGAGCGCAAGCGGGATCGACATTTTTCAAGTTCAAGTTTGGAGCAAACCATTTACGATTCATCATCATAATGGAGAGCCAAGCTTCGATACCGCCACAGGCGCCAAGCGAGTGTCCGATATAAGTCTTTAACGTGCTAATCGGCACTGCGCGGCCCTTGAAGGCACCAAACGTCGCCTGGGATTCCGCAATGTCACCGCTCTTTGTCGCCGTGCCGTGACCATTCACATAGCCAATCTGTTCCGGACCGATTCCCGCCTTTTTCATCGCGAGTTCAAGAGCGATCTGCATCGTTTCCTTTTTCGGATTCGTCAGATGGTTGCCGTCCGTATTCGTGCCAAAGCCGACCAGTTCCGCATAGATGTGGGCACCGCGAGCCTTTGCGTGTTCATATTCTTCCAAAATAATGGATCCAGCACCTTCGCCGACCACAAGACCATCACGGTCGCGGTCATACGATGCCGGCGTAATTTTCGGCGTGTCGTTCTTAACACTTGTCGCAAAAAGGACATCGAATACAGCCGAGCATGTCGGGTTCAATTCTTCTGCACCGCCCGCGATCATCACGTCCTGTTCACCATTGGCAATCGCTTCTGCAGCGTAGCCAATGGAAAGACTTCCTGCCGTGCAAGCGGTATTCGTCGTAATCAAACGGCCCGTCAAGCCGAGCAAAACGCTAATATTCACAGCACACGTCTGAGGCATGCAGCGAATGTAAGAGGTTGCCGTAATCTTTGTCGAGTCATTGTCCATAATCATCGACATGAATTCTTTAATCGCATCGAAGTTGCCCATGGAAGAACCGTAAGCAACGCCCACACGGCCCGCTTTGAGTTCCGGGTCGTTCAAATCATAACCCGCTTTGACCAAAGCCCGTTCTGCAGTCGCATAAGCCATTTGTGCGACACGTCCCATGCCACGCATCATTTTCCGTGAAAATTCCGGAATCGCAAAAGGAATCGGAGCCGCCAACCGAGTATTGATCTGTTCATACTTTTCCCAGTCCGGCATATAAGCGACACAGTTTTCATACTGATGCAATCTTTCAAAAATTGCGTCATCTTCGAAACCTAAAGGAGAAAGAGCGGCGCCACCTGTAATTACAACTCGACGAGTCATGCGAGACCTCCATTCACAGAAATTACTTGGCGCGTAATATAACCTGCGCCTTCCGAAAGCAAGAAGACAACTGTCGCTGCGACTTCTTCCGGTTTACCGACACGATGCATCGGAATTGCCGGCAAAATCATATCCACCGGAGCATCCTTGATCATTTCCGTTTCGATGACACCCGGAGCAATGCTGTTCACCGTAATGTTACGGCTTGCAAGTTCCACAGCAAGAGCCTTGCTTGCGGCAATGATACCGCCCTTACTTGCGCTGTAATTGACCTGGCCACGGTTGCCGATCACGCCCGAAACAGAAGCGATCGTCACAATACGGCCCTTGCGCTTGCGGCACATCGGCATCACGATCGGGTGCAGAACATTGTAGAAACCGTTCAGGTTCACATCGAGAACCTTGTCCCAATATTCATCCGTCATTGCCGGGAATGCAGCATCACGGCAAATACCCGAAGAAAGGACCACGCCAAAATAGGCTCCGTTTTCCTTCACATCGTTTTCGAGGATCGTCTTGCAATTTTCACGATCCGCTACGTTGAACTGAATCAGCTGAATTTTGTCTCCAAACTCCTTTTGAAGTTCTACCAGCGATTCCGCATGACTGTTATAATGAGCCACCACATGATAGCCCGCAGCCAGAACCGCTTTGACAATCGCCAAGCCGATACCGCCACTTGCACCGGTAACAAGAACTCTTTTTACTTCATCCATATTTATACTCCTAAAGTCTTTTTCGGATCGTCCACTTCAATCGTATTCATCGTCGCGGCCACGATCTGCTTATCATTCAAAAAGATCTTCCCTTCAAACGTTACCGCCATATCCATGCGAACCGTCTGGCGCACCCAAATATGAACCGTAGAACCTGCCGGAAAAACATTCGTTTCCGACTTAAAGTTTGTAACGCTCAAAATGAAGCCCATCTTCGGCGGTGTATGTGTCGCAAGTCCAACAAGACCCGTCATCACGGAAACGCTTTGAGCCATATATTCAAAGCCAATCCAGACAGGGACGCCGCCATAGGACTCTTCATAAAACATACTCTGATCGGTAATGTCCACTTCCGTTTCTACTTCTACCGTATCGAAGTTATACGAGACAACGCGATCAAGCAAATGCATATGTCCCTTATGCGGAACCAGGGCTGCTACTTTTTCGTGAGTATCAAATTCAGTCATTAGACATTCCTCGATAAAATGAGCGAAACATTACAACCGCCAAAGCCAAAGGAGTTGCTCATGCAAATATTCAAACGCTTTGCCGTTTCACCGTTTTTCACCAGGCGAATTTCCGGAATCGAAGGATCGCGTTCGCCGTCAAAATAGTGAACAGGCAAAGCACGTTCCGCATTTTCATCCGAAAGAGCGAGGCAGCAGAAAGCTGCTTCCAGAGCACCCGCAGCGCCAAGCGTGTGGCCGGTCAATCCCTTTGTTGAACTTGCCGGAGTATCGTTGCCAAAAACGCGGTTCACAGCGACGCTTTCCATCGCATCGTTCAGCTTGGTGCCGGTTCCATGCAAATTGATGTAGTCGACATCGGCAGCGGAAATTTCCGCATCCTTCAAAGCCTTGTCTATTGCCTGCACAGCGCCTTCGCCATCGGCACGCGGGGCTGTTACATGGTCCGCATCGGCGCTTTCACCGATTCCAATGACTTTGAACTGGGCGTTTTCCGGATTTTTTGAAATCAAAAAATAGGCAGCCCCATCGCCAATCGTAAGACCCGTTCTGTTTTTGCTAAACGGAATCGTCGGCGCAAGCGAAACCGCTTCTAGAGAATCAAAACCCAAAACGACCGTTTCCGTCGCAATGTCCACGCCTCCGACAATTGCCGCATCACAGAAACCCGCTTCAAGCCAGTTCCGAGCCGAAGCAAAGGCGCTCGCACTCGAAGCGCAAGCCGACGAATGCGTAAAAATCGGGCCGGTCAATCCAAAGCGATTGGCAATAAATTCCGCAGCAAAATCCGCCTGCTGCATTTTTAATTCATAATCTTTCGGATAGGCTCCCGTTTTTTGAAACGCTTCGAGCCCCGCAAGGGAGGCTTCCGAGCCGTTATCACTGGAACCGATGAACACGCCAATGCGATCAGCACCGTATTTTTGAACAGCGGCCACCACCGAAGTTTCGATTTGTGCAAGGACCACTTCCGAGAGACGGTTCACATGGTTATCGTAATGAGCGTTTTTCACCTGCGGCAAGGTGCTCTGCGGGATTTCGACCACATAGCGTTCCTTTTCGCGGAACTTTTTTTGAACGAACGCAGGACGGGTCCCGTTCTTTAAAGCCTGCCAAATGGTCTTTTTATCAAAGCCTAAAGCAGAACAGAGTGCAAAGTCATGAATATACAAAGGAGCGTTCATTCTTTTATCTCAGAGATGATTTGATAGCTGTAATGGCGAAGAACATTTTCAAGAAGAATTTTATTCCCGCTCTTTTCCATTTTTAAAATCAAGGAATTGCCGTCCGAAAGGGTTCGGTTCAAAACGCCGTCCTTTTGATTTTCGACAAAAGTGAAACCAGCCGCCCGAAAGTTTTTTTCAAGAACTTGGGCTGGGTAATAGCAAAACTGGATGTCTGCGATGATATATTCAGGTTTCATCTTTTCCGCATTCATCCACTTGCTGTTAAACGCCAACGAATCGTTTGTATAAATCAATTCCGCAATGGTATTCCCCATGGAACTGAAAAGCATCATGTGCACCGTCGTATCGTTCAAAAGCATCCACGATTCACCAGAAAACTTCTTTTCGCCATAAGTTCCAGTCATCTGCTGGTTTTCTTCGATCGAAATTTCACTATACTGCGGAGCGATCAGCTGAATATAACGGGAATCAGAATAATAGACCTTTGCGGAATTCCCTGCAACCGCAGAATGCGATGTACAGGCGCACAGGGCAAATGCCACAAGCATTGCCGCTAGCTTCCACAACTCACTGGTCTTCATTTTCCACATTTTTGTCCAAATATACAAAGCGGATTAATCCCTCGTAAACGGAGAAAGCAAGAAACACGCCGAAATGCCAAGCAAAACAGCAAGTCCCAAAACCGATACCGGGGCAAATCCGCTCAGCGAAAGAGTTCCAAAAGAAATCAGCGTCGTCACTGCAGAAAGCATCACGGCAAAAGCGGTTGAATCCGTATTATTCCTTGCGTCCTTAAAAAACAGCGCATAATCGATCCCTATTCCAAGAACAAGAATCAGACCTGTGATTGCAAAGAAATTCACCGGAACTTGCATATAACCGAACATCGAAAGCGTAAAGAGGCACGCAAGAACGGGAGCCCGCACCACACGCAAAGAATCACGCCAAGTGTAGACAAATGAAAGGATGAAAAATACAGCGAAATAGGCAAACGCAACCAAGGAAAGCGCCGTCAGCGAAAGTTCCGTCAAAGCACCATTCACTTCTTGGATTTTATTGACTGCATATACGCCATTTTCCGGATCCGCATATTGCTTCGGGTCAAAATTTTCACTTGCATGTTGCGGAAGAACAGCGCTGTAATATTTTCCAGAAATGTTTCCAATCCAAAGCATTTCGCGCATACTCTGAAGCTGTTCCGGCAAAGCATCCAAGCCCGAAGGCTCCAAATCATTTTCCGGGAACAGTTTCTTTTGCGCGTTTTTCGCCGGCTTGATTTTTAGCTGTTTGCAAAGTTCCTTATAGCGAATCGGCAAAGAATTCGAAAGCAGCGCTTTGATGCGGGAGCGTCTCTCTTTCGAAGGGTAAATGTCCGAAATGGCGAGGTGCGATTTTAAAAGAGAATCTTTTTCTGCCAATCGGAGTTTTTCTACCAGAGCTTCTTCTTTTTTCAGGACATCTTCTTCGGATTCTCCGCTCAGAATAAAGTACGTCGGAGCAATTCCCATGTTCATCCACTTCGAAATTTTCATTTCCGATGCGCCGAGTTCCGGGGCAACCGTATACATGGAGCGGATGTCCGTTTGGACGTTCAGTTTTACAAATCCAGGAATCAAGGCTCCCGCCGCCAGTGCAAAAATGATGTAGCGCGCGATCTTTGGAATCCGTTCCAATTTAGAATACCCGGCAAGGGCAATCTGCGCAACCCGAATCGGCAAAGCGTCGTGATTTCCCATCCGTTCTGAAACCATCGGGAACACGAGCAAGACAGACAACAGCGCGCTCGCAAGTCCCACCATCGAAAAGAACGCCATCTGGCGTAAAATCGGGAAGTCCACAATCACAAGGGCTATATAACTGAGCTCCGTTGTCATAAAGCCCAAAAGCATGCTCTTGATTTGGGAATTACGATCGGCAAAATGGTGCAAAGCGTAATCGATACTTACGCCGATAACACTCGTTCCAAAGATAAACGTAAAGATGTGAATTTCATGAAATGTCGCAAGCGTTGCCCCAATTGCAGCCAAAATTGCAACGCCAATCGACGCAAGCGTCGTCACGATGGGGATCGCCGAACGGAAAACCACAAGCAACAAGAGCAAAACCGCTACCGTAGAAATTCCCGAAATCCAAGCCACTTCGACTTGAGCCTGTTCCGAGCTCGAATAGCTGTGGAACGGGACTCCCGATTTTTCAACGCGTAAATTCGGATATTCTTCTTGCAAAGCTTCAATCTTATCATCCAACACACCCAAGATGTGATCTTCCGACGCAAACGCCGAAGTTTCCATCGAAATTTTCGCTTGGATAAAAACGTAAGTTCTGCCAGAATCTTCCACCACCAAATGATCGTCGCGAAGAGTCAACTGACTCATCGACATCGGCGACCGCATCAAAACGCGTTCTTCTGCATTTTGCGAAAGCAGATAAGGATCTTCTTCCAGGCGAGAAAGGTCGCTCATCGGGAAAGCGCCGAATACGCGGGCGAGAGCCTTTCCAAAGAAATAGTCCGCCGCCACCGTATCGTCCATCTGCAACACAGACGGATCCTGCAAAGCAAAACGATTCGCAAACAAATAATCCGAAATATCCTTCATCGTGGAAGGATTCACCGTCCAGGAAGCGGATTCAATTTGCTTACTGCTTAAAAGCGTATGGCCAATTTTTTCTGCCGCCAATTTGGCGACCGCAAAATCCGAATCCCCGACAAAGAGCATGATCTGGGAAGATGTCTTCGAGGAAAGAGCCGTTTCCGCCACATGGATTTCCGGCGTCGTTTCCGATTCCGGGACAATCGAATATAAATTGCGGTCGATTTTCCATGGATACGAAAGGACAACGGCAACGATCAGCGCGATATGCAAAAGCGCCCAAAGACCGACCCCTAGGTAACGTTTTTTACTTTCCGGATTGTTTAAATTCATAGGTCAGCACATTTCCTTCGCCATCGACAAGTTCCACTTTTTTCAAGCACTGATCGCCTTCCAAAGCGATTGAAGCGATCGTCGATTGGATCATTTTTTCTTTGGGAACAAGCCCCACATTCCAGCTATTTTTTTTCTGCAAAAAATACAGTTCAAAACGATTTTCTAAAGCCGCCAAATTTCCCCCGAGGACGGCGCGCATCGAAGCCGCGATTTCACGAAAAATCACATTGTCCGAAGAGGCCATTTCCACTTGAGAGCCGTCCGCATTTGTCTGCACGATTTTTGAATCGGTAATGACAAGCTTCGAAGGGAAAGGCTTTTCCATGTCCCAAGTAATTCCGTTCTTTTGGGAAATTTCAAACTTGCCCGAAGATTCAAAAGTCCGTTTGATTTTGACAACGGTACGCTTTTGAACAAAGGTCCCACTCACCGTTTCCGATTCGGAAAGGACCTTCATGACTTTTTGGACTTCCGGAGATTGCGCATTCGTCGGCGCCTTCCAAAGAGAAGCGTCCGCAGCAAAGAGAAGTGTTCCAGAAGCGAAGAGCGCGGTCAAAAAGAATTTAAGCATTTTCTTCCCTTTCTAATGCGGCTTTGACCTTGGCGACAAAATCCGGCGGAGTCGCAAACTGAGACTCTCGGGTAGAAATCTTGACCGCCATCTGTGTGCTTTCTGCCTTGGTAACAACCTTGCCCGTTTCTACATCGATAAACCGATACTTGAGTTTCATGCAAACGTCATATTCCACCAGGGAAACTTCCACACGAACCATCTGCATGAAGCGAAGCGGACGAATATACTTGAGGTTCATTTCGACAACAGGCCAAGCATAGCCCGCTTTGACCATTTCCGTATAATCGTACTGAATTTTCGAAAGCAAAGCGCAGCGAGCCGTTTCCATGTATTTCACATAGTTGCCGTGCCACACCACATCCATCGGATCCAAGTCATAAAACTGAACCTGAATATCCACCGATGTTTTTAAAATTTTTTCACTCATTTCTTTTCTCCTTTTTGCCAGAAGTCGTAAAAATTATACCACTGGTAAGGATGTTCCAGACAGAACTTTTCCAAATGCGAAGCGTATTCCACAGCCAGATTCGCCATCTGCTGTTTTTGTTCGGAGCGTTTTCCTCCAAGTTCTGTTTTGGAACGGATTATATGGAATTCATAAGGCGACGTAATGTCCAGATCCTTTTTGCGGAAAGCAAAAATAAAGTAGACCGGAGCCTTCAAAATGTTGGCAAGAGCAAAGGATCCTTCTGGAAACTCGGCGGCATCTCCCAAAAAGTTCAGCGGAATAAAACGGTTCTGGGAATTCGCCGATGTCCTATCGCCCGCAATCGCGACCAAGTTCCCCGCCTGAATCTTTTCACGCATATCGATTGCGGTATCCACGCCGATCGAATTCGCATCAAAACTATTCGTCATCAGTTCGGGATTCAACTCGCGAAGCAGCGCATTAAAACGCTTTGTTCCCGAAAAATCCACCACCGGAAATACCTGAAAATCTCGACGGGTATGTTCCTTGTGATATCCGGTGAGAGAACGCATCGCTTCAATGTTTCCCAAGTGCGAGCAAAGGATAAAGGCTCCCTTTCCGCTGTCGAGAAGATTCACCAAATCGTCGATATCGTCATTTTGGGTTTCGAGTTCCGAAAGCGACATTTTTCCCGCCCAGCCACGAATCTTTTCAATCATCGAAAGGGCGAACGCAAGAATATGACGGTACACAGCAAATGGCGGAATTCTTTCGCCCTTCATCTTGGAAACATGTTCCAAAAAAAGTCGCGAGCGTTTGCGGACCGGAGCCGCCCCCAAGTAAAAGAAGAACACCACTATAGCAACAATCAGTTCCACGAGTTTACGCGGCAGGTGAATCGTCACCCACAGCATAAAGCGAAGTTTCCACGCCGTATTCGACGCTTCTTCAATTTGGGACCAGTGTTCTTCAGCCATGTTTTTTCTTTCGGAGCAACAGTTTAGGCAAACGGACAAGCATTCCACAGCAAAGGCGCGTGTGCAGCCAAGAAATTTCCAAATTGTCATGCAACATGCGGAAGTTCGAGACGCCATTTTCCGGATAAATGACCTTCACCGGATAAAAATGCATTTTGACTCCAGCCCATGCAAGACGCACAAGGATTTCAATATCGAATCCCATGCGGAACGTCAAAATTTTATCCAGTACAGGAACGGTCGCCTGGAGCGGATAAACGCGGAATCCGCACATCGCATCCGGAATGTCTTTAGAAAGCGTTTCTACAGCCACCCAAAAGTTCGTGATCTTTCGACCGACTTCACGTCCCTTAGGAACGCTTGCATCATACTGAGGAAATCCGCCGACCAAGGATTCGGGGTGTTTCCGAGCCGCCTTCAGCAAAAACGGAATCATCGATGGATCGTGTTGACCATCCGCATCGATTTGCAGCGCATGGGTAAATCCCGCTTTTAAAGCTTCTTTGCAACCCGTGCAAACGGCACCGCCCTTTCCCATATTGACGCTATGCGAAACGACCATCACGTTCGGGATTTCTTCCGCCACCTTTTGCAGCACCTGCAACGCTTCGGGAGTATTTCCGTCATCGACAATGACCACGGGCAAATTTTGAGAGTTCAACTTTTGAACAACTGTACGAACCGTATTTTCATGACGGTATACCGGGACAATGGCACAAGGCTTAAATTCCATTAGGCATTTTCCTTTTTCAGCACGATCGTGCCTCCAGAACAGTTTTTATCGTCTTCACCCGTGATTTTAAAAACAAGCTTTCCCGTATCCGGAGAATAAGTTTCTTCGATCGTCACCGGATGTTCTGGGAAAATCGGGTTCGAAAATTTGATGCGTTGCATTTTTTCGATTGTCGTCGGAAGCTTCATAAAGCCGCGGAAGAACCGAAGGATCAAATCGATTTGTACAACCGCCGGAAGCAGCTTGAATTCCGGGAAGTGACCATCGTAATAATCACTTGTCGCAGGAATAACTGTTTTGACTGTCAGTTTGTTGCCTTCCAGGTGATACTTGAGAATTTTAAAATTCGGAGATTCGGGGATTTCGAACAAAGCCTGTACCTCACGCGTTTTGATTTTTCCCATTGCATCTTGCGGAAGTTCTTCCAGATAGCGCCATTTTTTGGGCTGCACTGTATTTTCAAGAAATCCGGAAAGATGCTGCTTAAAAAATGCATTCATGTCTTTCTTTTCTACGCCTTGGAACTTGGCAACGCCTTCATCGTTCAGCACGATTGCAGCAGCGAGGAACTGGCGTTTTCCCGTCATCGGGACCACACGGACATCCCGCACGATTCCGGTCTGGCGTAAACGGTTTTCCACTTCCGGAAGCGAAATGCGTTTTTCTTCAATCTTCACAATGGAATCTGCACGACCGAGCAATTCGAACGTTCCGTCCGGTTCGATTTTTCCCAGATCCCCGGTCACAAATCCACCGACATCCGTGTAAGAAGAATCAATTTTCAAACAGCCGTTTTCCGCAAACGAGATTTTATTCGGCGGCACAGGCGTCCACAGCTTCTTTTCCCGGATGCGACGTGTCGCAATGGCCCCCGCTTCCGTACAGCCGTAAATTTCCTGAACGCCATTCCCCGAAAGTTCTTCAACGCGATTCGCAACATCATCCGGCAAAAGTCCACCGGCAGAAAGCCAGAACGGCGGTTTCTTAAACGGCAAAGGTTCCTTGCGGTTAGCGGCCAAGCGCTTCAAGAAGGCGGGGCTCGCCACGATTACAGCCGGTTCCTTTACAATCTGTTCCAGTTCTTCCGGAAATTCAAACCGCACGCGGCGAATCGGAAGCCCTGCAGAAATCGGCACAAAAATCGAGAACGCCATCCCGTAAATATGGTGATGGTTCACCGTCATGTAGAAGTTGCGGTTCGCAAATCCGGCAGCAAAACGTTCGGCAAGCGCGTTTGCTTCATTTTCGTATTGAGAGCCTTCCTTCGGGATTTCCTTGGGAATGCCGGTCGTACCGGAAGTATACATTGCGGCCTTCGCTTGGTGAATATCAAAGGTTTTCCACGTATTCTTTGCCGGATACGTTTCTATGATCTTCGGGATCTGCAACGCGCCTTCAGCACCGGTATCGTTCAAAAAGCCGACGTCCGGCTTGCGAATTTCACGAATGAATTCCGGCTGGCGGTTTGCCGTAAAAAGGATTTTCTTTCCACTTTGGAAAAGGGCAAAGATCGCGACGAGGAAATGGTATACGTCGTCCGCGTTCAAAATCCAGGCTGTATAAGATTCTTCTTCGACCGCCTGGCGAACTTTCGAGACGTCCGCCTTAAAATCGGCCCAAGTCTTCACGTCGGAAGAAAGCCCCGCACCGCTGAAGCAGACAACGGAATCGTCCGGGCGAGAGTCCGCTTCAATTTGAGAAAATGGAATGTAAGATTGTAATTGACTTTGTTTCATTTTGCGAATCCCAATTTCAGCTACAAAAAGAATTCCCATCAAAATGTATGAAATCAGACCGTTGTACAGCGACCAGATTTTTTCGTCTGCCCACAGCACCGTCCACAGCGCAACGGATCCGTTCAAAATAAAAAAGATGCACCAGGCGAGAGTCACCCGGTCGCAGTAGCGCTCGACAGAAGACCGGTCGGCAGTCTGCAAAATTCGCTTGTCGGCAAAAGTCGCCAGGCGAAAAACAAAGCTCGGCTTTCGAAAGAGAGTCGCGCCAAAAAAGAAAAGCATGCCGACATTCACAAGAACCGGATAGAACTTGAGGACAACGGCATTGTCGAGAGCAAAAGCGGCAACACCACAAGCCAAAAGAAAGGCTACAAAGCAACCTTCCTTCAGTCGCGATACCGCTCCCGACTGTTTCTTTCGCGAAGCTGATATTAAATGAAACGCCGCGAGGAGAAGCAATAAAATGCTTAACTTGCGCGGCGAAAGCCCCCAAAATCGGAGACCGCAGAATACCAGAATCGGATAGAGAACCGACAGAACGGCGAAGAGAATCTTCCCCGCTACAGTCTTCATTTCTTTTCGTCAGTACCCTGGGCGAGATCGTAAATACCGTCTACCACGTCCTGCAACGTACGCATGTTCTTGAAAACATCCGGGTCGATGTTGCGCGGAATGAAGGATTTGAGCTTCACGATCAGGTCCACAGCATCAATGCTGTCGAGGTTCAAATCTTCATAAAGACGAGCTTCTGGAACAACCTTTTCGGGTTTCAGTTCGAAGTCTTCAATCAGGGCATCGTGGATTTTGTCATAAATCTGTTGCTTATCCATGAATTAGTCCTTTTTGTTTGCGGAGATGTATGCGGCAAGTGCGTCAATCGATGCAAAATGCTTACGCGTTTCTTCGTTCACCGTAGAGAAGGAAACCCCAAAGTTATCCTTGATAGCAATGCCGAGTTCAAGGGCATCAATGCTATCGAGGCCAAGACCACGACCTTCCTTGTTCTGGCCGAAGAGCGGCGCATCATCTTCGATGTCTTCCGGAGTGATGTCTTCAAGTTCAAGCGCCTTGATCAGCACTTCTTTAATTTGTGTATTAAGTGTAGACATAAATATGTACTCATTCCAAAAAAAATGTGCCCCAAATATAAATAAAAAATCACAAAACTGTTTCAACAAACTTACGACAAGTTTCCTCTGGAGAATTTGTCTTAAAAATGGCACTGCCGACAACAAAAATATTGGCGCCAGCCTTCTTCGCCTCCAGAATATTGTCGAGTTTGACACCGCCATCGATTTCAATATCCAGTTCCGGTTTCATTTCACGCAAAGCGCGGATTTTGTCCAAGCAATACGGAATCAAGCTTTGGCCGCCAAAACCAGGATTCACCGACATGACAAGAACCATGTCCACAGAATCCAGCACCCATTTAATGTTTTCGATAGGAGTCGCCGGGTTAATGCTGACCGCAGGTTTTGCCCCAAGTTCACGAATGCGGTTCAAAATCCGATCCAAATGAATCGTCGATTCCGCCTGAATCGTCACGTAACGCGCACCGATTTTTACAAATTCGTCCACAAAAAGTTCAGGATTGTCAATCATTAAATGACAATCCAACGGCAAATTCGTCGTCTTTCCAATAAGCCCCGAAATACCGGGACCGAAGCTGATGTTCGGAACAAAATGTCCGTCCATAATGTCTAGATGGACAAGCCCGGCTCCGCCTTTTTCAATGGCGTTGAGTTCGGACTGGAGATTCAGAAAATTGGCGTTCAAGACGCTTGGAGCAATGATTTGTGCTTGTTTCATATTTCCAAATATAGGTATTGAGCGAAAATTATTTTTTTGTTATTATTTCTTAACAACGAACAAGGAGGTTGATTTATGTCAACACCAAAGAAAAACACAACAAAATCGACGAAGGAAGCCAAAGCGACAAAAAGCGACAAAAGCGTCAAGGCCGCTCCGAAGGCTGCCGTAAAAGCGCCGGCAAAAAAGACCGCTACGAAAAAAGTAGCTGAAAAGGCCGCCCCCAAGGCTGCTCCGAAAGCCGCTCCGGTCAAAAAGACCGTCGCAAAGACTACCGTAAAGAAGGTTTCTCCGAAGGCTACGAAAAAGGAACTCAAGGAAGTCGTGTTTAACGTCTATTCCCCGGATTCCAAGTCTGTCGAAGTCGCAGGCGAATTCAACAACTGGACCCCAGCTAAAATGAAGAAAGGCGAACAGGGCGTGTGGAGCATCAAGCAGAAGCTCGCTGCCGGTACCTATCAGTACAAGTTCGTCTTCGACGGCAGCTGGGAAATCGACCAGGCCAACCCGGACCGCGTTCCTGACGGTCAGGGCGGCGAAAACAGCGTCAAAAATGTCTAGTCCGATTTTTACGGAAGAAACAATTCGAGAGGGTGTCGCAAAATACGGCACCCCTTTTTGGCTTTATGATCGAGCAACTATCGAAAAGCGCGTTCAGGAACTCAAATGCTTCGATACCGTTCGTTTTGCTCAAAAAGCTTGCCCAAACCTTTCCATCATTTCGATAGTCCGAAAAGCCGGCGCTCTTGTAGATGCCGTTAGCGCGGGAGAAATTGTTCGTGCTCTCCGAGCTGGCTATAAGGGCGGCGAAAACGACAAGCAGGTTCCGCAGATTGTCTATTCTGCCGACATCTTCGATCACGACGCGATTGAGCTCGTGAAAAAGTACAATATCCATGTGAACGTCGGCTCTGCGGATATGATCCAGCAGCTCGCTGACGCAGGCGTCCGTTCGAACCTGACCCTTCGCGTGAACCCGGGCTTTGGCCACGGACACTCGAAGAAAACAAATACGGGTGGACCGCTTTCGAAGCACGGCGTTTGGCATTCCCAGCTGAAGGACTGTGTAAAGCTCGCCCAGGCAAACGGCATGTGGATTACCGGACTGCACATGCACATCGGCAGCGGTACGGATTTTGAACATCTGGCAACGGTCTGCGACGCCATGCGCGACGCTTCCCGTCGTCTCGGTTCCCACATCCGCATGATTTCCGCTGGCGGAGGCCTTCCGATTCCGTACAAGGAAGAAGACAAGGGCAACCGCATCGATATCCAAGCTTACTACCAGCTTTGGGACAAGACCCGCAAGGACATCGCCCAGTCTGTCGGACATGACGTGGCTCTCGAAGTCGAACCGGGCCGCTACATCGCCGCAGAAAGTGCCGTTCTCGTTTCGGAAATTCGCGCCGTCAAAAAGCAAGAAGACAAACTTTTCTACCTCGTCGACGCAGGCTTCAACGATCTCGTCCGCCCCTCCTTCTACGGTTCCTACCATGGAATTTCGATCGTTTCCAAAGACGGTCGTGAACTGGGTCCGGATCAGGATGTCATCGTCGCAGGCCCGCTTTGCGAATCCGGTGACGTCTTTACGCAGGAAGAAGGTGGCTACGTAGTCACCCGCAAGCTCCCGACAGCCCAAGTCGGCGACTTCCTCGTTTTGCACGACGCAGGTGCTTATGGCAGTGCCATGTCGAGCAATTACAACAGCCGTCGCTTTGCTCCGGAAATTCTCCAGAACAACGGCAAGCTGGAAGTCATCCGCGAACGCCAGACGTTTGAACAGCTAATGGAAAACGAAAAAATCGTTAGCCTTTAATTTCGGATACAGCTGTTAAGCTTATCACATCGCCCCGTTCCAATGCCTTTATTTGGAACGGGGCTTTTTTATATTTCCAAGCGAACCATTCTAATTTCATCAGGAAGGAAAATATGACTCTTCTTCAAAGATCCATTGCCGAAGCAATCGGTACATTCTGGCTCGTATTCGGTGGCTGCGGTGCAGCTGTTCTCGCTTGCGGCGTTCCAAACACCGGCATCGGTTATGTCGGAGTTTCCCTCGCCTTTGGTTTAACCGTTCTCACGATGGCTTATGCGATCGGCCACATTTCCGGTTGCCACTTGAACCCCGCAGTGACTCTCGGCCAGGTCGCCGGAGGCCGCTTCCCGGCAAAGGAAGCTCCGGCTTACATCATCGCCCAGGTAATCGGCGGTATTGTTGCCGCTGCAGTTCTCTACGCCATCGCTTGTCCGGATCTTTCTGCCGGTATCGGCGCTTTTGCAACGAATGGTTGGTCTGACGCTGCGAACGCAAACGGTTTGAACGCTTTTGGCGGTAAGGTATTCGGCATGGGCCCGGCTTTCCTCATCGAAACGGTCCTCACGGCAGTTTTCCTCTTTGTGATCATGGGCGCCACGGACGGGCGCGCTCCGGCAGGTTTCGCTCCGATCGCCATCGGTCTCTGCCTTACCTTGATTCACCTGATCAGCATTCCTGTCACGAACACTTCCGTCAACCCGGCTCGTTCTACGGCTGTCGCGGTGTTCGTCGGCGGAGCCGCTCTGAAGCAGCTTTGGCTCTTCTGGGTCGCCCCGATTCTCGGCGGCGTCATCGGCGGTGCGGCTTACAAGTTCCTCGCCGAAAAGAAGTGCTGCTGCGGCAAGTGCAAGGAAGAAGCTTAATTTTTTCCGTTTTAACTTGAGGTTTTCACTTGAAGAGCCCTGCGTGAACGCAGGGCTCTTTTGTAAGCGTTCGTTTATAAACATTCTCAGAGCCTATCCATCAAGGCTTATTTACACTCAACGACTTATCTATATTTTCGCCATGCTCAACACGTCTCTTTGCTACATCGAACAAAACGGTTCTTACCTCCTTCTGCACCGCGTCAAAAAGAAGAACGACATCAATCACGACAAATGGATCGGAATCGGCGGGAAATTCGAAGAAGGCGAAAGCCCGGAAGACTGCATTCGACGTGAAGCCCGTGAAGAAACGGGTCTTGAACTGACCGATCTCAAGTACTGCGGCATTGTCACATTCATCAGCGACGGCATGAACGAAGTCGAATTTATGCACCTTTTCAAAGCGACACAGTTCACCGGCGAAATCAAGGAATGCGATGAAGGCACCCTCGAATGGATTCGCAAGGAAAAGTTCGCAGAGCTTCCCCATTGGGACGGCGACCGCATCTTTTTAACGCTCCTCGACCGCGAAGTTCCCTTCTTCTCTTTAAAGCTCACCTACAAAGGCGACGAACTGCAAGAAGCCCTCTTGAACGAAAAGCCTGTGGACCATCGCGACTTTGCCTATGGAACACTCGCCCCGTTCCCGCCGATGCGCCGCAAGGACCGCGAAATGTCCACCGAAGCGGCTAGCGACATTTTAAAAACAGGCGAATACGGCATTCTTTCGACGCAAAATTCCATCGGCTATCCATACGGCATTCCGCTGAACTACGCCTACGACGGAAAGAACATCTGGTTCCACGGGGCAAAAGGTGCCGGCGAAAAAGTCCAGGACTTTGCAAAAGATTCCAAGGTATGCTTCACGGTTGTCCGCGATACGGAACTGCACCCCGAAAAATTCAGCACCGCATTCGAAAGCTGCATCGTCTTCGGGCGCGTTCACCCAGCGGAAGATCCCAAAATCGGCTTACGCCTTTTGGTCGAAAAATACAGCCCGGAATACAAGGCTGCGGGCGAAGCCTATATCGAGCGCGCGGTTTCGCACACAGGCGTTTACCGCATCGATATCGAACATATTAGCGGAAAAAAACACCTTTAACCGCCCATCGAAAGCGTTTTAATCCCGCTCAAAGACTTCTCGTCCCGATGGATTTATTTCACGGGGGATTTTGTCTTATATTTGAATATTATGGGTATGAAACTTTTTATTTCAATTTTAGCATTGCTGGCCGTCGGGGTTTTTGCAGAAAATTCCGTTTGGAGTCAACCGATTTATTCCACAGAGGATACCGCCCTTTCAACCGATTCTGCGAAAGTGCAATCGATTTCGGGCAAGGAAGAACCTTACATCCTCGTGAACAAGCGCAGTCGATTGCAAAAGGTTTCCGTTTCGGAATACTTTGCGGTCGATAGCATCCCTATTTACGACAAAAAAATTGAGCAGGCAGAATCCAGCCACGAAACCCTGTCTGGCCTTGGAACGGTTTTCCTTTTAAGCGGAGCGCTTGCCCTAGGCGGTAGCCTCGTCATGCTGACAAACGACAACTCAGACGTTCAAGTGACAGGCGTCATATGCTTAATCCTTTCCCCATACCTGATTACACCGGGCATCATTCTCAAAGCGATCGGATCGAAAAAGGGACGGAATGCGGATCGGTTCCGCAGAGAGCGTGACGACTATATTGCCAAAAAGCATCAATACCAAATTTCCGTTGCCCCGACTTTCAATTTGCAAAATCAGTCGACAGGCGCACGCCTTTCTTTGAGCTTCTAGCGCTTTGGCTTTTTAACGTTTTGCGTTTTCACGCACCACGCGGTCATACGTGTTCATGATGGTCGTGGACGGAAGGATCCCGATGATCTTTCCCGCGGCATTTTTGACATAGACTTCGCTCAGCGAATGCTTGAGCATAAACTTCATCGCCGTATGCAAATCCGCACTGGCAGGGAGCAGCGGCGAAAACGTGACGCAATCCGCCACAAGCAAAACCGTTTTTCCGCCTTCAATCGAAACGATATTCCGGAGCACCAGGTTCCAGTCTAAAATCCCGAGATATTCATTTTTTTCAAAGACCGGATAGGAATGCACCAAAGCGGAATCCGGATATTCTACGTTAAAAGTATTGATGTCCCGCTCCGCTTCATGGATGGTCCTTGAAGCATCGAGTTCGAGAACCCGAGATTTTTGCATCACCGATTCCACAGGAATTGTCCGCAACAGATCCGGGTCCATTTCCAAACGATGCGCCGGCGAAGAGAACTTGTTGAGGACCTGGCTTCTGTAGATGCTCCATTTGCGGCTGAATGCCACATGCACTACGGCAGCAATCATGATCCCCGGCAAAAGCTGATAGCTTCCCGTCATTTCACAAACCATCACCACGCCAGCAAGAGGGGCCTTGGCCGCCCCCGCAAAGAAAGCGCCCATGCCGACAAGCGCCATGGCACCAGGAGCCACCAAAGTTCCCGGAGCCACCGTTTCAATGGCAACGGCAAAGCCCGCTCCAATGACACCTCCCAAAAAGAGCGATGGTCCAAAAACTCCGCCAGCACCACCGCTACCGACCGTAAACGACGTCGCTAAAATCTTCGCAATGACAAGCCCGAACAAAAAAAGCACCGAAGGCGCACTCGCCGGATCCGCAAGACGAGTCATGCTTTCCACGTAATCCCACGTACCGCCCATCGCCTGCGGAATCACAAAACCCACGGCTCCGCAAAGAAGCCCACCGATAGCAGGTTTTATCCAATTCGGAATTTTCCAACCGGTAAAAAAGTCTTCGACGAGGTAATAAAATTTCACATAGAGGAACGAAAGCGGAACACATAAAAATCCGAGGACCGCACAAAAGAAAAGCTCCGTCGTATTCGCAAAATAAAATTCCGGAACATTGAACGCAGGCGCAGTACCAAAGGCGCCCGTGTAAACGGTAAAGCCGACGACCGAAGCGATAATCGAAGTTCCAAAAGAGCTGGTTTCAAAATCTTCGCGATAAAGGATTTCTACCGATGTCAGCGCACCCGCCAGAGGCGCCTTGAAAATCGAGCCAAGGCCCGCCGCCATGCCCGCGAGGCCAAACTGGCGACGCACCGACCGAGTCATCTTAAAAAAGCGGCATATCGTCGAAGCGATTCCCGATCCTATCTGCGAAACCGGGCCTTCAAAGCCTGCGCTACCGCCACTGCCGAGCGTAATCGAGCTTGCCAAAAGTTTCACAGGCGCCACGCGCTTGCGAAGGGCTCCGCCGTGATGGTGAAAATTGTAAATGGAGCGGTCAGTTCCCTGCCCCGCCGCCTCCGGAGTCTTTGCGATCACAAACAGCAAAAGCCCCACGACAAGACCGCCGAGTGCCGGCGCAAGGAAAATCAAAGGGCCCGAAAAAGTCTTCTGCGTAAATTCCGAAATCGATTCCAAGCAAAGACGGAACACAATCGCAACGGATCCCGTCACCAAACCGATAAATGCCGCTAAAAGCATTTTCGGCATGTAAGAATTGATGATGAAAATACGAGAAAGCTTTCTCATGAAGCGCTACTTGCGTTTACGCCAAACAAAGAGAACGCCGGCCACAGAAAGCACGAAAATCGCAACAATAATCCAGAACGAATACGGATTGTCTTCGCCAAGCCCAAACGGGAACTTCACGTTCATGCCGAAGATACTCGCCACAAAAGTCGGGATCGTAATCGCAATCGTGATAATGTTCAAGGTTCTCATCAACACGTTCATGTTGTTGTTGACAACGCTTGCACGTGCATCCATCAAGGACGCAAGAATGTTTGCGTAGATTTCGGCCTGTTGCAAACTCTGGCGATTTTCAATCACCACGTCATCCAGAAGTTCTCTTTCGTTTTCATCGAACTGCATGCCACGTCCCATTTGCAATTTTTTCAAAAGGGCTTCATTCGAATTTAACGCGCTCACGTAGTAAATCAAGCCTTTGTTCAGGGTGAACATATAAAGCAGGTACTTGTTGTCGAGCGTATTCTGGAGTTTGTCTTCGAGTTCTTCGCTAATCCGGTTCATGATCTTCAAATGTTCATTGAAGTGATAGACGGAATAGTTCAAAAGCTTCACCACAAACGTGTTCAAGCTGTCGATTTTCGAGAATCGACGACTGTCCATCAGCGGAATTTCGGAATCGGAAAGGAGCAAGACCCAATCCGAAAAGAGGAAGATTCCAAAGGATTCCACCCGGAATTCAAAATTATCTTCGGCGGTATAGTTACGAGGCTTTTTGAACACGATTGTGGTAAAATCGTCATCGTATTCCACACGCGAAAGTTCGTCATTATCGAATGCAGAGGCAATCGTGTGTTCCGCAATTTCGTACTTCTTTACAAGGGCGCCCCGCTGTTCCTGGCTAGGACTCCCCATCAACACGATGTCCGCAGAATCTTCGTCCGGGGCTTTCGTGATGCGGCCGTTTTCAATTTTGTAGTACTTAAGCATACAAGCCTCTCTTGTATGGTGGACGCCAACAAGCCCAAAAATAAAAAAGACCTAGGGCAATGCCTAGGTCTTTCGTTCGATTTGTTCGAAAAAATTACACGACGTGACGAACGTGACGGTTGAACCAGGAGACGAACGGAGAGCAGATGAACATGGACGAATACGTACCAATGAGCACGCCGAAAGTCATCACCAAGCCGAAGTCACGAATCGAAGAGCCACCCATCACAGCGAGGATCACGCACACAAAGAGAGTCGTGAGAGATGTGATGATGGTACGGCTGACGCACTGGGAAATCGATTCGTCAATCGTATTATCGAAGTCCGCAGTACCCTTGATGCGAACATTTTCACGAATACGGTCGAAGTTCACGATGGTATCGTTCACCGAGTAACCGATCATCGTCAGGAGGGCTGCCACGAGAGCGCCATCCACCGAGAGGCCCAAGAGAGAAATGAAACCGATCGTAATCACCGTATCGTGGACAAGGCCAATCACAGCGCCAAGACCGAAACCAAGGCCGAGCTTGCCAAAGCGGAACCACACATAGAGAAGAATCGCAACCCAGGCAAAGAACACGGAAAGGAGTGCGTTAAAGCGGAGTTCGTCACCGATCGTTGCACCGACTTCATCCTGAGAAAGGATGGTCACGCGTTCATCGGAATCGATTGCCTTAATCACAGCAGCGCCCTGTTCGCTCTTCACGGAAACTTCGTAAGCATTAGCCAGAGAAGTTCCGCCAACGGCACGGACCGTACCGTCTGTCACATTGAACTTGGCGAGAACATCATTCAAGTCCTTGATGTGATCCTGCGTATCGTTGTACTGAACGCGGAACACAGTACCACCGGTGAAGTCGATGCTGAAGTTAAAGCCCTTCGTGACAGCGAGAACCACAGAAGCGACAATCAAGATGATGGAAACAAGACGGAACTTGCCTGCATTCTTCATCACAGGTAACTTGGCTTCGTTCAAAGCACGGACGCCGGAACCGATCGAAATCGTGTTGGAATCCTGATTTGCAAGCTTGATATCAAAGATAGCGTGCGTAACGGTAAGAGCCGTAAACATGGAAGCAGCGATACCGATCATCAAAGTAAGACCGAAACCCTTCACCGATCCAGTACCGATCTTGTAAAGGATGAGAGCCGTCAAGAACGTCGTCAAGTTGGAGTCGAAAATCGCGCTGAAGGCACGTTCATAACCCTTCGAGATGGCGGCACGAGCCTTATTGCCAGAACGGAGTTCTTCACGGACACGTTCGAAAATAATCACGTTGGCGTCGATCGACATACCGATCGTCAAGACCATACCAGCAATACCCGGAAGAGTCAGCGTAGCGTGGAAAGCCGAAAGAACTGCAGCCGTGATCAGAGCGTTGCAGATAAGACCGGCACTTGCGACGAGACCACCGAAGCGGTAGTACATAATCATGAAAACGACGGTAATCAAGATACCGATCAAGGCAGAACCGAAACCAGACTTGATGTTGTCTTCACCAAGAGTTGCACCGATCGTGCGACTTTCAATGATGTTCATCGGAGCCTTGAGTGCGCCAGAACGGAGAACGACAGCGAGACGGTTGGCTTCAGCCATGTCGTCGAGGCCCGTGATCTGAGCTTCACCATTCGGAATACGATCGCGAATCACCGGAGCGCTGATTACCTGATCGTCGAGAACGATGGCCATCTGCTTGCCGATGTTTGCAGCCGTCACAGCACCGAAGCGCTTCGGACCAATGCCAGCGAACTTGAGGCTCACCGCCACTTCGCCAGAATTCGTTCCGTCGCTCACGCGGTACGGACGAGCGTCAGAAACATATTCGCCGCTCATTTCAGCACGGCGCTTCAAGAGATAAAGACGTTTTGCCTTCACGACGCCATTCGGAGTTTCAAAGCCCGAACCCCAAGCGAAAACGACATCATGCGGAACGAGGCTCTGGACAGTGCGATCGTTCAAGATGCGCTTGACCGCTTCGATCTGATCCTGAGCGACAAAGCCTCCGTTGCCGAAAGACATGTAGAGAGCAGAAAGGGCCGTACCCTGGGTTGTGGTCGGAGCCGTTTCTTCTGCCTTTGCAGAATCTGTCTTGGGAACCGAGTCAGACTTTACCGCGTTACCGGCGAAGAGTTCTGCGTCGGAAAGCGTGTCAGCCTTGGCTGCAGCAGCCTTTGCCGTATCGACGACTGCGCTGTCTGCCTTGGTAGAATCTTCGATTGCGCCACGGCCCAGGAGATAGTTGTCGATCATCGAAATGACCTGACCAAACTTTTCCTGTTCGGCGAGAATCTTGAATTCGAGTTTAGCCGTAGAACCGACGAGGGACTTTGCCGTGGAGTCATCCACGCCCGCCAGTTCGACATTGATTCGATCGTTGCCAGACGGGGAAATCTGCGGTTCGGAAAGACCGAACTGGTCAACACGGTTACGGACGATTTCAAGCGACTGAGCCTGGATGTCCTTGATGTCTTCGTCCTTAAGACCCTTGCCATCGATCTGGAGCGTGATGCTCGTACCGCCAGCGAGGTCGAGGCCGAAGTTCATCGCCTTGCCGGCCACCTTCGGGTTTTGCTTGATGTATTCCTTCTTCGCATCACCCGATTTAGAGTGAACTCGAATGGACGGGATAATCGACCATGCGGCAAGAAGGATGACTACGAGAATAATAAACTCGCGCATTCCAAATAATTTTTTCTTCATCTGATCATTTTCCTTAAAGGCGTAAGAAACCTAAAGTTGCGCTCAAATTTAGTAAGTGACAGTTCGTTTGGTGAGAACGACGCCGCCTTTTGCCACGAAATAGCCCGCAACTCCGTCGATCGGGGTACGTCCTCGTTCGTAAACAATCTCCGTCCGGGCCGAAATTCCGGGAAGCGGTACGGCACCCGGGTATCCCAGGCGAAGTTCCACCAGAGAATTTCCCTTGCGGCGGCAAAGGAGAATGCCCTGCCCCTCCGGACGTATCGTGAGTTTTCCATCACTCATCGCCGGTTCCCGCTTGCGGAACGCAAGGATCGCCTTCACCATGCGGAAAGTTTCCGAATCTTCCGCATCGGGCATATCCTGCCACGGAAAGCACCGACGGTTATCGGGGTCCTTGCCCCCTTCCATTCCGATTTCGTCTCCATAATATATAGAGAGAGCTCCCGGCAAGCACAAAAGAAGTGCCCACGCGAGCAGTGAACGTTCCGGAGTCTTTCCCGAGAGCGTGCGCATCCGGGCCGTATCGTGACTGCCGAACAGGTTCATCTGCACCCCGAACAGTTTCCGTGCGAACAGGCCCTGAAAATCCCGACAGAATGCGAACAGATCCTTTTCCGCTCCTGCAGAAGTCGTATCCCCGGTCGAAACCGCATCCTTAGAACGCATTCCTTCCGGGAACAAGAATTCCAAGGCGAGCTTTCGCACAGGGTAATTCATCACACCGTCAAACTGGTCGCCCTGCAGCCAGCGGGAAGGGTCTTCCCAAATTTCGCCCACGATGTAAGCTTCCGGATTGATCCTTTTAACGCGACGGCGAAATTCCTGCCAGAAGCTATCGTCGTTGATTTCATTTGGAACGTCCAGGCGCCAGCCGTCAATGCCGCGTTTTGTCCAGTATTCGGCCACATGCAGCAGGTATTCGCGGACTTCAAGATTGTCCGTATTGAACTTGGGCAGCGGAGCCATTCCCCACCAGCAATCATAATTCGGCTTCCCGGAATAAGCTTTAACCGGGAACGAATGGATATGGAACCAGTTCCTGTAGGGAGACGCTTCCCCTTCTTCCATCACGCTCAAGAAAGGAAAGAATCCGCGGGAACAATGATTGAACACGCCATCCAAAATGATGCGCATTCCCCGTTCGTGCGCTTCGGACACCAGTTCGTCAAAATCTTCCAAGGTTCCAAGCACAGGGTCGATCTGCAAATAATCGACCGTATGATACCGGTGGTTCGCCGCGCTTTTAAAAATCGGGCAAAGATACAGGGCGTTTGCCCCGAGCCTTTGAATATAATCAAGCTTTTCGATAATGCCACGCAGGTTGCCCCCGCAAAATCCACTCGTCGCCGGTTTTGCGCCCCAATTTTCAAAGCTTCCCGGGCATTCATACTTTGCACTCCGTGCAAAACGATCCGGAAAAATCTGGTAAAAAACCGCGGACTTGACCCATTCCGGGCACTCGTTCAAAGGAAAAATTTCTGCCATAATGCTCAATTCTAGATTTTTTACTTTCCAAACATCCGTTTGGTAGTGAAAAACAAGTTGTCCATAAAAAAAAAGACCCCGAACGGAGTCTTTTTAAGATGACAGGAAAGCGTTACCGGAGAGAGCGACGGGCGCGTTCATCCGAAAGCTTCGCGATTTTCGCCGACAGGGCTGTATTCGCCTCCAGTTCTTCGAGCGAGCAAGGAAGCTTGTAAGCCCAGTTGTGAGGGCCGACCGTTCCCGGCGTATTCACGCGTTCTTCGCCCGGATCCTTCGGTGTCCATGCAGAGCTTAACGCCAGATAATCTTGAATCGACGGAATTACAAAAAGACTATTCGCATTAAAGATGTTGCGGATAACCACTTCGACTTGATCCGGAGACAATGTCTGCGGAGCGTCACTTTGCATATGCAAATGATTTTTCCAGAAGAAATTTCTGTCAAAGCCATCTTCTTGCCAAAGTCCTAAGATCGTCGAAGAATCGTGTACGCTTGTCGTCGCGACCGAAAGGCGCGGATATTCCGAAACTTCGTAATACGGCTGTCCCGGAGCGTCCCAATTACGGGCCCAGCGTTCCACACGGAGCGAATTGATATTGAGCTCGGAAAGCACTCTCGGCACGCAATGCGGCACAGCGCCCAAGTCTTCGGCACAGACAACCATGTCGGTACCCTTGGCAAGAACCGTTAAAAGTTTTTTGCCATTTTCATACCAAAGGCCATCTTGGGCCGCTTCATTTTCATGCAAAATATCGCTGATTTTCTTCTGCTCATTCGGCGGAAGAGTTCCCAAGACCTGCGTGTTGTACCAGTACCAATACGGATAATATTCTCCGTCCGGCGTACCCGGCACAAAAATACGGTTCCAGAGAACTTTAAGAAGTCCGTTCTTCACCCACTGCTCTTCGGCAGTGTCTAAGACTGCGCTTTCGCAGTTGAATTCCGGCTTTAAAATATAGCGGTCTTTTGTACCCGGAAGAAGTTCAAAATACTTGGAAACGCAGGCTTCCGTTGCGTCGCCAAGGAATGCCCGAAGCTGATCCTTCGACATGTTCGGGTTCTTTAAATATTCCACCGTTTCCTTCATGAATCCAGCAGACGTCAACGTCGAAAGCGAAATTGGAATGGCCGGAGAGAAGTGTCCAAGAATGCCTGTCCGCTGGTTCTGCGGAATCGCCCAAATGCGGAAGAAGCCGAGAACGTGATCGATACGATATGCGTGGTAGAACTTGCTCGCCTGAGCCAAACGTTCGCGCCACCATTTAAAATCTTCCTGTTCCAGAACATCCCAGCGATATGTGGGGAATCCCCAGTTCTGCCCGCTGTAGCTGTACATGTCAGGAGGCGCACCCGCGCGATCGTCCAGCGAAAAGTACTTGCGGTTGCACCAGACATCGGCGCTATCTTCATTGATCAGAATCGGGATGTCGCCTTTGATGCGGACGCCCATTTCTGTTAATTTATTCGAAGCCACCTTGAACTGGGCTTCGGCTTCAAATTGCATCCAGCACTGGAAAAGCGTATCTTTGCGGGATCTACGGGCAAGCGCCGCAATGCGCAAATCGGTCGGGTCCTGATCTTCGCTCCAGCTGCGCCAGCTCGCTTCGCCGTTTTTCTCCTTGAGCATGGCGTACACGGCATAAGGCTTTACCCACGGATTCACTTCGATCCATTTGGAAAGCGCCAAGTTACGGTTCAATTGCGTATAATTCGCATCGAAAATTTTGCGAAGGATTTCTCGTTTTTCACGTGCGATGTCTGAATAATGGACCTTCGAATCGCCCGCATACTTCTTTTGCAAAGCTTCAATGTCAGAAGCAAAAGCGTCCGCGCCGCGAATGCTCTGCAAACGGATAAAAGCGGGATTCAACGCGAAAGCGCTACGAGCGCTGTACGGAGAAGATTCATAACCCGTATCGTTCACCGGAAGAATTTGGATTACGTTCAACCCGCATTTTTTGACCCAAGCTCCAAACGGGATTAGGTCCAAAAATTCACCGATTCCAACACTATCTTTAGAATGGAGGGAAAAAACAGGAACGGCTACGCCGCTTTGAAAACAAGAAATATCACCAAATCGCATAATTCAAAGATATATTCATATTTCTGCAAAAAATGCGGATTTATGCGAAAAAAGCACAAAAAAGGCTCCTCGCCCACGAGGAACCCTTTCAAATTACGGCTGCGAATCGGGCAGCGGATTTTTTCGTGGACGGCCACGCTTACGCTTAACCGGCACCTCCAGAGCGGACGCTCCGCCTCCCAAAGGAGAATCCGCTTTGAAAAGCGAACCCGGGTCGTTCGAAGCTTTGGCAAGGAGCGCAGCGGCAGCGCGTTTCTTCGCGAGTTCCTTCTGTCTTTTCGCCTCTTCTTCGGCATGCTTTTTAGCCAAGTCCGATTCGGAAATCAATTGGGTTTTGGTCGCCCCAAATTTACCGCCAAACGAACCCACAAGGACACGTCCCGAACTTTGACGCGGCGGAAGCGGAGCCGCACTCGGCTTTGCCGCAGGAATCGTGGGCGCCGGGGCCGCTGCGGCCTTCTTCATTTGACTCGGCACAAACAACGTCTTTTTGGGCATCGCAGCACGCGGTGTCGGCTGACTTGCACGGCTTCCGTCGTAATCCGAAATTTTTGGCATCGGACGGGAAAAATGCGAAAAGGAATCGCGGTTTTTGTACTGCTCCGCAATCTTGCGAATCTTTTCCTGTTCCTTCGCGAGTTTCTTCGCTTCGCGTTCTTTTTTCGAAGGGCGAAAACGGTCGCGCTTTTCCGGATCTACTGGGTGAAGAGCCAAAATTTCTTCATCCGAAAGACCGCGTAATTCAGGGGGAACTTCTATAATCGGAAGTTCTTCGATCGGTTTTTTGTTCGTCATTTTGATTGAAATAGCTTAAAAGCTGATAAAATTCAAAACCCGTATTTTCCATTTAATTTAAAAAAATCGATTTGTCAAGACCTAGAAATTCTCGGTATAGAGTTGTATTTTTTACACAAATGCTTCGATTTACACAAGAAATTCTTTTGGCCCTCCGGACCAGAGCTAACGAAGAAGAAGCCCACGCAATGTCCAAGAGCATGCGCGATTCCTTCGACTTCCTCGGCGTAAATGTTATTAAGCGTCGTGAAGCTACTTATCCGATCTTCGACAAGAACCCGCCAAAAAACGGCGACGAACTTGCGACAAGAGTTTCGGACATGTGGATTCAGCCATACCGCGAAGTGCAGTATGCCGCTTGCGACTACCTGTTCAAGCACAAGGCTCTCCTCGGTGGGCAGCATCTTAATTTTTTGAAAATGCTTATCAAGACGCGTCCGTGGAAGGATACGGTCGATACGATTGCCACGAGCATTCTCGGAGATCTCGCCTGGAGAATCCCGCCTATTCGCCACAAAGTCGCCACCTGGATTCGCGACCCGAACATCTGGGTTCGCCGCAGCGTCATTCTTTTCCAGCTGCAATACCGCGACCATACGGACTGGGACCTTCTCAAGTCCTGCTGTTTGCACTGCGCCAAGGACGACAACTATTACATTCGCACAGGCATCGGGCGCGCCCTTTCCGAATACGCCCGCATCAACCCCAATGAAGTGCGCCACTTCGTGATGGATACGGAACTTGCTCCGCAGACGTCCCAAGAAGTGCTCCGCAACATCTAATAGAACTCTCCCGTTTTTAAGAAAAGAGTCGCATGAATGCGGCTCTTTTCTAAATTTAAACTATGACTCTTCGCGAAGCATTTGAACAAAAGATTCTGCTACTTGACGGTGGCATGGGCTCGGTGATTCAAACCTACGGCATCAAGGGCGCCAATAACGACATGCTGTCGATTGAAAAGCCCGATGTGATTCTGGACATCCAGCGTCGCTATGTAGCGGCAGGCGTCGACGTTCTGACAGCGAACACGTTTTCTAGCCAACGCGTTTCCCAGCACGAATATCACCAAGAAAACCGCATTGCCGAAATGAACCGCGCCGCGGTAAAAATAGCAAAGCAGGCGGCGAGCGAAGCAAAAGATCGTCAGGTCTATGTTTTGGGTGACGTAGGTCCGACAAGTAAAATGCTCTCGATGAGCGAAGACGTAAACGATCCGGCCAGCCGTAGCATTACTTTCGACGAACTCGAAGCGGCTTACTATGAACAGATCGATGTTCTCGTGGACGCCGGTGTCGATGCGATTCTTATCGAAACGATTTTCGATACCTTAAATGCGAAAGCCGCTCTCAGCGCTTACCAAAAAGTGAAGGCAAAAACGTCCCGGCCTCTCGAAGTAATGCTTTCGATGACTGTCAGCGACGCTTCGGGAAGAACCCTTTCCGGCCAGACGGTGGAAGCCTTTGTGGTGAGCGTCATGCACGCGGATCCGCTTGCGATCGGGCTCAATTGCGGTCTTGGCGCTGACGGAATGCTGCCCTATTTACGTCGCATGGCGGCTGTCGCCCCCTGTTACATTTCTTGCCATCCGAATGCAGGCCTTCCGAACCAGTTCGGCGGTTATGACGACACTCCGGAAGATATGGTGAAGATGATTCAGCCCTATCTTGATGAAAAACTGGTGAACATGATCGGTGGATGCTGCGGGACGACGCCGGAACACATTGCCGCCTTCCGCAAAGCGCTCGATTCGCTCTCCCCGGAATATGAACGCCGTAAACCGGTACACCGCCCACCGATGCTCATGCTCAGCGGCCTTGAACCTCTTGCCGTCGCCCCCATTCAGAAACATGAAAAGCAAAGCTTTTTTGTAAAGGTCGGCGAACGTTGCAATGTAGCCGGATCCAAAAAATTCCTTCGACTGGTAAACGAAAAGAATTACGACGAAGCATTGGACATTGCCCGTACGCAAGTCGAAAAAGGGGCTCACGTTGTCGACGTCAACATGGATGACGGTCTTTTAGACGCCCAGAAGGAAATGACGCACTTCTTGAATTTGCTCGCGAGCGATCCGGCGGTGAGCTGCGCCCCAGTGATGATCGACAGCTCCCGATTCGAAGTCATCGAAGCGGGTTTAAAATGTGTGCAGGGAAAGTGCATCGTGAATTCCATTTCGCTCAAGATGGGCGAAGAAGCCTTCCTCGACCATGCACGGACCGTGCAACGTTTGGGTGCTGCGGTCATCGTGATGCTTTTTGACGAAGAAGGTCAGGCAACCAATTACGACCGCCGAGTCAAAATCGCCGCCCGCGCTTACAAACTTTTGACCGAAAAATTGCACTTTCACCCGAACGACATCATTTTCGATCCGAACGTGCTGACTGTAGCGACAGGCATGGAAGAACACTTTGCCTATGCTGCGGACTTTATCCGCGCGACGCGTTGGATTATCGACAATCTGCCGGGGGTCCGCATTTCGGGCGGACTTTCGAACCTGTCATTCGCATTCCGCGGAAACAATTATTTGCGCGAAGCGATGCACTCCGTCTTTTTGCATCACGCGATTCCAAACGGCATGGGCATGGCCATCATGAATCCCGCCGCCGAAATCGAATACAAGACGATCCCGCTCGAACTTCGCATGGCGATTACAGAAGTCGTATTGAATACATTCCCGGAAGCTTCCGAAGAACTGATCGCGATTGCCCAGCGCATGACCGAAGCAATGCTCAAGGCAAAGGAAACCGGCGAAAAATACGATCCGAAGGCAATCTTTGCGACAACCGTCGCGAGTTCTTCGAACGATTCCGCCGAAGTCGCCGAAGCAAAGCCTACGACTCCCGAAGAACGCTTGCAAGAAGCGCTTCTCAAGGGAACTTCCAATACGCTGAAAGAAGATTTGATGCAGCTGATTGAACGCGGAGACAGCCCGGTGGGAATCATTTCCGGACCTTTGATGGACGGGATGAATGAAGTCGGACGTCTTTTTGGTGAAGGAAAAATGTTCTTGCCCCAAGTCGTAAAAACGGCTCGCACCATGAAAAAGGCTGTGGAAGTTTTGCAGCCCTACATTGAAGCCGGCAAGGATTCAAATTCGAGTTCCCGCGGAAAAATCGTCATTGCAACCGTAAAGGGCGACGTTCACGATATCGGCAAGAACATCGTCTCTGTCATTATGGCTTGCAACGGCTTCGACATGGTGGACCTCGGCGTGATGGTTCCGGAAGATGTAATCGTGAAAGCAGCGATTGAACATAAAGCAGACATCGTAAGCCTCTCCGGTTTGATTACCCCGTCCCTTGAAGAAATGTGTCACGTCGCCACGGCCATGCAGGAAGCCGGTCTTCGCATTCCAATTATCGTCGGCGGAGCGACGACATCCCCGACGCATACCGCTGTAAAAATTGCACCATGTTATGACGGCCCTGTTTTTCACGTGCGCGACGCCGCAAGCAACCCGGGCCTTGCAGCCAAGCTTTTAAATCCCGAGACTGCGGAACAGACCATTCAAGAAAACCGCGAAGAGCAGCAACGCATTCGCGACAAGCAAAACGGCATTCAAACCAGTGCCGCAAATGCGATGGCGGCCGCAGAAAAAACGCCTGTGGAACGCAGATTTCAATGCGACTGGAGCAAGTACCAGCCGGCGCGCCCGCCATTTATGGGCGAAAGCAAGCTTCCGCCCATTCCGCTCCAAGATGTCATTCCTCTCATCAACTGGGAATATTTCTTCTACACTTGGAAGGTCAAGGCAGACTGCGAAGAAGCCCAAAAGCTTCAAGCCGACGCCGATGCGCTCATCCAAAGTTTGAATCGACCAGAATACGCACTGCGCGCCATTCAGGCGTTCTACGCTGCAGCAGGCACAGAAAATTCGATCAAGTTCAATACGGGTCGCACCGGCACCGAAGAAGACATTGTCGAAGTTTCGACCGCCCGCCAGCAAAAGCCGGAAGGCATCTGCCTTTCTCTCTGCGACTATGTGGCACCCGTAAACGCAAAAACCGAAAGCGTCTTTAGTCAACCTACCGGCAATGACCTATACCGCGATATCGTCGGAGTTTTTGCGGTGACCGTGAGCGAAGCCTTTGTGAAGCGTTTGGAAAAGCTCAAAGCAGAACAGGGTGGCAGTGACTACGATGTTCTTTTAATGCAAACCGTAGCAGATCGCCTCGCTGAAGCGGGAGCGGAATACTTGAGCAAGGAACTCGAAAAGGAAAACGATTGGAAGGGTATTCGCCCGGCAATCGGCTACCCCGTTCTCCCGGACATCAAGGAAATCTTCAACGTGGCAAAGCTCATCGATTACAAGAGCATCGGTATCAGCCTAACTGAAAACGGCGCCATGTACCCACAAGCGTCTGTCAGCGGGCTCTACATCAGTCATCCGGAAGTCCATTACTTTAGCTGCTGATTGTGAAAACGTCAGTCTCGTGCGGAAGGGTTTACGCCCAGCCGCACTTCATAGAATTTCTCTGTTGCAATAAAAAAGACCCTTTCCGAAGAAAGAGTCTAAAAACAGAATCACGCTTAAAAAGCTAAATGTTTTCCAATTCTTGTTGAGAAAGTTGGAATATACTTGCTAGTTCATTCAATGGAACTCCGCTCATTTTAAGACGCTTTGCAAGTTGCAACTTTTCTTTCTGCAAATTCAACTTCATTTCGTCCAATTGAGCCTGTTTTTCACAAATCAGAACATTTTCATTGAGAAGACGAGCGGCTTCCTTCTGCTGGTGGGAAATTTTCTCTTGAACGCGAGAGGTCTCTTCTTGAAGGTGAGCAGCTTCCTCTTGAAGGCGAACGGTTTCTTCTTGAACGCGAGACTTTTCCGCTTGAACGCGGGCGGATTCCTCCTGAACGCGGGCATTTTCTTCCTGAAGGCGAGAAGCTTCCGCTTGAACACGGGCCTCCTCCTCTCGAACGCGGGCATCTTCTTCCTGAAGGCGAGAAGCTTCCGCTTGAACGCGGGCGGATTCCTCTTGAACGCGAGACTTTTCCGCTTGAATGCGGGCCTCCTCCTCGCGAACGCGGGCTTTTTCGGCGCGGATTCTAGCTTTCTCTTCACGGATGCGAGCGTCTTCTTGTTCGCGGTAGCTCTGTATCGCGTAAGCGTCCCACTTGGCTTTCTGTGCTGCGTCAATCATCTTCTGTTCCTCTTTACTGAATTTAGCTAATTCAGCGGTACGGAACAAGAGCTCGAAAGAGGAGCCCGTATACGTCGAAGGCATCTTCCGCAATTCCTTGATGTGGCATAGCGCGTAAAGGCACTTGTCCAGATTCGTTTCCAGCTCCTCGAGCTTCTTCCTGAATTTCGGGAGTTCTACGAACACGAAGTTCAGCGTCCGTGAAATTCTTGTGCCATCCTTTTCGCGGAGCATCGCTTTCCGGAGATACTTGTCCTGTTCGTCAAATACGCTGAACTCCATGAACACCACCGTGATCACGGGATCCAGGCCGTATTTATAACCGCGCCCGCGATCCCCTTGCGATACGACGGTCTGCGACGCGTAATAGATCGCGCGGTTCACGAT
>DGSB01000061.1 GCA_002390045.1 Fibrobacter sp. UBA4373
CCATCGGCATACGGCAAGAACTGCACATCGTTTATGGCTGAGACTCCGTTTGATTCAAGCCAAAGTGTTGCAGCTTGGTGCGGAGTAGCGCCAATGGCGTTCACGGCAATCTTCTTGCCCTTCAAATCTTGAGCATTACGAATTGGCGAGCCCTTCTTGACGAGCAAATGAATGCAGCCGATATGGAATCCTTCGACTACCTTGATGTTCACGCCATTTTCGACGGACTGGAAAAAAGCGAAGTCGGAGTTCGTAATCGGATATGTGCCGTTGTTGAGTCCGATTTTTCGTGTTTCCGCATTTGCCGACACGAATTTCACATCGACGCCTTCTTTAGCAAAGAATCCTTTTTCTTTAGCGACAAAGAACGGCGCGATGCAAAGGGTTCCATCGGAAACGGGAATTTCGACAGAACCGTATTTAAAAGCGGGTTCATTGGTAGCTGCCTTTTCGGCTTTTTCTTCTTCGCAAGCGGTGAATGCAAAAATCAAAGCGAAAATGGCTGCGAACGATAGGAATGTTTGGATGAATTTCATTTAAAATCTCCTATGATTAATGCTTTGTTGTACTCGCTTTAATCGCTTGTTCAAAATCAGCGATAATGTCGCGCGGATCCTCAATACCGACCGACACGCGAATCATATCGTCAGGGATCCCTGCAGCAAGCCTGTCTTTTGGCGAAAGCTGAGAATGCGTGCTTGTAGCCGGGTGCAGCACACTTGTACGGGCGTCGCCCACATGCACCACCAAGGCAGCGACCTTCAGCGCTTTCACAAACGAGCGAATGGCCGCCTTGCCTCCCTTGAGACCGAAGGTAAGTACGCCACTTCCGCCCTGATAATCGAAATACTTGCGAATGCGCTTGCGATTCGGGCTAGATTTGAGCGCCGGATAGTTGACCCAGTTTACTGCCGGGTGCCTAGAAAGGTATTCCGCCAAGGCCAAGGCGTTAGAACTGTGCTGCGGCATGCGCAAATGCAGAGTTTCAAGGCCCAAATTCAAAAGGAATGCGTTGAAAGGGCTCTGAGCAGCACCGAAATCGCGCAAAAACTGGGCGCGGGCCTTGACAATGTAGGCGGCACGGCCGAATTTTTCGGTGTAAGAAGTGTTGGCGTATTGCGCATCGGGATTGACAAGATCCGGAAACTTTCCATTATTCCAGTTGTAATTACCACCATCAATCACGACGCCGCCCAAGGCGATGGCATGACCATCGATGTACTTGGTGGCCGAATGAATGACGACATTTGCCCCATGCTTCAAGGGCTTCACCAAGAACGGCGTTGCAAGAGTGTTGTCCACAAGGAACGGCACGTCGAATTCCTTGGCAAGTTTAGAAAACTTTTCAAAATCCAAAACGCCAAGCGCCGGGTTTCCAATCGTTTCGCCAAAGACCAATTTTGTATTCGGGCGGAATGCCTTACGAAGTTCTGCAATAGGCGCTTCCGGGTCAATAAAAGTCGTTTCAACGCCGAGCTTTGAAAGTCGAACATCAAGCAATGTATAGGTCCCGCCATATACCGCCTTGGACGCTACAATGTGATCGCCCGCTTTCACCAAATTCGAAATGGCGAGAAGTACTGCCGACTGGCCTGATGCTGTCGCGACAGCGCCCACACCGCCTTCTAGCTCGGTAATCTTGCTTTCGAAAGCAGCGACCGTTGGGTTACCCGTACGCGTGTACTTGTTGCCCGATTGTTTTAACGAGAAAAGGCGTTCTACTTCGTCAACATCTTCGTATTTGTAAGTGGTTGACTGGAAAATCGGCAATACACGGGGCTCGCCAACTTTCGGTTTCCAGCCCGCCTGTAAGCACTTGGTTCCGAAATTCCAGTTGGACGGATTTGAAACGTCCGCTGAAATTTTACTTGATTTTTTTGATGATTTATTTGCCATGTAAATCACTCTCCTTATAAATTTTTCAATGCGAAAAAATAGAAGGGACTCACGCTTTTTTCTAATACTTTGTTTTTATACGGATTTATCAAAAATTTTTATAGCGGCAAGAAAAAACCCCCGGCAGAATCGGGGGATGGGGAGAGTACTTCATGTTAGTTTATTTACAACCCACCATGATCCGATTCTCCATTAGGAAAAAGCTTCCCTTTATGCATTGTGTAAAGACGATTTCCATACTTAAATCCACGAGCATCATGAGTGGCAACAACTACGGATGTTCCTGAATGAGAAATCTTATCCAGCAAATCAAAAACATTTTTCCCGTTTGCTTCGTCCAGATTGCTTGTCGGTTCATCCGCAATCACAACATCCGGTTTATTTACCAACGCTCGCACAATAGAAGCGCGTTTGAGTTCACCCCCCGAAAGTTCTGACGGCATTTCATTCACCAAATGCGTAATTCCAAGCATTTCCAATTTCGAAAGGATCTCTACATCGGACAAATCTGAAACATTCTTCACTTCCAATTTTTTGCCGTCCCGGATCGCCAGCGGCAACAAGATGTTTTCAAGCACCGTATATTGCGGCAAAAAAATCGCATCCTGTGGAATATATCCAATGTTCTCATTCCGGATTGTCGAAAGTTCGGCATCCGTTAAAGTCGAAAAATCAATTCCGTTAAAAACGATGGATCCCTGCGTAGGGCGATGGATTCCCGAAAGGAGCGACAAAAGCGTACTTTTACCACTACCCGACTCGCCAAAAATCACCGAAAAATCACCAGACCACGCAAAGAATTCCACATGATCGACAGCATTGAATTCTCGGCCACGACGCCTATAAGTTTTGCTCAAATCAGAAACGTTTAAAATCAATGTTCAGTCTCCCTCAAAGCGGCATAAGCATCTATCCGACTGACTCTATTTGCGACGCCATAAACTGCGACAGGCCCCACCAAATGCAACAGCGCAATCACCACTGCATAAACACCGCCAATTTCAGCAGCGACAGGTACAACAAACGGGATTCCAACCTGTTCGCCAATCCAAAGTCGGAACGTAAAAAAAGCAACACTCGCAAACAGCAACCCAACATACGTACCAACAGCCGACAGCAACAAAGATTCTCCCAATACCAGATTTTGGAGTCTCTTCCGCGTAACCCCCAAAATGCGCAGCAGTGCATATTCACGAGTACGTTCCCGCGTCGAAAGAGAAAAAGAGATGCCAATCGCCGCCGCTACAACAATCAAAAAGATTGCTACGATCGTCCACACGACTACCTGCAAAAAATTCGCCGATTTCTGAAGTTGCGAGAACAAATCTTTGCGAGTTCGAAATTGCACGCCATCAAAACGGGAATGAATTTCTCGCGAAAGGCGCTCGACATCGGCACCATCCTGTAGCTTGATTAAAATACTAGAATACTCTGCAATTTCATTCGACGACGTTTCTTCATTATTCGAGAAGACAATGCCCTTAGCTTTGGCCGCTTCTCGAATATCAGCAAGAGTCGCTTCATCGACAAAAACAGCTTGATCCAGTTTATTGCCAATCGGTTCTAGCGTCGCAGCCACCGTGTATTCGCGATCAAAAATTTTCAACTTTTTCTTTTCATCAATCCGAATTTCACTTCCAACAACAATAGACCCTTTGGGAAGTTTTCCCGCAAGCACCTCGCGGATCCACGGCTGAATGACAAAATCCGACTTCGTATCAAATCCGATAATCGAAACCTTTTGATCGCAGCAACTCGCGCTCAATGTTGTCATAAAATACTGCGGTGTCGCTATTTTTACACCAGCTAAGCCGCGGATAAATTCAAGTAAGCCTTTCGGCAAATATGCGTATTTAGAATCACCCTGTAGGAATACAGTTTGATCATTTATTTCACTCCCCTGCGGAATTACAATGACATCGGCACCCAAGCGAGACGACAAACGATCCAACCCCTTTGAAAGCGATATCGACAAAAGTCCGCCAATCAATAGAACCGATGCAAATAGGGCAATCAATAAAGATAGCCCAAAACTTCGAAACGGGTTCCGCAGATAATTCTGAAGAATCAAATCAAAATCCGTCTTATTCATTTCACCTCTTCAATTTCAAATACCCCAAATTCAATGCTTCAAACAGGGCTATCACGGCTCCTGTAACAGCCAACACCGGGCCAGTTACCACATGACATGCCATATGAGCATGGGGACATGTTCCCACAATTACCGTCGGAACAAGCGCCGCAAAAACTCCGATTACAAGTCCCAAAAAAGAAAGGATCGCTCGTGCTTTTTTTCCAAAACGAGTGACAGCCACCACGGCAATCGCGATCAAAGCAACACCCAAAACAGCATCGATTGTCGTCGAAGTTTCGCAACGCATCGTCATTGCATTCATCGAATGGCAAACGGGTAAAATCACCTTAGCCAAAACAATCAGCAAAATGCCGAATACAAAATTTGCAAGTGCAAAAATCAGATTCTGCTTCATCAAAAGCTCCATTTCTAATTTTTGAATTTTCTATCGAATCGCTTCAAATGCCTGAGTCAAGTCAGCAATCAAATCATTCACATCTTCAAGCCCAATTGACAAACGGATCGTATCCGAATGAATGTCCGCCAGTTTCTTGATAGAATCTGAAAGTTCGATGTGAGTCGTTGTCGCCGGATTAATAATCAGCGATTTCGCATCGCCGATATTCGCTTGGAAGCTAAATACTTTCACCGCTTCCAGGAACTTAATAATCGTCTCCCGGTCATTCTTTTTTAGGCCAAAGCTGAGAATCGCGCCGGCACCCTTGGGGAAATACTTTGCGGCAAGCGCCTTATAGGGACTCTTTTTGGCATGCGGATGATTGACCCAGGCAACGTCTTCACGGCTTTCCAAGAATTCCACGATTTTTTCCGCCGACTGGACCGATTTCGAAATTCGTTCCGAAAGCGTTTCAATTCCAAGGAGCACAAGGTAAGAGTTAAACGGAGCAATTGCACCGCCCAAGTAATTCAAGTGAATCGCTCGAATGCGACCTGTAAAAGGCGTTTCCGGGAACACGTCATAAAAGCTGCGCGGAACTCCTTGCTGAGAAACCAGAAAATGCGGTTTTCCGTCGAACTGCGGAAACTTTCCGTTTTTCCAGTTAAACTTTCCATTTTCAAGAATCGCGCCTGCAATCACGTTTCCATGTCCAGTCAATCCTTTAGTCGCCGAATACACCACCACATCCGCGCCGAACTCAAACGGATTCAACAAATACGGAGTTGCAACGGTATTGTCTACAATCAACGGGATTCCATGTTTGTGCGCAATATTTGCAATCGCTTCGATATCGAGAATCGTCGCATTCGGATTCGTGATCGATTCAATGAAAATCACCTTCGTATCGTCTTGAATCCGCTTTTCAAAATCGGAAGGATCATCTGGATTTTCCACAATATCGTATTGAACAGACGTATCGCCAAAAATCTGTTCAAAGCTGTCAAAGGTTCCTCCGTAACTACGCGCAGTCGCCAAGATTCTGCCTTTGCCCGCCGTTACATTCAAAAGCGCATAAGTTACGGCAGCCATTCCCGAAGAAAGCGTGACCGCCCCAGTGGCACCCGGATGCAAAGCCGTCAATCGAGCATCCAAAACATCGGTTGTCGGATTCGAAAGACGCGTATAAAGCGATTCTGCGCTGTCAAAATAAAACAGGTCATCGCTGCGTTTGACGGTTTCAAGCGTAAAAGCCGTTGTCTGGTAAATCGGCACAGAAACCGCATGATTGTGTTCTGCCGGATTATAACCCGCATGCAATTTTAACGTATCAAAAGATAATTGAGACATGCACACCTCCTAAACCAAGCCGTCGGCATATTCCGAAATGGCCTTGTCTAAGCGTTCAAAAATTTCATTGATTTGCGATTCTGTTATAATCAGCGGAGGCGCCACAAGAATCGTGGAGCCGCCACCCATTGTAAGGATACCGTATTCGTTACGAAGCTTGGCGATGAAATTTCCAAGGAAAGGTTCACCAGCCGCATTCTTGCGAATCACATCCTTGTGATCCTTGCTGTAGCTAAATTCAATCGCACCGAACAATCCTACCGATCGCACATCGCCCACAGACGGATGTTTTTCCTTCAGATTCGCGAGCTTCCTTTTCAACACCGGTTCCAACTTTTTCACGTTTGCCTGAACATCCAAGCGGAAATACTCTTCAATGCAAGCAATCGCAGCTGCCACACCCAGCGGATGCGCATTATAAGTAAGCCCTGCTGTAAAAGCATTTTGCTCATAATAATCCGCAATTTTTTCGCTAATGAGAACGCCTCCAAGCGGGGCATAAGCGCTATTGACACCCTTTGCAAACGTAATCAGATCCGGTTCCACACCTTCATTTTGGCACGCGAACCATTCCCCTGTCCGAAGGAATCCGCTCATGACTTCATCGCAGACAAGGAGAATCCCATACTTATCGCAGATCTTGCGAACGCCCTGTAAATATCCCTTCGGATAAAGATACACGCCATTAGAACCCGTGACCGATTCAATGAAAATTGCCGCCACGGTTTCTGGGCATTCCTGCTGAATTTGATATTCCAGGCGAGAAAGAAAATGCGCAGTCGCTTCTTCTTCATTCTTAAAATGGATATCATAGCCATAAAGATGCGGTGCAGGATATTTGATAAATCCTGGAATCGTCGGGAAAAGCGAAGCGCGTTCACTTTCACCGGTTAGGCTTGAAGCTCCATACGTGCTACCGTGATAAGATTCGTACTTGGAAAAAATCTTATCGCGCCCCGTAAAGGCTTTGACAAAACGAATCGCAAATTCATTCGCTTCGGAGCCTCCCAGCGTAAACAGCACCTTTTTCATATTCTTCGGTGCAATTTTTTCAATCAGCAATTCCGAAAGTTCGCCCGCTTCGGCAAATGCATGGCGCGGAGCAATATAGGCCAAGCGTTCAACCTGTTTTTGCACCGCTTCAATGATGTGGCGGTTATTAAAACCGATATTCACATTGACAAGTTCCGATGCGATGTCGATATATTCGCGACCTTCACCGTCGTAAACATAAACGCCATCTGCGTGATCTACAAAGAACGGCTTATAATCTTTATGGGGAGCGTTGGCAAAAGAGAAAAGATTGTACTTACGAGCCTTTTCATAAGAGCTTAAAATCGAGGATTTTTCTAAAGTATTTGCATCTGACATTCTGTAATTCTCCGTTTTTTATTTGACTATGCCAAATATAGATGGAGCCTATTACACCGTCCAATACATTTAATTTAGTTCTCGTTATCGATTTTTCTTATTACAGAAAATTTACACACAAATTAATTTATTACCTAATTGGTAATAAATCAAATGATATATTCCGGAGCTGGGCTGGAACGGGCCAAATCAAAACGTTCCAGAATTTCTTTACGCATTTCTAAAAAATGTGCAGATCCACGATCCCGCGGAAACTCATCTCGAATATCCAACACTTCGCTGATACGCCCAGGTCGCGGCGTCATAATCACAATCCGGTCCGAAAGATAAAGAGCTTCGTCAATATCGTGCGTTACAAGAATCATCGTTGTATTCCGTTCTTTACGCAAATCCAAAAGCATATTTTGAATATCCGTACGCGTAAAGGAATCTAGCGCTCCCATCGGTTCATCGAGCAAAAGCACTTCAGGGTCATTGATTAACGCTCGGGCAATCGACACACGTTGGGCCATACCACCGCTAATCTGATGCGGAAAACTTTTTTCAAATCCAGAGAGACCGATCTTATCGATAAATTTCTGAATACGATCTTTGTCCCTTTTAAAAACCTTGCGGACTTTTAAACCCGTCGCAATATTTTGTTCTACGGTCAGCCATGGGAAAAGACAACCTTGCTGAAATACGTATCCCCGTTTGGGATCCGGACCGCAGATAAGTTCCCCGCACAAATCGATAGATCCATCCGTCACAGGATCAAGCCCTGCAATCATGCGGAGAAGCGTCGTTTTTCCGCATCCTGAAGATCCTAAGATCGAAACAAATTCTCCTCGATATACCGAAAGATAAATATCCTTTAAAACCTGCTTCGAAATTCCCGTGTGTTCATCTGTAAAAAATCTTTGTACATTCTGTATCGAAAGAATCTTTCTTGACATTTTTACCTCACCACACCTTTTTGCCAACGCAGAACGTAACTTTGGATCAAGCTTACCCCTTTTAAGATTAAGCTGAAAAGGATCGCCATGACAATAATCGCCGCAAAAACTTTATAATAGGCGCTCCAGACTTTAGACGTATTGATGTAATATCCAAGACCTCCCGGCTGCCCCATCATTTCCGCCATCACTAAAGTGGTAAAGCTAAAGGCGGCAGCCGTCGTAATGCCCGTAAAAATCTGCGGCATTGAATGCGGGATCGCCACATGCAAAACTTGGTAAAGACCGTTCGCCCCAAACGTTCTGACGACTTCAAAATGCGACTTGGGCGTACTCTGCACCCCTTCCGCAGTCATCGCCGCCACAGGGAACCAAGAGCAAATCGCAATCAAAAATGTCGCCGCCGAAAAAGACGTCGGAAAAAGCGTCAAAGCAAAAGGCATCCAAGCCACCGCCGGAATCACACCGCTAATATTCAGAACCGGAGTCACCCAATAACGCACCTTCGGAAACCATCCTATCAAAATTCCTGTCAAAATTCCACTCAACACTCCCGTCGAAAAACCCGCTGAAAAAAGTCGCAACGAATAAAGCGTATTCTGCCAAATAAAAGGACCATCTTCCAAAAAGGCGCCCATGATTACTGCCGGCCCAGGGAAAAATGGCTGAGGCAAAATACTCAGTTTTGTTCCTAAAACATCCCACAACGCAAGAGCAATCCCAACCGCAAAACGAAATTGGGAGCGAGAATCTTTTTTCCATTTAGAGCAAAATGCTTTCAATACATAAAAAGCCATCAGAAGCAGCAAAACCGCCCGATACGCCAAATTTCCATCCACACTTACATTCCAAAGCAATACGGTTTTCAAACGAACACCGTCAGCCATCTGCGGAAAATACAGATTCGTCAAGAATGCAATGCCAAAACCTAATACTGTCAGAATCAAGCTCATTTTCCTTTCTATCCATAAAAGGAAAGCGCCCTAACGGGCGCTTTCATCAAGAGACCCAAACGTTACTTGTTCAAATCCACTTCTTCGTAAAGATCCTTCACAAATTGATCCGAGTCTTTCGTCAGGTAGCCGATTTGATGCAGTTTTTCGCTGAAGTAACGCAAATCCCCTTTCACATCGCGCCCCAGTTTTTGTTTCTGTTGCTGAGATGCGTAAGAGTACGATTTCACGAGTTCTACAGCCAAAGACTTGTCTTCGATTTCTGAATACTTGCCTTCTGCCGTAATGTCCACCGCTTCTTCCGGATGTTCTGCAATCCAAGCTTCCGCCTTGTGAATCGCGCGGAGGAGTGCCGCAATCTTTTCTGGATTTTCGTGGAGGACTTTTGCCGAAACATAAATGAAGCAGCAATAGCGTCCATCAAAAACCGGGTCTGTCGCTACATCCATGATGACTTTCGCATTTCCTGCCTTTTCATAGGCGGAAGCGAGAGGATCCCAAATCGCAGCGGCATCGATTTGACCCTGGGAAAGCGCTTCCAAAGCAAGGTTGCCATCCGCATAAGGAAGGAACTGAACTTCGCCATCTTCCGGCTTCGTCGACACTCCGCCGACGGAAAGCCAAAGGCTCACCGCCTGATGCGGGGTACCGCCGATTTCGTCTACGGCAATTTTCTTTCCTTTCAAATCCGTCGCCTTCGCAAACGGGGAATCCTTTCTGACAAGAAGTTTGATACAGCCGATATGAATGCCGTCAACGATCTTGATATCGACACCATTTTCTATCGCCTGGAAAAACTGGAAGTCCGAATTCGTCAAAGGATACGTTCCCTTGCTAAGCCCGAGTTTTCGAGTTTCCCCATCGGCGGCAATCAATTTGGCATCAAAGCCTTCTTCGGCAAAAAAGCCTTTTTCCTTTGCAACAAAGAAAGGAATCCCGCACAAGGCACCGTCCAAAACAGGAAGCTCTACAGTTCCAAACTTGTACTGGGAACTTTCCGTTTTTTCTCCGTCACAGGCCCCCGTCAACAGGGCAAACCCAAACGCGACAGCAACGGTAAGGATAATTTTTAATTTTCCATTCATCTTATTTAATATCCTTACGCCAAGTGGCCGGCTTAAATTCATCCTTGATCGGAAGCAAACGCTTATCGACGTCAATCTTCAAAACAGAATTGAAGTTATTCGTCGCGATCATCTGGGCGGCAAAGCCGACAATCGTCACGATTTCAGAGTCGTTGTAGAATTTGCGCAATTCTTCAAAGTAAGAATCCGGAACCGCAGTCGGGTCCTTCACAATCTGGCGAGCCAATTTCACCAAAATCGTTTCCTGTTCGGTCGTTTCGAACTGGTTCGGATCAATGCCCAAAGCCTTCAAATCGCTAATGAAAAAGAGCGAGCAAAGCTGGCAGCTGTTCGTCGTCGAAACCGCATGCGCGTAAACCGTTGCCGCGCGGAGTCCGATAATTTCGACCAAGCGAGCCCAGCTCGTATACCAACCCATGAAAGCATCATAAGTCGCATAATCCTGCAACAAGGCGCGTTTCATGTTCGTGATTTTTCCTGCGTCCACAAGCTTTTCGTATGCTTCTTTTGCCTTACCCTGAGCGTCTTCGACCGATTCAATAAACTTTACTCTTGCCATATTCAGTGAACTCCTTTGGTGCCAAGCACCGTTTGTTTTTGCGCTAAATATAGACGGAACTTATAAGGGACGTCCAATATTATCTTTTTATGCCCCCTTATCACTTTTTCTTATAAGCATTTTTATTTTCCCAAAACAACGCTGTCGATTTATGTTAAATTGTAAGCATGATCGTATCTACACGAGGTCGTTACGCATTACGGGTTATGATTGACCTTGCTGAACAAGACGGAGAAAATTTTATTCCGCTCAAGGACATCATTTCTCGCCAAGGTATTTCACAAAAATATGTGGAAGCCATTATGACGGTTTTATCGAAAGCTGGCCTTGTCGAAGCCATGCGCGGAAAATCCGGAGGCTACCGCTTAAATAGACCTGCCAAGGATTACGCGGTCGGAGATATTTTGCGGGCAACGGAAGGGACTCTCGCCCCAGTCGCCTGCCTCGAAGACGATGCCGCTCCTTGCAAGCATTCAAGCTACTGCAAAACGCTTCCCCTTTGGACAGAGCTGAATCATATCGTCGAATCCTTCCTCGACAGCGTTTCTTTAGCCGATCTCATCCAAAAACGGTAATGACTAAATAAGAAATTTTGGCGGTTTCTTCGTCTTGCTCAAAGCCTAAAATTTTATTAAAGTTGGCGCAGAAACTCCCTCTCTACATGACAGTTTCCTGTCAAAAAGGCTCGCAGTCCTGCGAGCCTTTTTTCTTTATCAAGGAGGAAATTTTTGACCTAGCGAACCTTTACAGGGAATGCAGATTGCTCACAAAATTACGGCTCACCGGAATCGTCGAGCCATCTTTGTCATGCAGCTTAATGGTAAAATGTCCATTCGGCAAACGTTGATATTCCGAAATCGCATCGATTGCAATCAAATGCGCACGGTGAACGCGCACAAACTGCCCCGGATCCAAGCGTTTTTCCAAGTCCACGAGTGGCGTACTGATAATGAATTTTCCATTCGAAGCGTAAACCGTCGTATATTTTTCTTCGCTTTGGAATCGAAAAACATTTTCGATGGGAATCACAATCGTACGATCGCCGATCTTCGCCTGGATTCTTCGCAGATAAGGCTGTTTTAAATCCGGAGACCGATCCAAAATCTGCTGCATCACTGGAGCCGAATCCATTTCGCCCGAGCATACTTTGCCTAGGCGGCGAATTTTTTCCATGCAAACCTTTAAACGCTCTTCTTCGATCGGCTTCAAAAGGTAGTCAATCGTATCTTCCGCAAAGGCTTTGATTGCGTACTCATCATAGGCTGTCGTAAAAACGACCAGAGAATCTTCTTCGTCGTCCACTTTCTTTAACACATCAAAGCCCGTCATGTCGGGCATTTGAATGTCCAAAAAGAGAACATCCGGATGAAGTTCTCGGATTTTTGTTACCGCTTCTTCGCCTGTACTCGCTTCCCCGACAATTTCTACCAGGTCCGCATAAGGTTCCAAAAGCTTGCGCATTCTCATGCGGGCAAGTGGTTCATCATCTACGATCAAAGTCTTAAATTGCATACTTTGAATATACAAATCACTTACCCAAAACGATCCAAAATCAGAGCAATCCTTGGATAAAAACAATCAAAATCAGGATAGGAAGCACAAAACGGAAATAATTTTTAAGCCAATATGGGATCTTAAAACCTCTTCCCTTGTTCGCTTCGGCGATATAATTATCAAATCCCCAGCCCCATTTGGTGACGCAGAAGAGGACATAAACCAAAGATCCGAGCGGGAGCAAGAAGTTCGACACGATAAAATCTTCGGAATCGAGAACGTCTTTGTCCCCAATAATATGCAGACCGCTCCAGACATTATACCCGAGCGCGCAGGGGATCGATGTAATCAAAACGATGATAAAGCACACGAGCGTCGCCTTGCGCCGTGTCCATTTGAAATCATCCAAAAATCCAGACATCAGATTTTCAAACACAGCCAAAACAGTCGACATGCTTGCAAAAATCATAAAGAGGAAGAACGCGGCACCCCAGAAACGACCTCCCGACATATTCATAAATACGCGCGGAAGCGTCAAAAAGATCAAGCTTGGGCCAGCGTCCGGCTGGACGCCATAAGCAAAACATGCGGGGAAAATGATCAAGCCCGAAATCAAAGCCACCATCGTATCCAGAACACAGATTCGAAGGGCTTCTCCACCAAGCGTATACTTATCGGACGTATAAGAGCCAAAGATTTCCATTGCGGCAACACCGAGCGAAAGCGTAAAGAACGCCTGGTTCATCGCAGCCGAAATCACCTTTCCCAAGCCTTGGTTTTGAATGTTTTCAAGGCTCGGTACCAAATAGAACGAAAGGCCTTCCGTTGCACCCGGCAAAAGAACGCTATGCACGCCCAGTCCCACGATCAAAATCAAAAGTCCAAGCATCATCCATTTGGTAACCACTTCCAGTCCTTTTTGAACGCCAAAGCTATTCACCAAAAAGCCGAGCACAACCGTGATCAACATACAGCCAACAACCTGCATCGGGTCCGAAAGCATCGTGCCAAACACATTTGAAACTTCCGATGTCGGAATTTTTTCAAAAGTTCCATTCACGAACTTCCAAAAATAGTTGAACATCCAACCGGCTACAGTCGTATAATACATCATCAAAAGCAAGCAGCCCAAGAAGCAGACATAGCCGTGCAAATGCCATTTGGATCCTTTAGGTTCAAGAGTTCGATATCCCGAAACCGCAGAACGCTTGGACGCTCGGCCCACCGCGAGTTCCATCGTCAGTACAGGAGCTCCCATCAAAATCAAAAAGAGAATGTAAAACAGCACAAAGAAGCCGCCGCCATTTTGGCCGACTAAAAACGGGAACTTCCAAACGTTGCCGATACCAATTGCGCACCCCGCCGAAACGAGTAAAAATCCTGCACGCGATTTAAAACCTTCTCTAGCCATTTGTTCCTCACTTGAGCATTTGCACAAATTGATTGTGCAAAATTCCATTGCTGAATAAAACCTGTTCGCCATCTACAAAACGGATCGGGCTGCCGTCCAAATCGGTCGCCTTGCCGCCCGCCTCTTCCACCAGAAGAGCAATGGCGGCGATGTCCCACGGATAGCTCATGGTCATCACAAAGCCGTCGAGCGAGCCTTGAGCGGTAAAAGCGCCTTCGATGACCGCACTGCCGTAGCATTTGACACGGGTGCAGTTTTCTGCTTCGCGCTTAAAATTCTTTAAATTCTGCGCATTGATTTTTGCCCAGTCACCGACGTTAAAATCTCCGTTCGAAACGATTGCCTTCGAAAGATCGTCGACCACACTCACATGCACACGTTCCCCATTGGCAAACGTTCCGCTGCCCTTGCAAGCGGTAAACAATTTTCCGAGAGCGGGAAGATTCACTACGGCGACAATCGGTTTTGCGCCTTCAGCTGTGTTTTCCACAAGTGCAATCGAAATTCCCCACAGCGGAATCCCGCGACTAAAATTCACCGTTCCGTCTACAGGATCGATGATCCATTCATAACGGGATCCTTCTTTTACATGGCCCGCTTCTTCCGTGCGAATGGAATGCTCCGGAAATTCATTTTGAATATGGGAAACAATCATTCTTTCGCTTTCAAAATCAGCAGCCGTCACCACATCTTTGGGAGTTTTGAATTTGATGCTTCCGAGATGCTTTTGCATGGCGAGCGCAGAGGCACCCGCTTCCATCGCCCAAGATTTGGCTCTTTCTAAAATATCCTCTAATTCCATAATTTAAATTTAGGTATAAAATTTCTAGATTTTGGCTTATGAAAAAATTTCTTCTGACTTTTACTTTGTTTGCAGTTTCTAGCCTCTTTGCTACACCGGAATGGGGCAGCGATTTCGCTTCGATGAGTGCTTTTCAAAAATCCGCAGGTCGTTCAAGCTATGTAAAGCCTATCGCCACTTACATGGGAACCGTTTTAAATGGAAGCTGGGTCACCGGAGCTTCTATCGACAAGAGCCTTGTTTTTGAAGCGGGCATGCCGTTCAACATCGCTTTCATTAGCGACGACGATCGTTCTTACAATTTTAACGGGATTAAGATTCCGACCATTTTCGGCGACAAGTTCGAAGGGGAACTCGGCGGAAGCAAGGAACTTCACAATCTTTCCGTTTTCACATTGCCCTATTTGCAAATGGGGCTGAGTGCGTTTTACACACGAATCGCTTTACGCGCCATGTATTTTCCAAGCATTAGCCAGCTCAAAGGGTATCATCTTTTTGGATTTGGTTTGCAGCATAGCTTTGGGCACTTCTTCGTCGACAAGCTTCCGGCCCCGCTCAAGGGTTTGGACGTGAGCCTTTTCTTCGGATATAACTCCGCCTATGTCGGTTATACTCCCGAAGACTGGGAAGGACAATTGGACCTGGATTTTGGTTCGACCCACACGGCATTCATTATCGGTTACAAGCCGATTCCATTTGTTGAAGTCATGCTCTCGCTCGGCTACCAGACCGTTTCGATGGAAGCCGGCGGCAATATGATCGAATATGACGGCAATTACGCTACAGGGAGAACCGTAAAACCCGACGTCAATGTGGACGGCAACGGCGGATTCCGTTTAGGCTTCGAAGTCGCCTTCTCGTTTGGCGCCTTCCACCCGACAATCGGCGTGAATGCCGGTGCGAACACGTCTTTGAACGCCAACGTTCTTTACTTCAAGCAGACACTGCTTGAACTGAACCGTTCGGAAGCCAAAGACGATCCGGTGAACCACGTGGTTCAAGAACCGGAAGAAGAAGGTTCGAAGTAACTTTCCGGGAGCTGGCCTTGCTCGAATCGATTCAAAAGAGGCTTGAAGAGCTCCCATCGCGTCCCGGCGTTTACTTGATGAAGAACGCCGCCGGGAAAATCATTTACGTGGGGAAGGCAAAAGTCCTTGCCCACCGCGTTCGCAGTTATTTCGACGGCAGGCCAAAGCCAGGACATCGTGCGGCAATGCTCATGTTGCCGTACATTCACGACATTGAATGGATTGTAACCGACACCGAACAGGAAGCCTTTATCCTCGAAGCGAACCTGATTCGAAAGCACAAACCCCATTACAATGTCCGCTTAAAAGACGACAAGCATTATCCCTACATTGCCATTAATTTAAAGGATCCTTTCCCAAGACTTTTTCTTTCCAGGCATGTAAGCAATCGCTTCCGCTGCTACGGGCCTTTCCCCAGTTCCAAAGCATTCCGCACATTGGTAGATATTTCCGCCCGGCTTTTTAAAATGCGGGAATGCAAGCTCGTATTCCCTTTGGCAAAGCCCCAGCGCCCTTGTTTAAACTACCACATCGGCCGCTGTATGGCGCCTTGCGCCAACCTTTGCACCCAAGAAGAATACGCGAAAAGCGTGAATGAAATGGTTCAGATTTTGGAAGGCAAGCGCGACGATTTGCTCACCCAGTGGACTCGCGAAATGCAAGAAGCCAGCGCGAACCTGGATTTTGAAACCGCGGCCAAAAAGCGCGACGCCATTGAAGCCTTGCAAGCGACCAATACAAGTCAAAAAGCGGACACAATCGATACAACGCTCAAGCTCGACGTAATCGCAGTACGCCGCAACGGAAACCTCGCCACAGCGGTCATTTTCGAATATCGCAAAGGCGTGATTTCGGGCCGCAGGCATTACCAGCTCGAATGCGACCAGGACCAGGATGAATCGGAAATTCTTTGCGAAACACTCCTCAAATGGTACGAAGGCGAAGAGCTGATTCCGAATGAAATCGCCATCAGCAACCCGATCCCCGAAGAAGACCGCTTACAGCTAGAAGAAGAACTTGCAAGCCTCACCACACATAAAGTATCGATCGGCGTGCCCCAGCGCGGAGAACGCGTTCAATTTGTCAAGCTCGCACTGGCCAATGCCGAAATGCTCCTCGTCGAAGCCCAGTCCGAAGTCAAGCATTTTGACGAAGTCGATCAGAGCGTTTACGATTTGCAAAGAGAACTCGGGCTTGCCAAGACTCCGTTCCGCATTGAATGCGTGGATATTTCCCATTTGGCGGGAACGCATACCGTGGCGAGCCTTGTCGCTTTTAAGAATGGCCGACCCGACAAAAAGAACTATCGAAAGTTCATCATCAAAACCGTTTCCGGCATCGATGACTTCGCGAGCATGCGCGAAGTCATGACGCGCCGCCTACGGCGCCTTGAAGCCGAAGGCGTTCCGATGCCGGATCTCTGGGTCTGTGACGGTGGTAAAGGACAGGTCGATGCGACGATGCAGATTCTGCGGGAACTCGGACACGATAAAGACTTGCCTCTCATCGGGCTTGCCAAGCGTTTGGAAGAAATCGTCTTCCCCGACGACAGAAAATCCATCGTGTTACACCGTACCAGCGCCGCTTTAAAGCTTTTGCAAAACGCCCGTGACGAAGCCCACCGCTTCGCGATTACGTATCAGCGCAGCAAACGCAAAGAAGATTTGCGAGTCGCCTGGCTCGACCTTCCGGGAATCGGTGACGAAACCCGCATCAAAATTCTTTCTAAATACCGCAGCCGTGACGAATTCTTAAAAGCTCCGATTGAAGATATCCAGGATCTTTTCGGCCAAAAACGCGGCCTTTCGATTCGCGAAAAAGTGGAAAACTACGATCCCGAAGCGGAGATGTTTTGATCCGTAAAATCATCCATATCGATATGGACTGCTTTTTCGCTGCCGTCGAAATGCGAAGCGACCCTTCCCTGCGCGACGTTCCGATGGCAGTCGGCGGAACCGTGGAGCAGCGCGGAGTACTTTCCACCTGCAACTATCCCGCACGAAAGTTCGGTTTGCATTCGGCAATGTCCACGTACAAAGCGTTCAAGCTTTGCCCCGAGCTTAAGCTCGTGCCGCCTCACTTCGAAATGTACAAAGCGGAATCTGACGAAATTTTCAAAATCTTTTACCGGTATACAAACCGCGTCGAAGGCTTAAGCCTTGACGAAGCCTTTTTAGACGTCACCGGAAGCGATACGCAAAATGGTTCCGCATCGCTCATTGCACAAGAAATCCGCGATACCATTTTCAAAGAGCGCGACGGAATCACGGCAAGCGCAGGCATTGCACCGAACAAGTTTCTTGCCAAAGTCGCAAGCGATTGGAATAAGCCCAACGGCCAATTTACCATTAGTCCAAACGATGTAGAAGCGTTCACGCTCGAACTTCCTCTGAATAAAATCCCAGGCGTCGGAAAAGCATGCGATAAAAAACTTGCATCACTAGGGCTTTCGCTTTGCAAGGACATTCTTCCGCTTTCCCGAGAAACTCTCGCCAAGCACTTTGGAAGTTTTGGAGATTCCCTCTACTTTTTTGCCCGCGGAATCGACGACCGTCCGGTCGTCACCAGCCGCGTCCGAAAATCCGTTTCCACAGAAAACACTTTTTCCAAAGACATTCAAGGGATCGAAGATTGCGAGCAAGAACTCCGCACGATCTATTTTGAATTCTTAAAACGGGCCCACCGTTATGTGGAAAAAGAAAATCAAAAGGTTTTTCCCGCATTTCATTGCTTTGTAAAAATCAAATACGCGAATTTCAAATCGACGACGATTGAACGCTGCTTTAAAGACGTATCGTGGAAAAGATTTTCGACGCTATTCCGAGAACGCTACGATTGTAGCCAAAAAGTCCGCCTATTGGGGGCCGGAATACGCTTAGACGAGCCAGAGGAAGCCGATTCACAAACAGATCTGTTTGAAAGAGAAAAGCTTTGAAATCTCACGGTTATACTCCTCTCAATTTTTATTATTTTAATCTTGGGGGGATTTAATATGCGGTCTTTGATTTTTATATTCAGCCTTTGCGTTCTGATTTCATGCGCATCCAGTTCCACGGCAACGCCTAAAGAATTGGATGTTGAAAAAGAACTTCGCCAAAATTCCTTGGATTTTACAGAACGACAGGGAGAAGTTTCCACTTCTGTCATCAAGTCCAAATCCATTTCGAGGCCATCCATCATGGTCCTCCCGGAAAATGCGAAGAATCTCCAAGAAAGCGTCCGCCTTTTAAAAGAAAACCCTTACGCGGCTGCCGCCGCCAACGCCATTAACGGCTACCTCACCGAAAGGCAATTCCTTGTCAAAGCGGTAGAAGGCTCTTCCCAAATCAATGACGTCGTCAATCTTCAAAGTGAAATCGCCGGCCAGGACGAAGACCTTTCTTACATCACTAGCCTTTCTTTTGGAGCCGACGTTTACATCCAGTTTTCTACGGATATCCGTCATGGTCAAATTCTTGCCAGCCTGAGCGCCTACGAATCTACATCGGCCCGTCTACTCGGATCCCAGACGTCCACGGTAAACGACAACGGAACCCGCAAAGAGGAACTGATCGCAAGCGCCGTGCACAAGGCTTTGCCGAGTCTTCTGCGCAAAGTCCAATCCTACTGGGACGAAGATTCCCAAATCGGGGTTCCGTACAAAATCATTCTGCACTTTACCGGAGATTTTAACGATCTCGATGAAGCCCACGCTCGCGTTTCCACCCTTTTAAAACAACAATTTGTTAAAATCTCCCCCAACGCGATGACCGACAGGACATCCGATTACACCGTTTACGTCAATCCGCAAGATTTCGGTGATTCCTACGAAGTCTACAATGCCCTGCGCGCCTCTCTCGGTTCCGCTTTTAATGTGAAAAAGAATGCTCTTGTTCAAAAACTTTTGATTGTGGAAGTGCAGCCATGACACGCTTCTTTGTCATTTTTTTCCTATGTGCCATTGCCGTTTGCGAAGCCCGCATCGTCACGTTTACAGCCACGTCCACTGTTTCGCAAGAAGATGCCGACAAGCAGGCGATGGCAGGCGTCGCCATGCAAATTCGGTCGCACATTTCCGTTTCGCATACCTTGCAAAAATCCGAATCGAAAAATTCAAAGCAATCCGATTTGCAAAAAAAGTACACTGAAAACATCCATGTTCAATCGGAATTGACTTTGGACGGAGTAGAATTAAAACGCCGAAAAATTAAAAAAGACCTATGGGAAAGCACGGCTAAACTCGATACAGACAAAGCCACCGCGTCCCTTCGCCAAAAATTAACAGAAACCAAATTTGAAGCGCATAAATTAGACTCCATCATTTGCAATGCCATCGGACTTCACCAGTTCGAAACCGCGATCAAAGCTTATGGAGAGTTAGTCCCATTACAACTCTCGCACCAACGTGCCGCAGCGGACATTTCCATTTTTGAAGTACTGGACAAATCCGAAATTTTTGGCGCAAACGTTCCCGCCCTGGAAATGATGATTTCCGAAGCCGTCGCCGGGTTAGAAATTTCCTTTGAAGGGGACGTCCCAACCCAGGTCGAAAATGACGCTTTGGGACCATTCCGAATTCTCGTCCAAGATCCCCGCGGTCCCATTCCAAAGATCAAAGTTCTTGCCGAGCAAAATCAAAAAATTGTGGCCGAAGCCCTCACGGATTCAAACGGCATTGCCATTTTCCACTTAAGAAACATCGAAACCTTCAAGGGCGAACATTCGATTACCTTCCGGATTTTTATTCCCAAATTCGGAAAGCAAAGTTCCAATCTGGAAAAAAGAATTTCTTACCATTCCGACATTCCCAAATGCTCTTACACGATGAGTTGCCAAGGAGACGGTGCCACCTGTATCGCCGTCGAGAACCTTTTCGCCAAAGCCGGTTTTGAAGAAATCAAGAACAGTAAGAATCTATCTGTCCAAATTAAGGATCTAGGGACAAAGGTTTTTGAAGGCGGTCCCAAAAAGATTTCAACCGTGGAACTCCTGCTTTCGCTCTCTGGCGAAAAAATTCGTTATTCCAAGCAGATAAAAGGGACCGGATCGTCGGAATTCTCTGCCAAATCGAACGCGATTTATAAAATTTCCGTTTCAGAAATCCAACAAGCCCTTCAACCGCTTTGCGAATGATGAAATTGAAAAAAATTTTATTCTTCTGGATTGCGTTCACCACAACGCTTTTTGCTTTTTCACAAGAAGAATCCCCCATTGACGACCGAGCCAAATTTTTGTCGGAAGAGGAACGCGCTTCCTTTGAAGCTTACGCAGGCGAGCTCTACGAAAAGACTCATTTTTCGCTCTATCTGTACACGGACGATTCTGAAGTGCGCAACCCGGAGCCCTTCGCGGATTCCCTTTGCCAAGCAGGCGTACAAAGAGATTCTTTACGTGCAGTCATCTTCATCGACGGATCTTCGCATTACCGTTATTTAGCAACGTCCCCAGCAGCCAAAAAATTCATTTCCAAAGAAATGGCAGAACGTTTGGCGCAAAAGTATCTGCTGCCGGAATTTCGCAAGGATCGCTACGGGCAAGGCATCATTGTCTTTGGGGCAGAACTCGCCAAAAACGTCGCCCGATTAAACGATGTCCGTTTAAGTTCCCGTCTGCCGAGACCTTCGAAGGACGGGCTTCCTGGAATCGCCTGGTTTTTAATGATCGCGGTTCTTGCCACCATTCTCGTCGCCTTTGCTTATTTTGCCCGTCAAAGCCACCGGGCCAAGCGCCGAGAAAAAATCCGGGAATTTGGCGGTTTCCCTCACCACAAAATGGATTCCGGTTTCGGAGGTTAATATGAAAAAGATTTTGACTCTGCAAGACATTACGAGTTCTTCTTGGGGGGAACGTTTTCACGAAGCCTTCGGCGCCAATTTGAAATCCGTCTTTTTGCATGGGAACTGCCTTTATGAAGGTTTTGATGCGTTGCACGAATCCTGGCAGGTCAGCCTTATCCTCGAAAGCGACAAGCCGAGCGAGTTGCAAAACGCGCATGCGATTGCCCGCGAAATGAGCAAGGATAATCTCAAATTCGGATATTTCTTTACCGAAGATTTTTTGCGCTCGAAATCAAACATCTATCCGCTTGAATTTTTGCACATTTCCCAAAAGAACGTTCCGCTTTTCGGCAATGCCCCGCTCGCCGGTTTCGTTCCAAACGCAGACGCTCTCCAGGCCGAATGCAAACGAGAACTCGAAAATCGAAAGCTCCAATTGCTCCGCGAATTTTCCCGTATCCAAGCAGGGATTTCCCCGATGGATTTTTTCATTGAGGCCTATGAAGAAATCTACCCGATCTTATACGGGATTGCATACTTGCAAACAAAAGGATATCCGCAGAACCGGGCAGAAATCGCTCAGGCGTTCCCTGCTTTTGAAATCCAAGAACCGGCTCTGGATTATAAGCAGAACGTGGAGCGCGCAGACCAATTCTTCGCGTCCCTCGATCAGCTGATCCAAAGTCTTTAATTCTGAATTTTTAAAATGGCCCGCGCAATGTAACGCGGCAAATCCGAAGCGAGCACTCCATATTCGGAAAGTTCCGTTGCCGCGATTTCACCGGCTAGGCCATGGATTTTAGCCCCGAGAACAGCCGCGTCAAACGGTTCCATTCCTTGAGCCAAAAGCCCTGCAATGATCCCCGTAAGGCAGTCTCCCGAGCCCGCTTTAGCAAGAGCCGAACAGCCGGTTTCATTGACGCGAAATTCATCTCCCTTCGCAATGACCGTGCGATGTCCTTTCAACAAGACAACCGCTCCGAATTTTTTCGAAGCTTCTCGCGCGGAATCAATCCGGTTCTTTTGAATATCCTCTACGGTTGTGTTCAGCAATCTCGAAAGTTCTTTCGGGTGAGGCGTCATCACCGCAGAATTTTTTAAATCCATTGTTTTGCCGGATTTGGCAAGCATATTCAAACCGTCGGCGTCCAAAACAAAGGGAACTTCTTTTCTTAAAAAGAGTTCTATTAAGGACATCACGAGCGTCGGTAAATTTTCCGGATAGTTGCCGATAGCCGAAATTCCGCAGCCCAAAGAGCAGACCGTTCCAGGCAAAAGCCGTTCCGCAATCACTTCAACCGTTTCTCTGGACATCGTAAGCCCATTCTGCGGAAGCGGCAAATAAACGGCATCCGGCAACTGCGACGCTACCGATTCCACCACTGGCGGGATCGCCGCAAGGGTGACATAGCCAGCTCCGACTCGCAGCGCGGAGACGCTCGAAAGGTAAGCTGCACCCCGATAATTCACAGAACCCGCAATATTCAGCACATTGCCAAAGGTGAATTTATTCGAATCGCTCGGTCGCAGAGGAAGCCGCATATCAATTCTCCAAAAGAGCCCGGAACCTTTCCAAATCAGCAGTCGTCGTCAGCTTGTCGTTCAGGGTATTCCCAGGGACAATGTAAACGGGAACTCCAAAATGTTCCAAAATCGACGCTTCATCTGTCGGAAGGAACGCCAACGGTTCCGCTTCTATTTTTGCATAGAGCTCACGGAAAAGCTTCACCGAGGCCGCTTGCGGGGTCTGTGCTAAATAAATTTTTTCACGCGGGATCGTGCGTTCCACCTTTCCATCTTCCACCACTTTAACCGTATCGACCGAAGGCCGTGCCACAAGGCATGCGCCTTTCGTTTCAAGGGTTTCCATCACCTGCAAAATCAATTCTTCGGAAAGCAGCGGACGAGCCACATCATGAACCAGGGCGAATTCCACGTCGGCAGAAAGCGCTTCAATCCCATTTTGCACCGACTGCCAACGTTCCTTGCCTCCGACAACAATCTTGACTTTTTCGGCAAACGGAAAATTTTGCAGATCCGTTTCGAAGTGGGACTTCCAATCCGCCGGAACAGCCAGCACGACTTCGGCAATCTGTGGCATTTTGGCAAAAGTTTCAAGCGAATAATGGTACACAGGCTTTCCTCCCAAATCGATCAATTGTTTGGGAAGGGCCGAGCCCATGCGCTTTCCAAGTCCACCTGCAGGGAGAACTGCGGCAAATTTTTTTTCTGATTTCAAATTATTTGGCATTTTGTACACAGCGAACGGAATAACCCGCCGTTTTAAAGTTGTAGTAGCGGTAAATATCGGAAGCGTCATAACTCAAGCTGCGGTAATAAGCAGTCGTCGAATCCCGCTCCGTCGATGTCCAATAATAAGTGTGAAAGCCTTGATACATATAGGAGCCTTCATAGACAATTCCCGAAGGCAGTGCGCGGAAGCCCATCGCATCATTTCCATTTCCCGACGCTTCTTCATCGTTTTGCCAACCTTCACGCGACTTTAACTTTGTACCGCCATCGTCACCTAAGACTTTTGTGAGTTCGCTCCATTCGGCATCGGACGGAAGTCTCCAACCTTTGGGGCAGATCCGCTTTGCCGTTTCAAAGTCATACAGGCGACCATACTTCCGGCAATTATCCCGCTTCTTTCCGTAGCAAGAGGATCCCGAAAATGTCCACGAGTTCAGGTTTTTAGTCATCCAGCGAAGATTTCCAATGACGACTGTTTCCTGATCGTCCATGCAGGCTTTAAAACCAGCCGAAATCTGGACCGAATCCCCGGGCATGGTAAAGCTTGCCGAGTCCGCCGAAAAGACGTTCAACGCTTTGGAATATTTGGAAGGAGAAACCGACCAGCCATTAAAACAAAGGCTTTCGCTTTTACTTTCCAAGGCGAGAACGACCGAAGCGCCTTCCGCATAGACTCCGGAACCCGAAGCTCCCTTGACCGTAAGCGGAAAGACCGTAGCCGCTGACGAAGAGCTCGCCAGTTCAGAGCTAGAGCTTTCTCCAACTGAAGACGAAAGACTGTGAACCACGGTTTTGGCGTTTAACGGCAAAGCCACTTTTTCACTTTCCGATCTTTTTTCTGGAGAATTTTCCTGAGATTCCTGTGCAGAACAGGCAAATACAAATAAAGCGCTCCAAATCAGCCATAAAATTCGCATTTCCGTCTCCTTGTTAAAGGAAAAATAATAATTTCACTTTATGGCAAAAAAAGTCGTCTGTTTTCTCCTTGGATCAGGACATATGGGCAAGATCCATCTGCAACATCTGGAATCCCAAGGAATCGAGGTGCACTCGTTTGATGGAATCGAAGATTGCCATGCCTTTTTGCGAGAATGCAAAAATTACACCCAGGATCCGGAAGCCTCGTATTTTACCCTGATCGCGACGCCCGCTTCAACCCATTATGAATACGTCAAATCGGCCTTGGAGCACGGTCTGGACATTTTTGTAGAAAAGCCTCTCGCCACGTCTCTTGCCGATGCCGAAGAGCTGATCCAATTTGCCAAGGACCATCAAAGGTTGCTGTTCGTCGGTCATTGCGAATGCTACAGTAACGCTTTCGAAAAATCCAAGCCTTTCTTCCTCGACATCTGTAAACGTTATCCGCTGGAATCCTTGAGCTTTGTCCGGTACAATTCCCCGACAGAGCGGTGTCGGGACGTTTCCTCGGTCTGGGACATCGGCGTCCACGATTACGCTCTTTTTTATGAATTGAAACGAATCGCTCCGCTGACCGACTGGCGAAGAGTCCAGGTCACCTTTGACGAAGACCGCGATTCGGCATATCCCATTCGTATGATTTACGCGACCTTCCACGGAAAAGACCGGAGCCGTCCCTTCTGGAGGCTCGATTTAAATCCCAACCATCCGATTACGCTCAAAACCCATAAAAGCTCCATTTACGTTCCGGAAGAAGCCTCGACCGATGCGGTATCTAACGAGCAACGAGAATTTCTGCGCCTGTTGAATCTCCCGCAAAATTTGCGAGAAAAAGAAATGATGCAAAATTTGGAAACGGCCCTTTTTGCCGTCCAGACCGCAGAGCTTTATTCAACGAGCCCAAACAGCCCAAAATAATACGTCATAAAAAGATCGCCAAAGCGATAGACGATCGGAGCCGCGACCGCAAGGAACGGTCCAAACGGGATTTCCTTGCTTTCCTCTTTTTTGATCATTCGATACGGCACCATAATCAGAATGCCGAGGAAAGACGCAAGCACAAGCGCCGCAAAGGCATGCCCCACACCCATCAGGGCTCCAAAGCCCGCCACGAGCTTCACATCGCCCAATCCCATTGCGTCGCGTTTTAAAATTTTCCCGGCGACAAAACCAATCAGGTAAAGGCCGCCCCCCGCAAACAGCGCCCCAAGAATACTCGAAAGCGGGGTGATTCCACCCGGAAAAAACGACAAGGCAATGCCAACCACAACTCCGCCAAGGCTAATCGAGTCGGGAATCAGCTTGAATTCAAAATCGACCGCCGCTACCGGATAGATTCCGAGAAGCAGCCAAAACAGGGCAAAAGAATCCGCCCAATGGGACACCGGTTCGGTCAACGAAAACGGATAGTTCGCAAGAAGCAACGCAAATGCGCCTAAAAGCCCGCAAAGGGCCTCCCCTATCGGATACCGGATGCTTATCGGTTTGTGGCAGCAAGCGCTCTTTCCTCGCAAAAGAAGCCATCCGATAACCGGGAGATTATACCAGATCGGAATCCGCTTTTTACAATGCGGGCAAAAAGAGGGAGGGCTGATCAGGGAAATCCCGCGAGGCATGCGGTACACGATCACATTGTAAAAACTTCCCACACAGGCGCCCAGCATGGCGAAGAGAATAGCCACATACCAAAGAGGAATTTCATTCATATTCTAAAGATAGTTTTGAAATTGTGAATTTTGAATCTACTTTTAGAATATAAATAGACCCTACGGTATTATTGTATGAAAAAATATCTCTTTCTTGTTACCTTATTTTTCTTGTTTTTGACAAACTGTACCCGTGAAGACGACATCCGCGTCAACGGAACACTCCGCAACAACCACTCGGTGCTGTTCGCCTTCACAGAACGTCCCGATAGTCTCGCCGCGTTCGTCGACTCCATTGCAGCCCTCGATTCCGTGTACACTTACGACACTCTCACCGTAACCGTGCACGACAGCGTCTACTTCGTGGGGTTCTTAAAGTACAACTCCAAGAAGGTGATCCGCTACGCATGGAAAATGGGCGACAAGGACACCCTTTTTAACGGGAAGAACGAAGAGCTGTTCGTATACCGTTACGACTCCGCGGCAACATATTCCCCGCTCTTCATTGCCGTCGACGGAGCAAACGCGCGTGATACAGCCGGTCGCGGTCAGTACATTCGCGTCATCAACACGCCTCCGGATATTTCTGTTGAAGCAGACACCCTTTGGACACGAGGCGAAAAAGACGCCCAGGTTTCTTTCTTCGCTTCGGATTCCTTCGGAAGAATCGACAGTGCTTTTGTCATTCCTCTGAACTCCAAGAAAAAAGCAATCGACACATTAAAAGCCAAACCGGGTGAAATCGACAGTCTTTACACCGCAACCGTCAAGTACAAAGCGGTCAAGGAATATTTGAATTCCCAGAATGAACTTCTCTACATATACGGCGCTATCGATGAAGACGGCAACGTATCCAAGGACACAGCGGTCCTGCACTTTAACAAGATCCCGACCGTATCCCTTTTGCAGCCGGACTCCGCAAGCCGTCAAAATATTTTTGTGTCCCGCTTTGCCTTTTACTATTCGGGAAGCGACGAAGACAATCCGGCGGACTTGCGTTACACGATCCGAGTCGGCAAAAGCCCGGACAACGCCGGAACGGCGCCCGTGCTGACCGATGCCAATCTCGTTGCAACCAACATCCGAGAAAAAAGCTGGGAAGCGATTACCGATTCCGTCTGGAACATGGACGAAACATTACGCGGACGCCTTTACTGGCAAGTTTCCGTCACCGACGGCTATGACACCGCAACATCACCGACATGGAACTTCTTCTTTGGTGACTTGAGCGCTACCACAGGAACGATTCACGGTTACGCAAAGTTCCAAGGTCGCACGGCCCACAACGGAATTCAAGTGGTGATGGAAAACAGGGAAACCGGGAATTACACCTTCACCCACACAAGCGAAAAGGGATACTTTAGCGCAAACGTCGATCCGGGCATTTATCGAATTTACGCCCGCGACACGACAGGCTTTGGCTACAAGTACTTGATTCTCGACAGCCAATACGTAGAAATGGGCGACGAACGCCTCGTCGCCACCATGCTTCTCGAAGACTCCATCGCTCCTAAAATCCGCATTGACAAATACGATTCCATTGTCACTAGCCGAAGCGTCACATTCGCCGGATCCCTTTCGGATTCCGGTGCGCAAATCGCAAGCGCAAAGGCTTGGCTCGACGGTTCCGAAACTTCGCTTTCCGTTTTGAAAGTAAACGAATGGAACATGACCTTTAAGGATTTGACCGATGGGAACCACCAGTTCAAGTTTGTCGTTCTCGACAGCGCCAAGAACGTTTCTGATACAGCAAAGATTGCATTTAAGGTCAAAGCCTCGTCCCTGAATTTAACCGTGAACGGAAAGGCCACGTCGATGGTCACCTCGGACGAATCGTTTGAATTCATCGCCGAAGCCAAAAACGTTCGCCCGATTCCCGATTCCATCTACTGGACCACAAGCATCGGTGGCAAGACTTACAAGATCAAAGCTTCTGCAGTCGGAAAGGATAGCACCGCCAAGACCACATTGACTGCCGCCGATTTTGCATCGAACGGAGCCGTTGCCGGCACGCTTTACACAATGATCGCTTCCACAGCCAACGGAACCATTTCCGACAGTGTCCGCTTCGGCATTCGCAGCGACAACCCGATTATTTACTTCTTGACTCCAGGTCGCGATACCTCTGTGACCCTGAACGATCCGCTGAACTTTAGCATTGAACACTTCCTCGGTGCAACGGCCACTTCGGGGACCATCACATGGACATGCCCGAACACCCTTTCCGATGGCTACAGCTGCCCGGCAGACAATGCGGAATCCGGAAACCTCGCCTGGAAGACGCTGGGGACTAAAAAGATTTACGTCAACTTAAAGGATTCCGACGGAAAAACTTCCAAGGATTCCATCGTAGTTCAAATCATTTCCGACGTTCCGACGGTAAGCATCAAGGCTTCCGCCGATACCATCCGCCAAAAGATCAACGCTTCGCTTTCTTACAGCGTGACCGCTTCCGATAAATATGGAACCGTCAATGCCGTCGAATGGGGATGCGGAACGGACGCTTCTAAAATTTCTTTCGGTTCTTCCGCATCGATTTCTGCGGCAAAGAGCGTGAGTGCAACCTTTAGCGTTACGCTCCCCAGTTCCGAAACGAATGCTTACAAATGCATTGTCCGCGCCACCGATGATGATGGCGAATATGGTTATGACACGCTTTACTTTAGGGCTGTCAAAGATGCGCCATCCATTACGCTCTACACGACTTCTGCCGAAGTGAAGATCAACGCGAAGGTGCGTTTTGCAGGCGCCGCCGTCGATACCCTCGGCAAAATTGAATCTTATGCCATGTATTGCGGAAAGAGCCTGAGCAATCCCAGTTGGACTTCTATTTCCAAAGCCGACACGACGATTACCATGCCCGGTTCCGCATGCACGTGGTACTGCATGATGCGCGTCACCGACGATGATGATTTGACAGCAACGGATACAGCCGTCTATACAGTCCTCCTTGACCTGCCAACGGTCATGGCCAGCGAAGACACGATGACCGTTTCCATCAAGGATACGCTCGGGCTCGACGCCATCGCAAACGACAAACTGGGGCAAATTGTGCTGTACCAGTGGAGCTGCGGCAACAAGGGCGTCGCAGGGAACAGCTTCGTTTCATCGACTTCGACTCCGCGTTATGCCGCGATCATGCCGACTGTCGCCACAGACAATTACCTCTGCATTATCCGCGTTACCGATGATGATGGAAATACCGCTCAAGATACGACCAAGATCACGGTCCTTCTCGATGCTCCGACAATCAAGGTTTCTACCGAATCCATTACAACACGTATAAACTACCCGATCGAAATCAACGCAACCGCTTCCGACAAAATGGGCTACATCGCCAAGCGCGAGTGGAGTTGCGGAAATCCTTCGGAAATCAGCAGCAACTGGAAAACCGTTTCGGATTACGATACCACTTGGACAGGTCCTTCGACACCTTATGCAACCTATTACTGCGTTGCGCGTGCAACGGACGACGACGGAAACCAGGTTCAAGACACAACGGTCATTCACTTTACCACCGACATTCCGGTCATTACCGTGGACCAGGATCTGGTTTACATTATTGCCGGAACAAATACCGATTTGACAGCCCACGTAAACAGCGCATGGCAAGGCGTCAAGCGTTATACATGGACCTGTGGCACTAAGGGATCTTCCGATTTGAGCGATACCACATCTGCCAAGGATCACCATGTCTGGTGGGGCTTCAACAATTCGACCGATTACAAGACCTCCGATTATTACTTCTGGGACGATAACGACGCGAACGGGACCAAGGACAGCGTCATTGCCAAGCTTTCCAAGGCACACAGCGAATTCCTCTGCATCGTCTGGGCTCAAGAATCCGGCTCCAACTTTGTAGCGACCGACACGACGACGATTCGTACCATGACATCGCTCCCGGTCGGCGTTATCAGCATGCCCGATACGGTTTACCTCTGGAGTACAGATTCTTCCGTTCTTTCGAACAAGTCCATTTACTGGTACACGCCGGATGCAAACGGAAGTTCTTCAAAACTCGGAACCTTGGGCGATGAAGACGCTCAACAATTCTGGTGGAACTTCTCTAATGTGAGCGACAAATACTGGTACCAAGGAAAATCCGACGGATCTTTGGACACGAGCATTGCAGAATTCAACGCCGCGTTCATCCGTCAATCCATGGAAGGTTCCATCACGATCAAGCTGGACTACTTCGATTCTTCCAAGGCTCTAATGGACCAGAACTTTACCGCCCGCCATGAAGCCGAAGTCGTTTCCAAAAAGGTCCACTTCAAAAAGGCCTGGCACAACATTTCCGGAGGCACAAACGATACCATCGTCGAAACCTCTACCAATGCGAACGGTCCAGCGATCGCTTACTGCAACGACCGTCTGATTTTGGCCTATGTCAACGAAAGCGGTGCTCTCGTGACCAAATACCGGAACTCCTCGAAATGGACCTCTTTCGGAAACCCGAGCATTTCTGGAATTTCTGAACAAACGCTTTACATGGCCTGCGACGGAAACAACAATCTGTATCTGTCTTACATCAGCACATCCGATGGAAAGGGCCACGTTTACAAATCCACAAGTTCGACAGGAACCTGGACAGAACTGGGCAGCGGAATCGGCAACGCTCTGACCGATTTGAAGTTGAAGATCAATCCCAAAACGAACAACCCTTCTGTCGCCTGGATCGGCACGGTCAATTCCGCTTCGAACTTTGCCCGCGTCCAAGACTACTCCGGCTCGGCATGGGGCAGCGCATTCAGCCCTATCTACAGCAGCAATTGGCAGAACCGCGAAATCGACATGGCCTTTGACGAAAGCGGTAACCGTCTTGTTATCGCCAGCGGCTATGGGTCCGGCGATTACAAGATCTATTACTACTACATTCCAAATGGCCAGACATCAACGTCGAACAATAACAACAACCGCATCAGCATCAACGGAGAATCGATCCAGATCTTCTATGCCGACGGCTACTTCTACGTTGGTTTCCGCAGCCGTGACGATGACGGTTTACCCCGCTTAGCCCGCGCCAAGGCTTCTAGCTCACTCGCGACAACTTACGAAGGATTCACCACGACAGGCGCAGAATTTCTCGCATTCGGTCACCGCAGCTACAACGCCTACTTTACCGTCGACAAAAACAACAATCCGATTCTCGCCATCGACGACGCTTACTACGCAAGGAATTCCCATGTCCACGTGTATCGCTTTATGGACGGCGCATGGGGAGAACTGGGCGAAAACGAACTTCCCTACTTTAAGAATGTCTACGCCAAGGAACACGGTTACTACGTGCGCGGATTCCGCCCGCAATTGACCGTATCGCCTAGCGGCCAGATTTACATTTCGATGCGTTCTCAAGAAGCCGCTTCGAGCGCCGCTTCGAGCCTCCCGGGCACCAAGAACGGACCGATTGTCATGGAATATCTGGGAGACAACTGGTAATGAAGATCGAAGTTGCAGCGATTTGTGACGCAGCTACCGACCAAAGCGGAAAGCTCAATATGCTCGGAGTCTTTGACTACATCGAAGCCGAGCTTCCTATTGTGATTCCGCGATGCACGGCCGTTTTCCGAATCCGTTATACACGATCCGAAGCGACAGCGCACGACATGAAAGTGACAATCGTGAATCAATTCGACAACACCGATTTGATTCCGCCGATTATCACCACGGTTCATTTTTTGCCGGTGCCCGAAAATATGGATTCCGCAGCCGTCAACCTGATTATGAATATCAACCGGATGCGGATTTCCCAAGGCGGAAAATATTTACTTCGACTGAGAGTCGACGAAGTCCTTCTGGAAAGCGCTCTCCCGATTTATGTCCATGATTTGACTCCCAAAGAGCCAAACCCTCTAGCCAGTTAAGCCAAAAAGGCCCGCATGGAATGCGGGCTTTTTTTATGCAAGCGGGGCGACAGCGATTGTCGCCGCAAACGGATTTTCGAGCGGTAGCTGAATATCCGTCAAAATCGCGCCATCCACCCGATCTTCTAAGACATTTTTCGAAAGGATCCCTCCGAGGAAAGACCCGCCGATACATTTGAACAGCGCTTCTTTACGGCACCAGATGCGGTAAAACTGCATCAAGGCATCTTCCGGGGTCAAATGACTGCGGAACAAAAGATCCGTTTCTTCTTTAGCAAAAAAACGTTCCGCGATGCGTAAGGCTCGAGGCCGTAATTTTTCAATATCCACTCCCACTTTGGCTGTAAAAGAATAGGCGAGAACGCAGACATCTTTACTGTGAGTCCAGTTGGCATCAAAACCGCATGCAGGAAATTCGGGGCGTCCTTCCGGAGTGCGCCTCATATCCACCCGGGAAAGCTCCATTCCCGAGGCGGTCGAAAGAATAGAAAGAATTGTATCCAAATGGTCTTTAACCGGTAATACACACCAGAATACCGAACCGAGCGAAGTTTTTAATTCATATTGCTTAATCATCTTCTCTAATATAATTAAGCGGATGAAAAAAGGATTTTCTATTTTAAATCTATGAGATTCCGCCTTCGCACATTACTTGTTGGAATATTCCTCGGTGTAGTTTCCTGCAGCGACATCAACAGCGGTTGGTCTGTGACCGGTGGCGGCTACATGAATTTTAAAATCAACGGTTCCGAGGATCTGGATCTGGACATTGATCCGGACGATGGAGACGTCAAGCTCCGATCCAACAAGCACTACGTCACTTTCCTCGGGAAGAACAGCGACGGCGATGCGCTACAGATCATGGTCAACAAACCTGTCCTCGGGGAAAACGCCCCCGTAACATCCTCGGGATATACCTATCTTGTCCTAGGGAACAGCGTTCCCGCACACATCATCTCTGCGGAATCCAGTTCCGTCAAATTCGACCGCAAAGATTCTATCCTCTGGAGCGCCGACGTCAGGCTCGTATTCAATCACTGCTACGGCGACGAATGCGATAACAACCGAGTCGTCGTCACCGGTCGAATGTACTACTGGGTAGACCCCGACGACCGTTAAGCGAACTAGCGTTTTTCTAAAAAGAATCCTATAGCTCACCCAGTCAAACTGCGTTTGGAACGGAATCGTCGGAACCTCAAAGCCCCATACCCCCGCACGCGGAGCGAACGAAGTGAGCAAGCCCCCGCAACCCCGCACGCGGAGCGAACGGAGTGAGCAAGCCCAAGCAGCCCCGCACGCGGAGCGAACGAAGTGAGCTAGCCCACGCAACCCAGCACGCGGAGCGAACGAAGTGAGCTAGCCCACGCAACCCCACACGCGGAGCGAACGGAGTGAGCAAGCCCAAGCAGCCCCGCACGCGGAGCGAACGGAGTGAGCAAGCCCCACACAGCCCCGCACGCGGAGCGAACGGAGTGAGCAAGCCCCCACAGCCCCGCACGCGGAGCGAACGAAGTGAGCAAGCCCAAGCAGCCCCGCACGCGGAGCGAACGAAGTGAGCTAGCCCACGCAACCCAGCACGCGGAGCGAACGAAGTGAGCTAGCCCACGCACCCCCACACGCGGAGCGAACGGAGTGAGCAAGCCCCCGCAAAAGGCACACAAGCAAAACTCGCAGAGTATAGCGTGGCCACGGGGGTGGATGCAAGGAAGGGGGCCCTCGGCCTTCGCAACTCTGAGCGGGCCCCCTACCTTGCCCCCCGCCGGGCAGGCGAGCCGTCCGTTCCACGGTAAAGCCTCCATGCCAATGGAAAGAACCTCCTCGCCAGTGGAAAAAATCTTCAAAACCCCTTGACACTCCTACATAATCTTTTTAATATTGGGCTACCCCACGGTCGATTAGCTCAGTTGGTTAGAGCGCTACCTTGACATGGTAGAGGTCACAGATTCGAGTTCTGTATCGACCACGAAAACTCCGCTTTATAGTGGAGTTTTTCTTTTTTAAAGCAATTTTCGGCAAAATCCCATTCCCCACATTCCCAACCTTTAAAACAAAAAATCCCAGCCTTTCGACCGGGATTTTTTGAATTCCAAACCTGGATTACTTTGCAGCGGTAGAATCCACGACTGCAGCGGAATCCGCACTCAGTGCCACCGTCGTATCGACCGGAGCAGCCTGGGCTGCGACAGCCGCAGCCGGAGCCGGGGCAACCACAGCAGCCTTTTCAGCTGCCGGAGCGGTTTTCGGCTTCGGATCACCGAAGAAATGGAGCTGAGCAAGCACGAACATCATCAAGTACACAAGCACAAGGCCAATCACGCCAAGGGCAATACCCGACTTAGCCATGCCATTCGTATCCACATAACCCGTTGCATGAGCAAGAGCGTTAGGCGGCGTAGAAATCGGCATACTCATACCGAGAGAGCTTGCAAAAGCCACAGCCACGAGCAAAGCGGTCACGCCACCGAGCGGAGCGAGGTTGTCTGCGCAGTTCACGCCCACCACGATCAGAATCGGGACGAGGAGAGCAGCCGTTGCAGAATGGCTCATAAAGTTTGCCATAAAGAGGCAGATGACACCGCAACCCACGAGGAGCGGGAATGCAGGCCAGGTGTCAAACGGAATCGCACCGATCAAGTGAGCGGCAAGACCCGTCTTCTGAAGGCCAACGCCCAAAGCAAAGCCACCCGCCACGAGCCAAAGAACATCCCAGCTCATCGCGTTCAAATCCTTCTTCGTAATCACACCCGTGAGGGCAAAGACGGCGATAGGAATCATCGCGATGGCGTAGTCATTCACACCATGAACATTCTTACCGACGAGCCACAGAACCACGCACAAAGCAAAGGTCAAATACACAACGATCGCACGCGGGCTCTTGTCAAAGCCATCCGCACCTTCAATCTTCAAGTCCATGGACTTTGCAGAAATCGGGTAAATCTTCATAATCAAGAACCAAGCGATGAGCATCATCACAATCACATACGGAACGCCGAAAGCCATCCACTGGCCGAAAGAAACGCTATAGCCGGCTTCATTCAAGGCACCGAGAGCAATCGTGTTCGGAGGCGTACCGATCGGAGTACCCATACCACCAATGTTTGCACCCACAGGAATTGCGAGAGCAAAAGCGGCTTTACCCTTGTCCTTTTCGTCAAAGAGTTTGAGCACCGGAGCGAGAATAGCGAGCATCATGGCCGCGGTAGCGGTATTGCTCATGAACATCGAGAACACTGCGGTGATCATCATGAGACCAAGGAGCACGAACTTCGGATTCTTTCCGAACGGCTTCAAAAGCACACGGGCAAGGTTCAAGTCCAGCTTGTACTTGGTTGCCGCAGCAGCAAGGAAGAAACCACCCAAAAAGAGCATAATGGTCTGATCGGACCATGTATTCATCAAAACCTTGTAGCTAATCGGTTCCACGCCTTCCACGCGGAACGGCAGGAACGAGGAATTCGACAAGGTGAGAATCATCAACACGATCACGAGCGTGGACGTTGTCCAAATGGGGAACGGTTGAAGAATCCAGTACAGGGCCGCCATCACGAAAATAGCGATCACACGGATTTCAATGGGATTGAGGGTGTTCGGACCATCAATTCCGAGGGCTTCGTACGGGACGAAGAGGGCAGCAATTGCAAGAATTGTTGCGATAATGAGTTTGATGAATTTTGCCTTTGTCATGTTATATCCAGGTTATAAATAGAGCAACCGGCTCTATCAAATGACGGGCGCAAATCTAGCTATTTTAAAAGCTTGTGTAAAGCTACAGAATTGTACCGATACGGTCCAAACGGAGCAGGGGCATTCCCGCATCACGGGCTTCCGAAAGCGGGATTGAAAAGTCCACTTCCCAATCGTTCAAATCTTCATCATCCTGCAAAATCTGCTGAATTTTTAAAGATTCCGCAGTCCAGACCGCTACCGTGTGCTGTAAGGAACGTCCTTCCACATCCAAACGGAAATTCCCGTGTTCCGCATGATATTCAAGCGACAGATCTTCCAAGCGCTTTTCCGTCCAAGGCACCCCTTCCGCATCGGCAAGAAGGACTCCTTCGGGCAAATCTTCCGCAAGCAGGTCCAACGCTTCGCCAAATTGACGTTTTTGAAGGAAGGAAAGGAACGAGAAAATGCGGGAACGCGTACTCGCCACAAACTTCTTTTTGTCAAGGGTGACGTCATTTGCCGCCGCATCGGCGTGGAAAGCTTTTTCCGGAGCCTGATCTTCCGCCACAAATTCCGGATTTTTGAGTTTTTCCCACTCTTCGAGAAGGCTCGAATCCGTTCTGCGGATCATTTCGTCCAAATAATCCTGGATTTCAAAAAGTTCATCATTTTTGAGTGTATCCGGCACGGTCTGCGTCAAAACCTTATACACATAGTTGATGTGGCGCAAAAGCAGGGCTTCGGTACGGGTCAAGCCGTACTTTTTCACGTAACCGCTGAAAGTATCGAAATTTTCGATCATTTCACGAACAATCGATTTGGGCTCCACGTTCAGATCGCCGACCCAAGGATGTTCATCCGCAAATTCATTAAAAGTCGTATAGATGAACTCGCGGAGTGGTTTCGGGTATTCTACTTTATCGAGTTCTTCCTGAAGCTTATTGTATTCCGCATGTTCCGCCTTCAGTTCCGCATAACGGGCATCCCGCGCTTTGCGCAACTGCACGCGTAAAATCGGATCCGGATTTTCAACGATCGATTCCACGAGAGAAATCACGTCCAAAGCGTAATCCGGGCTTTCTACATCCAGCTTCGGCAACGTATCGAGCAGGTACAGCGAAAGCGGTTCGTTCATGGCAAAATCGTTCTGCAAATCGAGATTCACACGCACGTGCGCCATTCCCGGCTGCGGATTTTTCACAAATTCCACCACACTTTTTTCGACAAGGGAACGGAAAAGCTGGAAAGCGCGACTTTTCAATTCCTTTTTGCGTTTCGCGCTTTCATGGCAATCATCGATTAGCTTGCGCATGGCGGCACAGCCATCCGTTTTGCGGGAAAGCACATTGATCAGCATTCCATGCGAGACGTCGAAACGAGACTGCAAAGGCTCCGGCGGGGATGCGATTAAACGCTGGTAGGTGCTTTCATCCCAAGGGACGTAGCCGTGCTCCGGAGGTTTCCGCTTCACAAATTTTTTACCGGTCTGAGCCGACTTTGCCGCAAGTTTCGCATTTTCGATTACATGTTCCGGAGCCTGCGCCACCACAAATCCGATATCGTCAAAGCCTTTACGGCCCGCGCGACCTGCGACCTGATGAAAATCTCTCGCCGCGAGGATTGCCGTTTTATCACCGCTGTACTTGCAAAGCTGCGTAAACAGCACCGTTCGAATCGGAACGTTCACACCGACGCCAAGCGTGTCCGTACCGCAAATGACTTTTAAAAGTCCCTTCTGCGAAAGTTTTTCCACAAGAATGCGGTACTTGGGTAAAAGCCCGGCATGATGCAATCCGATGCCTACTTTTAAAAAGCGCTTAAATTCCGGACCGTACGGACTCGAAAATCTGAAATGGCTGATTTCCTTCGCGATGGCCGCCTTTTCTTCTTTTGAGCAGAGATTCAAGCTGGTAAAATTTTGCGCATCTTCCGCTGCGGAAGCCTGCGTAAAATGGACGACATAAACCGGAGCTTTTCCTTCGTTGACAAGGCCCTGCACCGTCGTCGAAATTTCATTCATCGAATATTTAAAATCGAGAGGCACCGGACGCGTTTTGCTCGAAACGGTCACGCATTCTTTACCATTCAAATTCGAAAGGACCTGTTCAAAAAAGTCCGTCCGTCCCATCGTCGCGGACATCAAAAGGAAACGTGTCTGCGGAAGGGTGAGCAACGGAACTTGCCACGCGACACCGCGCTCCCTGTCGGAATAATAATGGAATTCATCCATGACGACATCTTGAATGTTCAGGTCGGAACCTTCCCCCAGTGCGCGGTTTTCGAGAATTTCCGCCGTGCAGCAAAGGATCGGGGCGTCCATGTTCACCGTAGCATCGCCTGTCGAAAGGCCCACGTTTTCCGGCCCAAATTCTTTACAAAGGGCCATCCACTTTTCATTCACTAAAGCCTTGATAGGGCATGTGTAAGCGGAACGACGTCCAAGCGAAAGACTCATGAAATGCATCGCAAGCGCGACCATCGACTTACCACTTCCCGTCGGCGTATTCAAGATTACATTCTTATCGTCAAAGAGTTCAAGAATTGCATTTTCTTGAGCTTCGTACAAATTAACGCCACGTTCTTCGGTCCACGTCAGAAAACGTCCGAGCAAATCTTCGGAAGAAAGATTTTCGCCCTTTTGCGGAAGATAGTATTGGAGAGTCTTAGCCATCGTTCGCAAATTAAAAAAAAGAAAGGTCGCACAAAGAGGCGACCTTCCAAACGTTACAGTAAATCGAGCCTTTCGGCTATTTTCAAAAATCCTTATTAGAAGCGACGAGGACGCGGTTCACGCGGACGAGCTTCATTGACGCGGAGCGGACGACCGTTCACTTCCTTGCCATTAAGCTGTTCGACTGCGTTCAGAGCCACACCGTCATCTTCGATTTCGACGAAACCGAAGCCCTTGCTGCGACCCGTATCGCGGTCCATAATGATCTTTGCGCTCTTGATTTCACCGAATTCCTCGAAGAGTTTGCCGAGGTCAGCGTCGCGGAACGCAAAGGGGAGATTACCAACATAAATGCTTTTCATAATTAATCCAGGCTGTTAAATAAGCCTAAGAGAATAATAGCTCAATTTCTTGAGATTGAAAAGATTTTTTTTGGAAACAAATGGCAGATTTCACAGCGATTCTTTCCTGGGGGAATCCCCTGGAACCGATTTTCCGGATCCGGGCAAGGTTCTACCAAGCCATCCGGCAAAACCCAGAGTTCTCGTCCTAAGAAAGGGCATTCGGAAATAGGTGCACACCGCGTCGCCGGGTAAAGAAAAGTGCCTTCGAGTTTTACAGGCAAAGTTGCGGATTTCGAAACATCCCAAAAATCGTCCGGCGAAAGCTGTTCCTCTTTCTGCAAGGCTTCCGAATGCGAAAGGAATACCGCCCGGTTGAGTTTCACCCGATCGATGCCCCATTCAAGAGCTCGTTCGATCACCTGTTCCACGTCACCCCGGTTCGTGCGGGAAACCGCCATCTGAAGTGAAATTTGCGAAAGCGGTCTTGCAGAATCCTGGGAAAGTTCTCGACGTGTTTCCACCAGCGTTTTAAGGTTCTGCCAATATACGTGGGCATCCATTCCGGGAGAAAGAACATCCCAGCTTTGGGGCGAGGCTCCCCAACAGCTCACCTTGATATCGTTTGAAATCGGAAGCAGTTCCTTGGCCCAGGCCAAAGCTCCCTTCCGCGGGAACGAACCGTTTGTCGTCACGTTCAAACGAATTCCGAGTTCCTGGACGAGCTGTTCCAGCTTTTCGAAATGCGTATAAAGTAACGGTTCCCCCATCGTACTCGGAATCACTTCCCGGACGCCCTTAGCCGCATAAGTACGCACCGCACGCTCCGCCACTTCCCAGGGCATTTCTCCTTTGCCAAAAGAACGCCCCCGCTGATTCAGAAAGCACAATCGACAGTGCAAATTGCACACGTCCGGATTTGTGAGGAGCGTTATTCGCCAAAGGCTGTTCGGAATCGGTTCCATTTTTCTGAATTGTACAAAAAAGGCTCCCACCGAGGGGAGCCTTTTCAAGAGAGTAGCTTACAAACGCCTAGTTAATGCCCAAAACGGTCAACGTCATCGAGAGATTGCTCGTTCCGACGTTCACCACTTCGTGCGGGAGGATCACGAAGAAGCCTTCGCCTGTTGCCGCATTATACTTGGAAGTGATCACCACGTAAGAAGTCACCGTTTCGAATTCGCTTGCGGAAATGGTGAGAGCAGACGAGTTATACTTAAAGTCGCTCACGTGGCAAGGATCATTGAACGAAACGTAGTCGAAGCCGCTACGGGTTTCTTCTGCAATCATCGAAGCGTCTACCACATTGCCATCTTCAATCGCTGCATTCGTGTAGAGGACTGCAGAACGGGCTTCGCGTGCAATGTAAAGGTCGATATCTGCGGCATTCGCCACAAGTTCGGTGCTCAAATAGGTCTTCTTGGAATCCAAGTCCACGCCAACGGCTTCCGTTGCGCTGGTCGAAAGGGTCACTTCCCATGCGGTAAGAGTCGGATCTTCCGAAGCTTCCGCAGAGCTGCTGGATTCTTCCACCGAGCACTGTCCAACGGAACGATCAAAAGTCGTGGACGCGGTCGTCACCAGCTTCAAGTCGTTGTTATGACCGTAAACAATCAAATATACGGTAAAGGAGCCGCATTCCGCCATCGACGAAACGTCGAGAGACGGGTTCAAGACAGAACCGATCGAAAGCATCGGAACCGATTCCGTAATCTGCGTAAAGCTAAAATCCGAAGACGAAGCATAACCGCTTTCGTTTCCAAGCTTAAACTGTACGGAGTCGATGACCGTCGAAGTATCCACGCTCAAAACCGCCGCCACGGCACCCGTAAACTTCACCGTTGTCGACGTCGAATAAGAGGCGCTAAAGTTCGAAACCGTGATCAAAGAATCGCCGTTGGATTCCGGGAGAACAATCTGTTCTGCACTGCTGCTCGAGCTGTCTCCGTTTTCCGGACCCGAAGAAGACGATTCGCTACCGCATGCAACAAGCCCAAAAGTCGCCATCGCACTTAAGGCCAACCACAATTTCTTAAAATTCATATGACTCCTCTTTGTCAGTTTCTTGTGAAAATACACTATTTTTTGCCCAAAAGAGCATAAGTAAAGAGGATTTAATCCTTTCGGTCGCGAATAATATCGCGCAACCTGGCCGCTTCTTCAAAATCAAGTCGAGCCGCAGCGGCCTTCATCTTGGCCTCCAGCTCTTCAATCGTCGCATTTTCATCCGAATCATCTGCTTCCGGAGGGCTAGAAAGTGCTGATTTTTTGCCTTTTTTAGACTTTTTGCCCTTCCCCATGATCTCGCTCAGCGGATCGGCCATTTCCAGTTCATCGTCCAGTTTACGGCTAACGGACTTCGGAACAATCCCATGTTCGGCGTTAAAAGCCTCCTGAACTTCACGGCGGCGACGGGTTTCAGCGAGAGCCTTGTCGAGACTTTCCGTCATGACGTCGGCAAAAAGGATGACCGTTCCGTTTACATTGCGACTGGCACGTCCCATCGTCTGAATGAGACTGCGGTAATTGCGCAAAAAGCCTTCCTTGTCCGCATCGAGAATGGCGACCAGGGAAACTTCCGGCAGGTCCAAACCTTCACGCAAAAGGTTAATGCCCACGAGCACATCGAAATCGCCCTTGCGAAGGCCGCGCAAAAGCTTGTGCCGTTCCAAGGTTTTGATTTCACTGTGCAAATAACGCGCCTTGACGTTGACCGAAACAAGAAAGTCGGTCAAATCCTGCGCCATTTTCTTTGTCAGGGTCGTCACCAGCACGCGTTCGCCCCGGGCAGTCACTTCCGAAATGCGTTTCAAAAGCACATCCATCTGGCCTTTGACTGGATACATTTCGATTTTCGGATCGAGAAGGCCTGTCGGGCGGTTAATCTGTTCGACTACGGCGCCACCCGTTTTTTCAAGTTCATATTCGCCCGGTGTCGCACTGACAAAAAGTACCTGCTGCGGATATGTCGCTTCAAATTCGTCAAAGTTCATCGGGCGGTTATCCAGCGCACACGGCAAGCGGAATCCGTACTGCACCAAATTCGTCTTACGAGATTTGTCCCCTTCCGACATCCCACCAATCTGCGGAACGCTCACATGGCTTTCATCAATCATCAAAAGCCAATCATCGCCAAAGTAATCCAAAAGCGTAAACGGCCGCGTTCCCGGAAGTCGCTGTTCCACGATCCGCGAGTAGTTTTCAATGCCCGAGCAAATGCCCGTGGCACGAATCATTTCCATATCATACTTGGTACGGCTTTCCAGTCGAGCTCTTGCAAGAACCCGGGCGTCCGCTTCCGAAGTATTTCCCGATTTTCGGAACGCCGCTTCTTCTTTCGTCAGTTGGTCAAGCCTTGCCGTCAATTCAATTTGGATATCTTGAGCGATGCGTTCCCGGGTATCTTCGCGCGTCACAAAGTGGCGCGCCGGCGCAATGCGAACGTCCTTCAATTCTTGTTTGACTTCACCTGTCACCAAGTCAAAACGCGAAATCCGATCGATTTCATCGCCAAAAAGTTCAATCCGAATTCCTTCATCATCGTAGCTTGGATAAACTTCGATTACATCCCCACGCACTCGGAACGATCCGCGTTCTAACGCAAAATCATTTCGCTGGTACTGAATATGCACCAGCTGCATCAAAATCTGATCGCGTTCCATCACTTGGCCCACTTTCAATCGGACCATCAAATCGAAATATTCCCGCGGAGATCCCAAGCCATAAATACAGCTCACGCTTGCCACGATAATCGTATCGCGTCGCGTCAATAAATTGCTCGTTGCGCGCAGACGGAGCTTATCAATTTCATCATTGATTGCCGCATCCTTTTCAATGTAAGTATCCGTGTGGACGATGTAAGCTTCCGGCTGATAATAGTCGTAATAGCTCACAAAATATTCGACGGCATTATTCGGAAAGAATGTCTTGAATTCCTGATAGAGCTGTGCCGCGAGCGTTTTGTTATGCGTCAAGACAAGAGTCGGCTTCCCGACGTTCTTGATCACATTCGCCATGGTGAATGTTTTGCCGGAGCCTGTTACCCCGAGCAAGCACTGAAAACGTTCGCCGCGTTCAAAGCCTTCGGTCAAATCGCGAATGGCGGCAGGCTGATCGCCGGCAGCGCCATAGGCGCTTTGCAAATCGAAATTAGCACGGGTCGGTTCCAAGAACTGCGGAAGCTCTCCCGGTTTACTTTGTTCCGGGGAAAGTTTTTTCAACAGGGGTTTTTGATACGGATCCGGACGGATCGATTTACGTGCACGTGCCATTATTCCATAATCTAGAAAATTCAAATTTTTTATGACGGAAGGTGGAATTTTTCGATCGTTAAGCGTCTTTAAAAAGAACGTTCCCGCTCATTTTGCATTGGAGGCTTGGAATGGAAATTCTCGGAAACCGAAAACTTTGGGAAGAACCTAAAATTGCGATTTTTATTTCGCGAAAGGCTAAAAAAGAATTCGTACAGAAAGTAATCGAATGGATGAAATCCGTCCCTAACGATGTCTGCTTTATCGGACCGTTCCATTCCCAGGCCGAAAAGTGTTTTTTGCATCACGTTCTGCAAAACGGCGGAAAGGCGGTTTCCCTTTTTGGAAAATCCCTGCCCGAAACACTCAGCCGCGAAGAAGACCGCGCCATCGACGAAGGAAGACTTCTCCTGGTCAGCTTTTTTCACCGGGAACACTTTAACGCGGCGACAAACCGCCTTGTCAATGACGTCGCCGCATCACACGCCAAAGCGATTCTCTTTGGCCAAATTTCTTACGACAGTTTTCTTTACCCTTTTTACAAAAGAATTTGCGAAAAACGGAAAGACGATGTAAAACTGATTTCCTAAAATCATTCCATTTCGATTTTGGAATTGGTTTCAAACGGCAAATCTTCGGCCCTAGGCGTCGCCACAAAAACCTGGCACTGTTTTTCGCGGATGACATCGGCAACGGCTCCACGACGGTTTTTGTCGAGTTCGGCAAAGATATCGTCCAAAAGCAGAACAGGCTTTACCAAATGCGCACTTGCAAGGTCCGAAGCCGCAAGCCTTAAAGCGATCGTAACACTGCGGCACTGCCCTTGGGAACCGGACGATCGCATTTCATGACCATGCAAAGAGAGCAAAAGATCGTCCTTGTGAGGCCCGGCAAGAGAAATGCCCTGCATCCGTTCCGCCATATCCAGCGTGTCCATCTTTTCGGCAAAAGCATTCCGCAACGATTCTTCCGAAGCGCCTTCCTTCGCTACGGAACTTTTATAGGCAACCGAAACCTCATCGCCCTTACCGGCAAGCATTTCATAGTAGGCGCTTACCGCTGGCGCAATTTCTTTCACCAGTTCCAAGCGTTCCTTCCAGACGGCTACCGCCAAGTCGATCAGCTGGCCCGTGAGAACCGAAAACAGTTCTTCTCCACCCACCGCATCACCAAGCTTATTTTGCTTAAGCCATTGGTTGCGTTCAGCAAGGACTCGCCGGTATCGGCGAAGCAAGTCCGCATTTCGCGCATGGCGAAAACATAAAAGTTCATCCAAATAGCGGCGTCGAATTTCAGGAGCCCCGCGTGCCATTTCCATGTCGGCAGGTTGCATAATGACAGCCGGAATCGTTCCAAAAAAAGAGCCTACGCCTTTACAAAGAACGCCATCTTTTTTGGCAGTCGTCCCCTTGGTGCGGTGCACCGAAAGAGCCCGTTCATAAACGCGTTCCGAAGAGGCGGATTCCGCCAGTTCCCCGCGCAAAATCAATTCGGGATTTTGCCATTCGATTAAATCCGAAAGCGTGTGCGTGCGAAAAGAATAGCCTTCACAGAGCAAATGAATCGCTTCCAAAAGCGACGTTTTGCCGACTCCGTTTTTTCCGCAAATGACAGTGATTCCGTCACCAAATTCCCAATGGCCTTCATGCAAATTGCGCAAGGATAAAAGGGAAAGGGAACGGATCATCGAGATTACTTTTTATTTAAAATGCCATGAACAATCAGATCATGGAACATGTCTCTGAATTCGCCCACCCGGATTCCATTTGCTTCACCGATCTTGAACGTATGAGCATCCAACACGGCACCGTGGAAAGCCGAAAGAATTGCGTATGCCGTCACTTCTACGTTCTTCACCATAAATTCGCCCGAACGAATTCCATATTCGAGCACCAGGCGGATGTAATTGAACGCCGGAGTCAAAATGCTTTTCATATAGAAGTCCGAAAGCTGCGGAAAATTCGATGCTTCGGCACTGATGAGTTTCGGAACGCCCGAAATTTTACTTTCGCCGCCAACGGCATCCCACCATTTTTCAATCAAGATGAAAAGAAGATCAACCGCCGAACCTTTGTACTTGCCAAGGATTTTGTCCGCATCGTAGAAAACCGGTCTCAAGGCTTTCATCACGACTTCTTGCAGAATCGCTTCCTTGTTTTTGTAATAGACATACAATGTACCAGGAGTCACTCCGGCTTTCCGGGCAATCTGGCTGACCTTCGTCGCCGCAAAACCCTGTTTGACAAAAAGTTCAAGCGCCGCATCCAAAATTTCTTGCGGGCGATCTTCCTTTTTTCGCTGCCAACGCGGACCGGACTTGACCGGGGTTTCTTCAAATTCTTCTGCCATAGTTCTTAAAAATTAGCTTAATTAACCTTTTTCGGTTAAATCCATCCGCGGAATCCGAAACTCAAAGGGTTCCAAAGTTCCGCCTGGGATTCGTAAACCAAGGCATAATCGATCTGGAAGAAGTACTTGTTTTTGCCCAAGCGGATACTAAACTTGTACCCGAGACCAAATGTGTAATTGAACTCGTCAAAGCCTCCGCGCACCCAAAGGTCTTCGAGAGCTTCCCATTCCATACCGAAACGTCCTGTCCAAATATGCCAATCCGGGTCAAAGACTAGCAATGTATCTGCGACCTGGTAATCCAAAGCTTCCATCCACACGGAAATCGGTCGTTCAAAGAGCTTGGTTCGATAGCCGACGCCAATCTGCAAAACTTTGGGACGAACGCCTTCGCTCTGTTCCACAGAATTGTCATTTGAAGCGTTCCGAGTCCACTTGGCAGAAAGGTTCTTGCTAAAGCTCAAATTGCGAATCACCACCGCAGTCGACCAGTGTTCATCCCATTCGCGGTTCCAGCCAAGGTTCAATACAACCGGACTTTGGTAAGAATCCACCAGATCCGCATCTTCATAATCGCCCGAAACATCCAGATTGTCGTAACTCAACGCGAGAGAAAAACCGATACCGTCCTTACGGGTCAATCGATAGCCAACGCCTACATAGGTCGTCGTAAAATAGGGCGACGCACTGCCAACCGTTTCGTCATCGCTATTGATGACGTCAAAATCCAAATCCGTTCGGTAAAGAACAGCGGCGCCAATGCCCATCCGCTTTCCGATTTGGGATTCGACGCCAAGAGATCCACCTGCGCGATCCAAATCTCTTTTTTCGGCAGCCAAAGCGTATCCGACTCCATTTCTAAAAGCCAGAAGGGCTGGGTTAAAATAAGCGGAAGGCATTGCCGAAGTATCGGCCGCGCCGACATTTCCACGGCCGAGTTCTCGGCCGCCTGTACCCATGCGTTCCACAAAGCCATCCATGCCGCCTAACGCCGCTTTTTTACTCGCCAAGGAAGACGCGCACAAGACTAAAACGAGAAGCACCCCTATTTTTTTCATGTTACTTCCCTCCCAAAGTCATCACTTTTCCCCAACCCACATGACCGTGATTGTCTTTGACGCGGACATAATAAATGCCCATCGTTACCGCCTTTCCAGCATTGTCACGACCATCCCAAAAATCTTCCGTCGCAAGTGAACTGCGGGTAGAACTCGCCGCGCGTTCCGCATTTTTAACAATCGTTCGCACTCGGCGCATATCATAGCTGAACACTTCAATCGTAATTTTGGACGGTTTACTTACTTTATACGAAACCAGTGACTGGTTATCAGCCCCGATTACCGAAGGGATCATGCGGATGGAGCCCAAGTCATCTTTCACAGACGTCTGGTTCATAATCGGAGTCCAAGTCTTACCGGTGTCCGCCGAAACAGAAATGCCAGCGCCATTGGTGCACACGACAAGTCCCGTCATTTTGGCGGTCAACGGGAACGCGGCAACCGAGGTTACTTCCACACTGCGATCGACAACGCCTGCATTCAAGCCGTAAAGCCATTGGTTGTCTTCATCATCATAAGGAACGGCTCCTACGCTGTCCAATTTCAAAAGTCCACTCGCACTTCCTTCTATTGCCTGTACCGAAAGGAACGCCATGTTTCCGACGAAAGCGACATCGCTTGTCGAAAAATCATTCTTGTCGTAAATATTTTTCTGAGTTTTACCCGTCGTATCGCGGAACACCACTTCGGCAAAAGGTTTTCCATTGTAAGATCGCCAAAGTTTATTTTCTGTACTGGACTTTCCCCGCTTGCTCGTTTCCACAATAATCTGTTCCGGAGTTCCCCCGATCCAAACGCCTGTGACGCGGGAAGTATCGAGTCCTTTCACTCCAGAGGTCTTCAGCTTAAACGTCGAAATGTCAAATGTAAAAAGTCCTCCGCCCGTCGCCAGATAAAAGGTTCCGTCCTGAGACCTGGCCATTCCGTAGACCAGCGGATTTTTTGTGGAATCCACGACAGAAGACGACTTCAGCGAATCTAAAGTCAGGTTCTTTTTATTGACCACAAAATTCGAACGCTTCGGAGAATTAATGCCTCCGCTCACGTCCTCTTTTGCAATACCATAAATCCCTCGCGCCATCCATAAAACGCTCGAACTCGAATCGTACACGAAAGCCGAAATCGCGTGCGCCATTTCCGGAAGTTCCGGAAATTCCCCCTTCGGGGCCGGAAGCGGCTTTGCGGTTACCGCATTCGCCGCTCGCACGCTATAATAACCGTAAGGCGTCAAAAATCCCGAATCACTTTCCGCAACAAGCGGAACGACAAAGCCTAAAGCACCCGCTTTTCCATGTGGCGTCCGGCGATGTTCCGCAGTCACATCCGAAAAGACACCATCCTGCACCGGCGTCAACGAATCCGGCAAAAGTTCCGTTGCGTTAATCGAATAGGAAATCGACCCGGCTGTCGGCGTCAGCGAAACGAGAGAAACTCCACTACCAGCATTGCCTCGGCTCACGACCCAGATAGATCCCGTGGTAGAAGCCGCCCCCGCAGCATACGTAAAGTTACTGACAAAATTTTCGCTTTTTGCAGCTAAAGCCGTCACCGCGCAAAAGCTGCACCCCCAAAGCATTTTTCCCAAAAAATTCATTTTTCCTCCTAACGCATGTCGATAATATCGACACCCTTCGCAGGTTTCAAAACAAAGTCGTCCCGATTCACCCGATCCAATTTTTTCAAGTTCGAAATTTCATAATTGGAAGCGTTCCCCAGCCGATCAATGGAAACCAATCGCATTGGCGAAGCGTCTTTTGTCGAAAGCCAAACTTCCATTTCCGAAAAATCCTTGCCATATTTGGAAGCGTCCAAAGTAATGACATTTGCGGTCTTCTTTCCGATTTTATCCTGCTTCATCGAAATCGGCTTGCACTGCAAATATTTAAATAGGATTTCCGACGGGTGCATATTGCTTTCCATATCTTCGAGAAGTTTCAGCAACACCTGATTCTGTTCCTGATTCCACTGCCAAAAATTTGTCCCATCGCAATAAATCGCCATTCCTTGCAACTGAAGGCGGAACATATCCTTGCCCGTTACCAAGAGGTTTCCACTTTGGTGGCCGGTCGCGGGGGAACCTGCGTAGTCCACCCGAACCTGGAAGTCAAAACTCCAAGCCTTACCCGAATTAAACCATTTTTTGGAAAGCGCCATGACGGAATCCGCCGGAGCCGCAAAAGCATTCACAGCCAAAGCCGAGACTGCCAGCATCAAAATTTTTTGGAAAAGTCCCATAATAGGCCTAATTTACAAAAAAGCCGCCCCTCCTTGATGGATTCTTTCCGCGCATATTTCTATTTTGAAGCCCAAACGTGTTTTTACGCAAAGGAAACTATGATCAAGCACCTTAGCTTTTTTGTTCTCGCCGCAGCAGCTGCCGCCATGGCTGTCGATGTAGAATTGCACGGCGAAATCGATGCCGATTACGCTTCTTATTGGGACAAGGATTTTAGCCCGACCAACGCAGCAAACCAAGACATCAAGCTCGAAGGCAAAATCTTCCTGGATGAAAACGTCTCCGTGAGCATCAACGGTCGCACCCACAGCAATTACGTTTCGGAAGACGGTACCGAAGCCTCCCAGGTTCGCCACGAAAACCGTGCGACGGCGATGGGCGACGCCGAAAACCGTTGGACCGGATTTGATTTTGACGGAGTGACTCTCGCGTGGCAGTTTACCCCGCTTGCCCGCGTCGTATTCGGCGATCTGACTTATAACGCAGGCGCCTTCTCTTATTACTACTGGCGCGATACCGAAGATTACGCAGTCATTCTCCGAGACCAGAGCATTCGCGGTATCGGATTCGAAGTGGAAAACGGCAAGGCTTATATCGGTGCCACCGAAAACAACTCCCATTCGCTTGCCACCTTCATCACCTACGGTTTCGATCTGATTTCTAAAACGGACGAACGCTTTACAATTACCCCGAGCCTCGACTGGGTATTCGGCAAGGAAATCAGCCGATCCTACACTTATGCGCTCGGTACAGAAATCCAGTACACGAAAAGCACCGACAACTTTAGCTATGGCATCAACGCGACCTGGGGAACTCACCCGTATAAGGGTCACGGAGTCCACACCTTCCTCGTAGAACCATCCTTCAACTACAAGTTCTTCAACCTCGCAGGTTCTTACTACCAGGCTCTCCTCGCCGACAAGGATTCTTCTGTCGTCGACCAGACGTTCACCGAAGACGAACGCATGTTCTACATCGAACCGTCCGTGGATCTGCACAAGAAGTTCTCGATGGGATTCGCCTACGAATTCCACGATCCAAGTGTCGAAGAACATAACGACAGTCGCCATTTCCTTGGCCCGTCCTTCTACCTCTACCCGACGGTCGAAGCGGAACTCGTGTTCTGGGCTGGCTATAACATTTGCAGCCGTGGAGCAAACCACTTCTCCATGGGTATCAGCGGACACGTCGAGTTCTAAACTTCCCGTGGCCAAATCCAAACGCATTCAAGCCCTTGATTCCATTCGAGGGCTTCTTTTATTACAGATGACGCTGGACCACTTCAGCGGCCCCGTCAGCCATGTGCTGTACCAATGTTTTGGATTCTTTTCTGCAGCCGAGGGATTCTTTTTTCTTTCTGGCTTTGTAGGAATGCTCGCCGTTATCAGCAAAACCTCCCGAGGCGAAGATTCTAGCTGGATGCGTAAACGTTCCATTCGCATCTGGAAGTTCCACATCGGGACAATCGCCCTCCTTGCGCCAGCCGCCTTCCTATTTCTTCCCAAGATCAAGCCCTTCTTTTCGGCTTTGTACGCGCACCCGGTCAGCGGATCGTTCTTGATTGCAACCCTCGCTTACCTGCCGGAATGGCTCGACGTACTCCCTCTGTACTGCTTTTTACTGCTGATTGGATCGTTCGTTTTTCCATGGATTGCCAAAGGGCATTTAAAACTCGCCTGGGGAATTTCCTTTGCCGTCTGGATCCTTGCCCAAGGGCCTCTCCGCACAACCACCCTACAAATTTTTCCGAGCTGGATGAACCCCGGATTTTTCGATCTGTTCGCTTGGCAATTCGTGTATTTTACCGGAGCCGCCTGCAGTGCCTTATGGAAAAAGGAAGGCTCTCCGCTCGCCTCCCCTTCTTCATTTTTAGACCGAGTATTCCCCATTGCACTCATCACGTGCATTCTCTGTTTTTTCTTTTCACACCGTTTCTTGGGGAACGCCCTGCCCAGTGAATTTTGGATTTCCAAAGAGCACGTCGGCTTTCTGCGATTTACAAATTTTTTTGCCTTTGTCGGAGTGATTTCATATATCGTCCGGCACCGGCCCGCATGGTTGGATTTTAAGCCGTGCGCCACTTTAGGACGCCATAGTCTCGAAGTCTATACCGCCCACACCATTTTTGTGTATCTGTGGATGGCAACGCCAAACGCCGTGCAATACCACTTGCCGTTCAACGTTCTTGCCCCCATTCTCTGTTGCGGTCTGTTATGGATTATCGCAAAAGTTCTCGACTAGAAGGCGAGGACAAATCCCGCGACAAAAAGGCCAACGCCTAACACGCCAAAGCCAGCCGCAGCGATTCCTTTTTTGTCTCCGGAATCATTCAGGTCCTTGTTCTGCTTCACGAGCTTTTGCGTATCGGCACTTTCAAAGGCGCTCTTGTTGTAGGCGGTCTTCTTATCGGCAGCGTCACTCCAATCGCTTTCCGCCAAATACCAGAACACGCCGCCAGCAAGGATCGGAACAATTGAGCTCCACAAAAGGCCTCGCCCAATATAACGGCGGGAACGTTCCCGTTCATATTCACGTTGCATTTCGACAACGCTCGGATTATCAACCGCTTCGAGTTCTACATAAATCGGGTTCGGCATAAAAGCGCGGACTTCGACCGTCACTGCCGTATCCAGATAGCCGACTTTTCGCATATAAATCGTCTTGGATACAGACGGATCCGTTTCAATCGCTACATCCGTCAAGTACTTCGGCATCACGCTTTCTGTCGGGGCTTTATCCAGATAGACTTCTACCCCATCCGGAATCGTCGCCACCGTAATCTTTGTCGTAGGACGTTCCACTTCGATGCGCACTTTGTTCAAGGAATCCGCATTGATCTTGACGGTTTTCGTTCCCCACCAGTCCACATCCTTCAAGCGCTTTTTGACCGACAGCGTGTACTTACCCGGCTTGATCTTTTTGATGGTATCCGGAGCGATCATTTCGAGAGGCTCGCCGTTGATAAAGAGTTCGCAACTGTCCGGGTACGATGTGATAAGGATATTCGCTCCGCCTTCCGGATAAAGAGGTGCCTCGTCCAGATCTTCGTCGGCATACACAAAGTCCGAAAGAGAAAGGTTCACAGGTTCCTTGCTCAACAGATTCGTCATTCGCTTAAATTCAAGCTTGTAATACTTGATATACTTTTGTTCCAAAGGAATCGCCGCTTCTTTTGCCAAAGAATCCTGGATTTCTTTTGCCCGGATAGAATCTTCTACCGCTTGAATTCTTGCGAGGGAATCCTTTTCCGCTTGTTCTTCTTGCGCAAGCAAGGCGGATTCAAAATCGTTTTCCTGGAAAGCCTTGGCTTTTTCAAGCGAGTCGGCGACACGGGCCGCTTCCGCAATGGAATCCGCCACGGCAAGGGAATCTTCGACAGCATCTGCCGCATTGTTCACCGCATACGAAGACGTTTCTTCTGCCGCATTTTCCGTCGTATCCGCCAAAGAGGAATCCGGAGAAATCTTGTCGAGCAAAGCCTCGTCCGCCTTCCGGATTTCCGCCATTTCCAAAGAATCCAACGGAAGCAGGTAAACCGTATCCTTTTCCAGTTTTACAAACTTCGCATCTTGCTCCACGGAATCGGAAAACAGAACAAAACGAACAGGCACTTCACGCGCAAAAACGGCCGCTATGCAAAAACAGAGCAGCAAAAAAAAGATTTTAAAGGACGACATCATACACCGTTAAAATAATTTAAATCGAAGAAAGGGGAACATCTATTCACCTTTATCCAGGAGATTCAGATGAAAAAATATCATTGCACCGAATGCGGTTACATCTACGATCCAGCAGAAGGGGATCCCGATAACGATATCGAACCGGGGATTCCATTCGGACACCTGCCCGACGACTGGGAATGCCCTGTGTGCGGAACCGAAAAGAAATATTTCGAAGTGGAAATCGAATAAGCCGAATTCATACAAATTAATTTTCAATTTCCAGCTTTTCGAGCTTGGCACAATAGATTGGGCCACGGCCCGCACAACGGTCCGGAAGCATTTGCAGTCCAAATTCGGTTTTATCCGTTCCTGGAATTCCGGATTCCAGTTCCAAGACGCGAACCTTGCCCTTGCGTTTCTTTAAGATTTTACGCACCACGTCGTCATTTTCCATTCTGGAAAGAGCGCAGGTGCTGTAAATCATTTGGCCCCCTGGCTTGAGCGCATCGACAGCACTCGCAAGCAGCGATCCCTGCGTAATCGCGATATGCGAAATACGCTTAGGAGACCATTCGGCGAGGTATTTTTCGCTTTCCATCACATGGCGTTCCGAAGAACATGGAGCATCGAGCAGAATGCGGTCAAATTCTTCCTTGCGATACATCCCGAAGCGGACTCCGTCATAACCGGAAACGGTCACATTTGCCCGGAATTCTTCGGGCAAAGTATTTTCGATTACATGGGAAAGTCGAGTCCGGCGGTCTGGAGAACGGTCGTTGGACTGCAAGGAACCTTTTCCTTTTAACGCTCCTGCAAGGATAAGCGTTTTACCGCCCGGAGCGGCGCACATGTCGAGCACGTTCATGCCGGGTTCTACGCCCAAGGCCCGCGCTGCAAACGCCGAAGCTTCATCCAAATAATACGGCTCTTTTCCAGGATACTGGATCGTTTCGTAAACGGCCTCGCCACGGAGCGCCGGCAAGAGCGCATTCCAACGTTCGCCAAAATATTCCGAAAAGAATGCAAAAAAATCGGGAGCTGCCATGGTGTCAAAATTAGAAACTTGCAAGGAGTTTAAAAATAAGAAGGCCGGTCCTAAAAGAACCAGCCTATCTTATTGAGCTACCTGGACTCGAACCAAGACAAACAGATTCAGAATCTGTTGTGCTACCATTACACCATAGCTCAGTGATCGTGCACCAAAATTAGAAAAAATGTTTAAAACGGCAAGGGGGGAGCGACAAAAAGACTCCAAACTTGTGTTTTTTCTAACGCATTCATCCAATCCAGGAGTCGAATTTGGTCCGAAAAGCTTCTAGAGAAGTAAGATTCGTCCGAAAGTATCGATTCGAGCACCACCTGACGCCGTTCCGGAAGCCCTGCGAGACGTTTGGCTTCCGCAATCGCCAGGTCCATTCCGCCAATCCGATGCACAAGCCCATTCCGCACACCTTGACTTCCAGTAAAGACTCTTCCGCCGGCAAGCCCGCTGTCCAGGTCCGCCTTCGAAAGCTGAGTCGCTTCGCTCACGACCCCGAGGAAACGGTCATAGAACGAATCCATATAATTTTGAAGAGCCTGTTTTTCCTCTTCATCAAAGGCTCGTCCTAGGCCTTCCGCATCGGCATGGGCATGCGTTTTCACCGGTTCCATCCGGAGCTTCAGTTTGTCGAGCAAGCCTTTAAAGCTTACCTTTCCTCCAAAGATTCCAATGCTTCCCACAATACTCGCATTTTCCGCAATAATTTCATTTGCACCGCAAGCGATATAATAGCCGCCACTGGCCCCCATATCGCCAATGCTTGCAATCACCGGCATCCGCGTTTTCGAAATCATCCGCAGGCGGTGCCAAATTTCATCGGACGCCTGGGCAGAACCGCCCGGGCTATTGATGCGGACGATCAAAGCGGAATAGTCCGGAGAGTGCATCAAATTGCCCAGAGCATCCAGCACTTCTCTAGAGCCTGTGCTGCGCCGGCCCGTAATCGGATCATATCCGCCAGAGCCATCCACGATAGAGCCTTCAATATTCAGCAGGGCAATTCTAGAGCGCGGGCGCCAATCTTCGTCAAAAATTCGCACTCCCGCTTTCGGAGCGTAATCGCTCACCATCACATTCGGAGCCGTAATTCCGTAAAAGGTTTTCAAAGCATAGGGACCTACTTCGTCCAAGTACAAAAGAGTGTCCACCAGTCCGACCCGTTTTGCGTCTTTGGCAAGCAAGCTCGGGTGCGAGAGCATTGAATCCAAAGGTCCTGTATTCGAAATGCGCGAGCGAGAGTCCGCGGTCATGGCCTTCCACCAATCCTTGTAAAGCGTCTCGTAATTGGAACGGGCCTCAACGCTCATCGAATCTGCGGTATAGGGTTCTACCGCCGACTTGTACGCGCCATGGCGTAAAAGTTCCACATTCACCCCGATCCAGTCAAAGAAGCCTTTGTAATAAAGGACTTCCCCTCCGACGCCGCGGTAATTGACCCGGGCAGAAGGCTCAAGTACTATTTTCGTCGACGAACTTGCCGCAAGGAGCGTCGTCGGGCGGATTTCGTCCAAATATGCGATTGTCACTCGTCCTTGCATGCCAAGCTTCGCAATTCCTCGTTCAATTTCTTTGGAAATCGCCGTGCCTGCTTTGTAACCGGTAAAATCAAAAATGATTACTTCCGCACTTCCATCCGCCATCAGCAATTCGAAATGTTCTCGCAAGGATTCTAAGCTCAGAGAGTTTTTTCCAAAAAAGGAAAACCCCTGTTCCATTTCGCTTAACGGCATCGAAAGTGGAACCCGGACAACGCGAGAGAACAAATAAGGATCCGCGATTTTTGCCGTATGATACCCGATCGAAAAATGACGCGGTTTCCAATCGTTGTCAATCGAAAGAGTGCCATGGACCGTTCGCCCAAACGCATGAGAAAGGTACACGCGGTAATCCTCTTTCCCATAAAGCGGAATCTGGATGCCAATATCCAGCAGTTTCAAATCGGCCTCTAGAAGCAAGCGATGATTGCTTTTGTTCTCACCGGCATAGCTCACCGAAAATCCATCCCACACGCGTAACGTTGCGCCATATTCCTGTACCCGCCGCTGTTTTTCCGGCCCAAACTGCAACGCATGACGACTGTCAAAGCCGAAAGCGAGCCAGTTGAACGGACGGATCAAAACGCCCGGCGTTACCGAAAAATCCGTACCGTTAAAAGCCGCACTGCGGAACGCTCCCGCCGAAAGTCCCAAGAACGCGAACCGATCGAACATCGGAACGGAGCTGATTAAATTCCAGCGAGATTCATCCAGTCCTTCATAATCGGAGCGGTACTCGAAAGACGCCCCCAAGTAATCGCCATTCACGCCCAAGGACATTTCATAGACGTCTTCCTTGGTACGGCCAAAATTCAAAACGGCCCCCGGAGAATCGAAAGCAGAAAGTCCTGCCGGATTCCCAAAGAGACCGTTGGAATTCGGGAGAGACGGAAACATCCATTCTCCCGGCAAATAGGCGAAAGATACAACGCTTAACGCGAGCAAAATAGAGGCGATTCGTTTATTCATCACCTCAAAAATATAACCTTATTCGCACTTTACATAAGAAGTCGGATTCTTGGAGAATACGTTATCTGCAAGCCATTTTCCGCTCGCCGTCAACTCCATGTTCGTGCTTTCAAATGCCGACGCACCTTCCGGAACCGAGGATGCTGACCAGTTTGCCGAAGACAGCTGATGCAGATCCACCCATTCCTGCCATTCCGCATTGCGATCCGACACTTCGCCGTCACCATTCGCATTGATCGTTCCCCATTCCGAAACGATTACCGAAAGTCCTCCGGTCATCGCCTTTTCGGCACGAATGCCCTGGTTCGAAATTTTATGGGTTCCTGCGTAATAATGGAATGAATAGGAAATATTTTCGCCTTCCACCGGTTCCTTCACAAAAAGGTCCGGAGTCTGATCCCATGCAGGACTACCGACAATGACCATATTATCCGAATATTTGCGGATCACCGGAATCACCGTTTCGGCATAAAGCTTGATCCAGTTCCAGCGAGCGTCTGTCGGTTCGTTGTAGATTTCAAAAATCACGTTGTCATATGCGCCCCACTTCTGAGCGACATATTCAAAGAAGAGCATCGAAGATTTCGGATCGAGATGCGCCGTATGGGAATGGTAATCAATGATCACATAGATATCGTTCTTGATTGCCGAAACAATCACCGAATCCAAGAAAGCCCGATACTTTTCCGTATCCGTAAAGTAGTTGCCACGGCCCCAGTTCAAATCCACACCCATGGCGGCACGAATGAGTTCGATACGCATGGAATCGACCATCCAAGTGATCTTTTCGTCATTATAAAAATCCGTTCCTCTTTCGATAAGGCTCCAATAAAGGCTCATGCCGCGTACCTGGACTTCATTTCCCGGAGTAGAATATGCCGGGCACGATCCATAAATGCGGCCCACACCTTCCGCGTTGACACCCGTCTTCATTTCACCGTACTGTCCAACAGGTCCCACACGACGCGGTGCAATCGTCGCTTCCGCGACCTGAACATCCAACTGGAGCAAGGAATCTTGCAAATCGTAAACCTGCTTAATCGAATCCTGTTTCAAGGAATCGCGAACAATGGAGTCTCGCACAATGGAATCCCGAATCGCGATTTGCCGAATTGAATCCTGCATAATGGAATCGCGGACAAGCGAATCCCGCACAATGGAATCCTGCCTTGCTATTTCCGCCAAAGAATCTTGGAGATGCACAAAGGCAATCGAATCTTGAATGGCGATTTCACGAGCAATCGAGTCTTCGATAGCCTTTTGTTTTGCCAGTTCTTCTTCGAGCACCGGCGACGGCGAAAGTTCGTCGTCACAGGCAGCCAAAAAACACAGGACCAAGGACCCGAGGAGAAAGCGGAATTTCATAAAGCCTCCGTTGTAGTTCTCCAAATATATCCCTTAAAGAATGAGTCCACCCGTATCGTTTGCACGGTTCTGTTTACAGCAGAACACAACCGATACAGAATGCAGAATTTGACGTCTAATTTGAGCCAACCGCGGTCACCGTCGGGCAAGTCACTTCCAAGAACGAACCGTTGTCGTTCGAAACCGTTACCGTCGGAGTCGCTGACTGGCCCGCAGCCGTAAACGTCAACGAAGCGTCTACCCAAGTCGGGTTCACATCGCTTGACCAGGTATAAGACGAAATGCCAAGGAGGCTTTCACAACCTGAGATATTCCAGTTAGCAAGCGCATAGCCATTCGAAACATCTACCGTTTCCGCAGAAGCCGTGCATTTACAGCCTGTAATCGGAGCGACCGTTACTGTTAGCGGAGAACATGTGATTGTATCGCCGCCATCAATGGAAAGCCTTGCGATATAAGTTCCCGTTTCCGGATATTGGCCAGAAACATTGCGAAGTCCCTTTCCCGAACCCGTTCCTTGATAAGAGCCTTCAATAATCCATTTGAACTTAAGGGAGCTTGCCACACTAGTATCTGCAGGACTCGTCTGGGTAAAGACCCACGTTGCCCACTGCGTCATCACAATGGAATCTTTTTGCGGAGCACAGGTTCCAAGGATTTCAACCGATTCCGCACTGCTTGAAGATTTTGCCGAGGAGCTGGATGGTTTCGTTTTCCCCGCCACGCTGGACGAAGAATTGACTTTCACGCTCGACGAAGAATTCACTTTTATGCTCGACGAAGAGCTCACAGCACTTGACGAGGAATTGCCGTTAGGGATCGTCGAAGACGACGAAACTATCTCGCTGGAGCTGGATGGAATCGTCGAAGACGATGATTCCATTACAACGGATTCGATTCCAGAAACAGCCCGCAAATCCGTATCTTCACACGCAACCATCCCAAAGACAAGCAAGCTTGCGGCCAGGGTAAAAATTTTCGATTTTTTCATTACAGCCTCACCGCCCAAAGAACGAAACGAGCACCGACGTTCCACGCCCGAGCATCGAGTTTCCTTTCATTCACAACGAAAGTCGTGGAATTTGTCAAATCGTAAGCACCGAAAAGCGCGGTTTCAAGAGACACCGCCCCCAGCGGGAATCGGTAACCGGCAGAAATTTCGAGCGGAACTTTCACATGAGATTCAAGTCCCCAATAAATACTCTGTTCCTGACTTTCACACAAAGTAATTTTATCCTGGAGGGCGACCATAACCGCCGAGCCGAGCTCTGCCCAGACGCCCTTTTCCTTGCTGGACTGGAACCGTACAGCCGCACCGCCGCCTAAGCGCCAAAAGCCTTCATTGATCGTCGCCTGCGATCCTTCGCTTACATACAGGGCGTCATATTCCCCCAGCATAGAAAGACGGAATGCAAAATGATGATACCCGATTAACCCCGAAAGTCCAAAAGCAACCTGCGGAGCCTGCAGCGGATCTTCATGAAGTTTGACATTTGTCATGCCAAACGCGCCATTTAAAACGACGCCCAAATCCACCCACAGATTTTCTGAGGAAGCTTCACTTGCATTAGGCGCAAGAACAAGGGTAGAAGTAGAATCTGACGGCTGCGCAAAAGCGCAAGATGCCACAGCAATTAAAAATCCAACGATTCGAAAAATACGTTTCATTTCCTAGGAAATATATACCACACCTCTCTGCAAAAAAAGCAAAAAGATTTTAATGATGTTTCCCGTTTAAAACAAAAAGACCTCTCCGAAGAGAGGTCTATAACACGTTTACTGCAAATGGATTGCATTACAAGGCTAAGATTTCATTTTCAGATAGGCCGCTTTGTTTGGAAATAAGCGAAATGCTGACTCCCGCATCCCGAAGTCCCTTTGCCATCTCCCTCCGTGCTTCAGCACGTCCTTCTGCACGGCCTTCTGCACGGCCTTCGGAAAGGCCCTCTTCGCGGGCACGAGCCTTCTCCACATAAAGTTCGTAATTGTGATCGCCCATCTTCATCGCCTCGCTTACTAAGAACTCATTTGTAAATGTACTCAATTTTGCACGCTCCTGCAAGAGACGGAACATTGGGTCGATGACAGCGTTCCCAGCAGTCTCATCATTAAGACTTTCAAAAAAGCGAAGCCACAGCGCAAGGCGACTGTTGTCCTTGGTAAAATTCCCTTTTAGGAACTTGGGAATTTCTACAAGCGTGATGGTCTGCTTTTCGTAAAACACCTCGTTTTCCTGATTTTTGAGACGGATGCTGTGGCGATAATTCCCGGAACGGGGAAAGCCATTGAACATTTGCAGACTGATTAAATTTAAGTTGCGGAGGCAGTAGTCCTCACCCTTGACGCGGCCCGCAACCACATGCTTTGCGGCATAAAGCACCAAACGGTCGGCATAGCTTTTGCCATTCACATGCTGAACTTCAAGGACAATTCGATCCTTATGTTGGTCATCCGCCACGATATCCGAAGTCGATGTTTTTGCAAAAGCTTCTGGGCTTACAGGATTTGCAAATGTGACGTGATCAATGCAATCGGCACCATCCAATTTGAGCACCGCATTCAGAAAATCAACGGTGACCGCTTCGTTGGCGGGATTTCCCAAAAGCACTTTGAAAATGTCGTCATTGTAGACATAAACATATTTATAGCGTTCAGTATACTTTGCAATACAGGCGCGCGTATCGCCACCAGCCTTGTGGATTTCGCAAATGTCCCGAAGCATTTTCGCATATTGTTCTTTTGTCATTTCCCTGCCTCTCATGCGTGAAGTTTTCGGTGTCCCTTTTAGCACTCTTTATTGCAAAATTCATGCCATAAACGAAATGCCGATTTTTGCGAAAAAAAAAGAAGAATTCTTCAGCAGCAAGACTGATTAATCACTCATTAATCAGTTTGAGCAATTCCTAACGTAGAGAAATCACAGCAAAAAATAGCCGGCGGTTTTGAATGCATACAAAAAAGACCTCTCCGAAGAGAGGTCTGCTTTTTGAAAACGATATTTTTGACTCTTATTGAACGCCCCAGCATCCACCTAACGTGATGCTTCCTCCTTCCGGGACTTCCAAAGTCACAGGGAAGGTTACAGTAAGCTGACCATTACAAGTGCCCCACGGTCCATTAGCCCAAGTCACCGATGCTCCGAACCATGTATTACAATTATCGGCACTACCACCATTGACCTGAATCATTTGCGGACCCGTTGCAGAGCTGCAATCTGTAAACGTATAGGAGCCGGCCTCGTATTCACCTTGTGTCCATACAAGCGTTTCCGACACATTCTGTGAATCCTTCACCTTCACAGTTGCGCAAGTCACGTCCAGCTTCGTTCCTTCGGCGTTCGAAACCGTCACCGTCGGAGTCTGTTCGCCCTTGGCAGAAACCGTCATCGAGCCTGTGTTATCCGAACCTGTCACACCTGTCGACCAAGCGTAGCCCGTAATTGCCGCATCCGAAGTGCAGCCCGTTACCTTCCAAGAAGCCGTTGCCGTTGCACCGGCGATATCCACTTCAGCAGCGTCGGCCGTGCATTCGCAACCCGTAATCGCAGCGCCGTTCACCTGGAGTTCCGAGCACTGAACCGTATTGCCGTCTACCACGAGAGTCGCCGTCATCGTTCCGCTTTCCGTAGCATAGGTGGCCGTCGTCGTCTTCAAACCAGTACCATTCGCAGTTCCTTCTGTCGACTTCGGCATGGTCCATTCATACGCAGCCTGAGCACCCTTCGTGATGCCCGCCATACCGGCCGGAGTCACCTGGGTAAAGGTCCACGTGGTCGATTCACCCTTGTTGATCGTCGCCGGAACCGGTGCGCAAGTACCGTTCACCGTGCCATCATCCACAATTTCTACAGAAGAGCTCGACGCGACCGATGCCGAAGAAGCAACCGATGCGCTCGAGAAATTGATTGCCGCGGAGCTCGAAGAAACAATCGTCGATGCCGAAGAAGTGACCGAAGCACTGCTCGGTTCCGTCACACCGGCACTCGAAGAGGATTCTTCAGGAACCGTATTGTTTGCCTTGGCAGAGCACTTCGCATCCGCCGCGCAAGCTGCCGTTGCTTCATCTACGCGACCGGCATAATAAGAACTATCATAAACAAATACGTTGCCCTTATCTTCCGAAGTCGCTCCGGAAACATCGCCACTGCCACAAGCGACAAAAGCGCCACCAGCAATTGCAGCGAGAGCAAGTCCATACATCAACTTTTTCTGCATAAGAAAGGCCTCTTTCTTGTAAAATTACAACAATCCAAAGAGGAATTTAAATTTTTTTGATTCAAACGCAACATATTTATGTGGTACAAAAGTTCCTCTTTTTGTCTTTGCGTGACTTTCGGCACGACTTTTGTGCCTCAATCCAACTTCAAAACTCATTTTTAAAGAAATGTTTACAAAAAACTTGTTTGCTCGTTGTCTAGAAACAACGAATTAATTGCGGAAATCTGCATTGTCGATTTCAGGCAATAGTTTTAAAAAGGGAACTTTGTCTCAATTCCGGGTCAAAGTTATCGGGTTGGATTAATATGAAGCACATTCTCAATAAAAAAGGCCTTTTCATTGCAGGGATCGCCCTTTCCTGCTGTTTTGGCTTAAGCGAAGCCGCCATTTCACCGACAGAAGTCGTGAACCTTCCCACCGATACAAAACTCGGAGGCGGTGATGCAATCGGTTCCACCCTTTCGAGAGCCACTTACAATGGAGGAAAAGGTCCTGGCATTTGGATTGTGGCCGATGGCGGTTACCGTCTTTATCATAACGGAAGCCTTCTTGCCGAAGACAACCAGGCAGGCCGCGTCCGCTTTATTCCGATGACATTCCTTCCGGGAGAAAATGCGATTTCCGTCATCGGGGTGGACGGAAACAAAACTCCGGGCGTCATGGTGCAGATCGATGAACTGCATGAGTCCTACTATTCGGGAAGCGGCTGGTATGCAAAACCGGATTACGGAATCTACAATAATGCGTGGAAGCAGAAAGGTCGCGATCTTTCGCAGTGGGGCGGAGCCACTTCTCTCAGCTATTCGAACACCGTTCTTCCGAGCGGTGGCACGCTAAGCGGCTGGCCGTCAGGATCCAAGTCCAAGTGGATTTGGACGGGTACATCGACCGATTCTACCGTCGCCCTCCTTTTTAACCTCAACTTGAAAGCCGAAGGTTTCGGCGCTTCGACAACCGGCGGGGATGCGGGATCCATTGTCATCGCCTCGGATTCGGCTTCGATCCGCAAGTATTTGCAATCCAGCGAAGCCTACACCATTCTTATTCCCGAAGGAACCTATGATTTTAGACAGTTCCGCGATGCCGTCACGGAAGCGACTGCCGCAGGGCGCACTTGGTGTAAATCCGCCTGCGGTGCAAATGACAAGAATTCAAGCAATACGTTCTACCGCATCAACTTTGCAGCCAATACCTGTAGCGGTCTAGACGGAACGACGATTGTCGGAACCGGTGAAATCCAGTCGTGGAGTAATTGGATTACCATCAAGAACAACAAGAGCCTCATCGGCATGGGACGTGGGGCCAATCTCCGCGGAGCCTCTCTCAACAACCGCAAAAACGAAGGCGCCGGTAACAATATTTTCCGCAATCTCGCTATTTACGACGTGAACCCGCATTTGATCGAAGCGGGCGACGGTCTTGAAATTTCGGGAAATAAAGGGAGCGAAGTTTCTAACTTCTGGTTTGACCACATCAGTTACAAATGGATTTCGGACGGTATGGACCTGGAATTTGTCAAGGGTCTGACAGTTTCCTATGTCGACTATGACGGGGCAAACGAATACAACTGCTATTACTACGATCCCTACATGCATCTCGTAGAAACCGCCCAGGCGACCATGCACGACATGTATTGGCACAACACTTTCGGCCGCGTTCCAAAAATTTATGCCGTAGACGGCAGCAGTTTCGCTCCGACCGTCCACATTTACAATTCCTACGTGGATTATAACCATTGGCATATTATCGATGTCAACGGCACCTCTTCTTTAACGTCTCAACTGCTTTACGAAAACAATTACATCGGCACGGCCAATATCCAAGTCGCCGGCAAAGATGCCTATAGTAAAGTCAACATGAAGAACAACACGATCAAGAATGCAAAAAATTCGACTCCGTACAGCAACAACGGAACCGCAACAAGCACCGCTTTCACCGATAACGTGTTTACTCCGAGCTATTCGTACACTTTGCGCACGAACAGTACCCTTCCGGATTCCATGCCTCTGCTCACAGGTGTCGGCGGCCGCTACGGTTCCATGCCTTCGTACAATCAGGCCATGGGAATTTCTCCGCTTGCGGCAACCGCAAAAGTTTCCGCAACACCGGGAACCAATTCCGTTTCTTTGACGGCAACGGTCACAAGTTCGAGCGGTGCAAGTATCAAAAAAGTGGACTTCTACATTGGCACGACGCTCGTCGGTTCTGCAACGTCTAGCCCGTATACGGTCAATGTTTCCGACATTTCAAGCGGAACGTACAGTGCGATCGCAATCGCAACCGATGCCAACGGTCTTGAAGGCGTTTCCACGTACACCACTTTTGATGTTTCCGGCGAAGCTATCCAGACCAAGGGAGTTCTCACCAAGAACGGTGCCGGTTCTTCGAACCAGACGATTACTCTTGGTGAATCGATTGCAGACTTCAGCTATGTTTGGAGCAACTGCACCGGTGTAGAAGTCAGCGGTCTTCCGGATGGCGTCTCGTACACACTCAACACGAGCGAATCCCGTGTCAGCATTTCGGGAACTCCGACGGAAGCTGGTGAATTCGTTTATACGATTACCACCGTTGGCGCCGACACGAACGTTTCCGTTGTCCGTACGATTACAGTGGTCGATCCGAACGCAAGTTCTTCAAGTGAAGCCAGCTCGAGTTCGGAAATGTCTTCGAGTAGCGAATCCAAAACCGCCATTTCCGAAAAGATGAACTTTGCAAAGGAACCGACCGCTTATTACCGCATCTTCGACATGCAGGGTCGCCCGCTTTTCTCTGGCATGCAAAAGCCGAATCAAATGCCAGCCGCCCACGTAATCGTCATCGAATACACGAAGAGCGGAAGCATTAATCGTCGATACATCCAAGCGCGATAATTCGGAATTTCTCTCTGGTAAATATCAAAAAAGCGAGACTCTACGGAGCCTCGCTTTTTTACTTCAGAATCTTACCAACAAGCCGTGATCTCTAAGGAAGAATTACCCGGAACCGTCACTGTAATCGGGAACGTTACAGAGAGCTGTCCTTTACAACCGCCCCACCATGCGCCTGTGTTCCAATCCACGCTTTCAGCAAACCAACTTAAGCAATCCGTTCGATCTCCCGAAAGTTGAATCGTCTTTTCGCCTGTGTTGCCGCTACAAGACTGAATTTCATACGTGTATCCGCCATCCAATGTTGTTGGCGCCGATTCCACGATGACCACGGCATTTCCGCTGCTCGAGCTTCCTTCTGACGAACTCGAACTTTCCACACTGGAAGAACTTTCTGCTGAGCTTGAACTTTCCGCGCTGGAAGAAGACGAAGAGCTTACCGCTGAGCTCGAGCTTACCGCGCTCGAAGAACTTTCTGCCGAACTCGAGCTTACCGCACTCGAAGAGGACGAAGCGATTACCGCAGAACTTGAACTTTCCACGCTCGAAGAGCTTACCGCTGAGCTCGAGCTTACCGCACTCGAAGAGGACGATGCGATTACCGCAGAACTTGAACTTTCGACATTCGAAGAAGACAAAGCCATTTCAGCAGAGCTCGACGAAAGAGCGATACTGGACGAAGAATATACCCCAGCAGACGAAGTTCCTTCCACAGAAGAAGAACTTTCTGTTGACGCAGAACTTTCCCCACCAAGCTTTGTCGCGCATTTAGCATCTGCCTTGCAAGCTTCCAAAGCGGCTTCTATTTCTTGTGCGTAATAAGCAGAATCCTGCAAGTATTGTGCAGTTTCATCATCGGCAGTCACATCCGAAATATCGCCAGATCCGCAGGCAACAAAAATCCCTGCAAAAGAAAAAAATCCCACCAACCCGAATAAAGTCTTCTTCATCATAAATATCCCTAGATCCCAAAGGAATCCTTTAGGAACAATCTAACAACTTTTTTCAAAATGTAAACTTTAGTTTTCGGATTCTTCCGGATTAATCTTGCGTTTTCCGGTAATAAACTGCTGGACAAACGGATTTGTCGTATTTTTGATTTCGTCCACGGTGCCAACTTCGATAATTCGCCCCTTGTACAGCATAGCAATCCGGTCTGCAACCTTGAATGCGCTGACCATATCGTGCGTCACCACGACAGAAGTCACTCCCAGTTTACTCTGCATGTCCAAAATCAAATCGTTAATGACGTCGCTTGTAATCGGATCAAGACCCGTTGTCGGTTCATCGTACAAAAGAATTTCCGGACTCAAGGCAATGGCGCGAGCCAAGGCAACGCGCTTTCTCATACCGCCCGAAAGTTCGCTCGGCATTTTAGTCCGGAATTCCGGAACGAGATTAATCAGCTTGAGTTTTTCCGTCACCACTTCCTGAACCTGTTTTTCAGAAAGTTCCGGGTGATGTTCACGGAGTGCAAACGCAATATTTTCGCCTGTATCCATACTGTCAAACAGAGCTCCGCTCTGGAACAGCATGCCCATTTTTTTACGGATGGTACGCGTGTCAAAAAATTTTGGCGTACTGATCGTTACACCGTCCACAATCACTTCGCCTTCGTCCGGTTGTAAAAGCCCGATCATGTGTTTTAAAATCACGGATTTACCGCCACCCGACTGACCGATAATCACCATGGTTTCGCCACGGCGAATGTCCAGATTCACACCGGCCAAAACCGTCTGCACACCGAAGCTTTTTTTAAGCCCGCGCAATTGAATCATGATGTCATTGGGATCGATATTCACATTGGGCATAAGCGAAACCTACTGGAAGAGGATTGCATCGGTCGCAAGGTCAAGAATCAAAATCATCAGGCAGCAAGAAACCACCGCATCCTTTGTCGCAAGGCCTACACCTCGTGCACCAGGAGCCGCATTAATTCCATGCAGCCAGCCAATCAAAAAGATAATGACGCCGAACACAAACGATTTGATTGTACCACCGAACAGGTCCATCGGATTAAACAGATACTGCATTCCCGTGTAGAAAGTATACGAAGAAATGTCCAGAGCGAGAACGGCCACAATCCATCCACCGATTAAAGCGAGACAGTTAGAAATGATCGTCAGGCACGGCACCATCGTCATAAAAGCCACAAAACGGGGCATTGCCAAAAAACGATAAGGATCAAGGCCCAAGACTTCGTGAGCATCCAGTTCTTCCTTTTCTCGCATCGAAGCAATTTCAGCAGCAAGCGCACTGCCGACTCGTCCCGCAAGAACAAGCGCCGTCAAAAGCGGTCCAAGTTCAATCAGCACCATTTTACACGCAGCGGTTCCAACCCATTTATCGGCCACGAGACCGCGGAACTGGAACGATGCCTGCACCGTTGCCACCATACCCGTAAAGACCGAAGTCACAAACAACAGCGGCATCGAAGAAACGCCGATTGCCACCATCTGTTTTAAAACAAGTCCCCAATTACGGAATACATAAGGCAATTGACGAACGGTAAACCACAGAATACAGCAAAGCTCTCCAACGCTCGAAATTCCATTGGCAACGATCTTTCCTAAAAAAAGAAGTGGAGCGACGAGAATCTTCATACGCTTAAATTCCGATATCGTCCACGGAGCCAAAGCCCATTCCGCCTTCCGGACCCGCTTCTTCTTCTGGGATGTAATTTTCGAATCGCGTATATTGCGGAATCCATGTTAAATCGATGTCGGCGGTCGCACCGTTACGGTGCTTTGCCACCAGCAGCTGGGCCTTATTTTTATCCGCTTCATCATGGCTGCGGTAGAACGGACGTTCAATGAACCACACCATATCGGCGTCCTGTTCGATAGAACCGGATTCACGCAAGTCCGAAAGCTGCGGACGCGTTTTTCCACCGCGGACAGCATCCGCACGATCTTCCGTTTTACGGGAAAGCTGAGCAAGGGCAATGACCGGAATTTTCAAATCCTTCGCAAGCACCTTCAAACCACGGGAAATCGCACCGACAGCGACTGCACGGTTTTCTTCTTTACCGGTTTTCATCAGCTGCAGGTAGTCCACAATCACAAGGTCCAGCCCCACCTTGCGCTTTAAGCTTCGGCATTTGGAAAGAAGTTCCATAATGCCCAAGTCCAAGTTATCGTCCACGTAGAGCGAATTTGTCTGCATAATGCGGCTCGCAGCTCCCGGGAGTTTTGCAAATTCATCCTGGTTCAAATGTCCCGAACGGAACTTGGAAAGTTCGATGCCGGCCAAGGAACAGAGAATACGTTGCATCAACTGTTCCGCGCCCATTTCCAAGCTGAAGAACGCAACGTGTTTTCCGAAATTGACGCTCGAATTAGATGCAAGCGTGAGCGCAAACGCGGACTTACCCATACCCGGGCGTCCGGCGAGAATGATCAAGTCGGAAGGTTGTAAACCGTTTGTCAAACGGTCGAGATCGGTAAAGCCCGTGGGGCATCCGGAAAGACCGTCCTTACGCGTTTCTACAGCCTTCAAAACTTCCTGGACCACTTCACTTGCCGGACGAAGGGAGTTTTTCACCTGCTTTTCGGCTAGCGACATCACAGCGCCTTCCACTTTCGAAATCACTTCGTCCGGTTCCGCTGTAGGATCCTGGGCATCACGGATTGCAGTCGTCGCTGTATGGATCAAGCGGCGCATCACCGCTTTTTTCCGAATAATTTCTGCGTGGTAATGGGCATTAGCGCCGCTCGCCACGGATTCGATCAAATTCAGAAGATATTCTCTACCGCCGGCCGCTTCAAGCTTGTTTTCCTTTTCGAGCGCATTGCTGAGCGTCACCACGTCTATCGGCGTGTTGAACTGGGCAAGCTTCTGGAGCGCTTCCCAAATTACCTTATGACGTTCCTGGTAAAAATCATCCGGATCGAGTAACGAAACCACGTCAGAAAGGACGTTCGGATCCTGCATGACCCCGCCGAGGAAAAATACTTCGGCTTCGGCCGCCTGCGGAGCCGGTCTTCCACTGTATTCGAAATCTTCCTTTTTCTGATCCATTCTAAACCTATGAGGAATTTAGCCAAAAAATCCGCACTTCGGAATTTGGATTTTCCAAGTAACAAGTTTCAGCTGTCGATTCGTGAGCATTTCTTCCGGATCGATCAAAGCCGTCGCCTGGGTCTTTGCGAATTCAAGAGGCTTTCCACCAAAATCCACCACTTTCACGTTGTTCTGGGAGAGCGCCTGTTTCAAAAGCTTATCGCCAAAGAAGATCACCGTCTGCGGAGCGATGAGCGAAACTTCCTTTTCGAGCATTTTCTTGAAAACGAGAGCGACCTGCGGAAGCACAATCCGGGAAACCTGTTTTTTGCAAAAATAGGTAACACCGATTTCTTCCGGTCTTATGTTCAAGCCAGCAAACATCCGGGCGACCATTTCGCCGACATCCGATTTTGCATAACCGTTTTCCAGATACTTGGGAAGCGGTGAATAAACTACAAGGAGCAGGCGCGGCTTGTTCAAATTTCCTTCGCCCTTCACAAATGAATTTTTGGCGTACAGCTTTTCCGTCGAAACCAGATTATAAAATTCTTCAAGAGTTCCTGCCGATTCATAGGCAGAAGGCACTGCGGATTTTGCCGATTCCGGGATGATGATTTTGGCAGCCGGCGTGTAGGCCGGACGAGGTTTCGGCTGCGATGCCGGAGCCGAAGAAAAACGTGGAGCGGACGGAGCAAAATTCGGAGCAGGCTTCGGCGGAGTAAACTGCACAACAGGCTGGGCCGGCTGCGGAGACCAAGACCAGGGCTCATCCGAATACAGCTGGTCGGAATCCAGATCGATCTGCGCTTTCAGGTAACTTGCAAGTTCCGAGAAATCAGGCACCGAGAGCCTCCCGCTTGGACTTCACCAAATTCACCACATCCTGGGCGAGTTCCGTCTTGGACCGCATCGAAAGTTCCGGAACAGGTTTCCCTTTTTCAAGAATCGCAAACGGAACGCGGTCATAGCCAAAACCGGCGCCATCCACGACAGGCGTGTTCAGCACCAAAAAGTCTGCACCGCTCTTCGCCAGTTTTTCTTCACCGTGTTTTTGGACATCATCGGTTTCAAGACCAAAGCCGACGATTACCTGCTTTGCAGGCTTGTTCTTGACCGAATCTCGCAAAATATTCGGATTCGGTTCAAGTTCCAAAATCAGCTGACTGCGGCTGTCCTTGATTTTTGTATCCGAAACATTTTTAGGACGATAATCGGCAACCGCTGCACAGTGCACGATGACATCCATCTTCGGCTGAGCTTTCAAGACACGGTCATACATATCCTGCGAACTTGTCACCGGAACATCCAAGACGCCATACGGGACTTTTACATCCATCGGTCCGTGCACAAAGAATACGCGGTAACCCGCCTTCAAAAATTCATTTGCCAGAGCGACTGCCGTTTTGCCACTGGAACGGTTCGAAATATAACGAACCGGATCAATTACTTCTTCGGTACGGCCCGCTGTAATCAGAACAGAACCTTGATTTCCTTCGCCGTCAGAGACATGCATGCGAAGCGCATTGATAATTTCCGCCGGTTCC
>DGSB01000011.1 GCA_002390045.1 Fibrobacter sp. UBA4373
ATTACGAAGGGCATCTGGTCGGCTACGAAGGAGACGAACTCGACGAGCTTTCGCTCGCCTACGCCTGCACGATTCACAAGAGTCAGGGCAGCGAATACCCCGCCGTCATTCTCGTGTTGGATTCTTCCCACTTCCGCATGCTGCAACGGAATTTACTGTACACGGGAATCACCCGCGCCAAAGGGCACGTCTGGATTCTCTCGGGGAACGGAGCCTTTGACGAAGCGATTCGCAATAATCGCATGCAGCTCCGCTATACGCGCCTCAAAGAATTTATCGGAAGCAAAATAAAAGGCGAGCCCGTAGAACAGGCTCTGCCTCCGGAAAAAAATCCGTACGACAAGTTCATGCAATTTTTGAACGAATCGTAAAGCCTACGAACCCATTTTGGAATTTTACTTTTTACCCGTGCTGCCAAAACCGCCGCGGTTCTTGTCTTCGAGAACGGTTTCCACAAAATTCAGCTTCGGCTGATTTTCCATAATGCGGAACTGCGCGATGCGGCTTCCCTTTTCGATCGTTACGTCTTCCGTGGCAAGGACCGGCATTCTCCACCAGTCATCCTTTCCGCAGTAACTACAGTCCACGACGCCCACGGAATTCACCTGTAAAATTTTCCAATTCTTGAACGTGGAACTGCGCGGAGCGATGTGGGCTTCATAACCTTGGGGAAGCTTCATGGCAACGCCCAAATGAATCAGGCGGAATTCACCCTTTTTAAGGGTCACCGTTTCCGCAGCGGCAAGATCGATCCAGTCGGATTTTCCACCGATGTATTCCAAGCGTTTAATCGAATCGTCCAAGTACTGAATCTGGATGGTCTGTTCTGCCATAAAAATTCCTTTTTTAGAGACAATATAGAAAAGAGCCGCAGCATAACTGCGGCCCTTTCATTTGTAAGCATTTTTCAAAGATTACAGAAGTTCCTTGCGGAGTTCTTCGTCGCTCTTGGTCGAAAGATAGGACGGCGGAACATCGAGAACCGTCTTGCAGCCGCGAGCGCCTTCCTTGTACATACGGAACAGGGCACGAGCGTATGCAACGAGAGTGCTCGTGGTGAATGCCGGATTCGAACCGAGCTTCAAGCTGTATTCGATTACGTTCGTAAATTCCTTGTCCCAACCGGTCTTTCCAGAGCGGATCACGAAACCGCCATGAGCCATGCCGGAATGATTCTTATTGAATTCAGCTTCGTCAATGAAATGCACAGTGGTGTCATAGTCGGCGAAATAGTTCGGCATCGTCTTGATTTCGTTTTCGATCTTAGCCTTGTCCGCACCTTCCTTCGCAACCACGAAAACTTCACGCGTGTGCTTCTGGCGGGTGGAAAGTTCCGGATCCGAACCGCTGCGGACAGCTTCGAGAGCTGCATCCACCGGAATCGTGTACTGCTTTGCGTTCTTCACGCCTTCAATACGGCGAACGGCATCGGAATGGCCCTGAGAAACGCCCTTGCCCCAGAACGTGTAAGTCTTCCCATCCGGGAGAATGGAATCCGCATAGACACGGTTCAAAGAGAAAAGACCCGGATCCCAACCCACGGAGATCATCGAAACCTTACCGGCAGCCTTGGCAGCGGCATCAACCGCGGCAAAGTGCTGCGGAATCGTCGCATGCGTATCGAAAGAATCGATCACATTGAAGAGCTTTGCATATTCCGGAGTCTGCTTCGGCAGGTCCGTTGCACTACCACCGCAAAGAATCATCACATCGATCTTATCCTTCCAGGCAGGAGCTTCATCCACGCTCAGCACAGGAACGCCTGCGGTCTGAATTTTCACCGTCGACGGATCACGACGTGTGAACACAGCCACAAGTTCCATGTCCGGAGCGTACTTCACAGCGCTTTCCACGCCACGACCGAGATTACCATAACCGATAATGCCGATTTTTGTCATATTGGAATCCTCTATTGGGGTTAAATTTTTCAGCGCTTAATTTAAAAAAATTAGACTCGGCAAAACCTACTTCCAATCCACATTTTTTGCGGTCAAGGCTTTTTCACGGAGGGTCGAAAGGCGTTTTAAAGCTTCCTTTAAAGTTTCGTCTTTCTTCGCAAAATGAAATCTTACAAGATTGTCAACTTTTTCCCGGAAGAAGCTCGAACCCGGAACCGCGGCGACGCCCACATTCTTGATCATCCATTCGCAGAACTTGTAATCGTCCTTCACCCCGAACTCGCTCACATCGACCATCACAAAATAAGAGCCCTGCGGTTCCGTCAAACGGTAGCCCAGCTTTCGAAGGCCGCCCACAAAAATTTCTTTCATGTGCGTGTAATGCTCTTGCAGTTCCTTATAATAGTCGTCGCCGAATTCAAGGCCCGTCACCGCCGCAATCTGCAAAGGCGCCGAAGCCCCGACGGTCAAAAAGTCATGAACCTTTTTCACACGGTCAATGATCCGCGGGCAAGCGATCACATAGCCCAAACGCCAGCCCGTGATCGAATACGTTTTGGAAAGCGAATTGCAAACGATCGTGCGTTCGCGCATTCCAGGAAGCGTATTTAAATAGATATGCTTGTGCGGCGCATAGACAATATGCTCGTAAACTTCATCCGTCACCACGTAGGCGTCATACTGAATCGCAAGCTTCGCAATGAATTCCAGTTCTTCCCGCGTAAAGACTTTACCGCAAGGATTCGAAGGATTGCAAAGGATCATCGCCTTCGCACCTTGTTTAAAAGCATTTTCCAAAGCTTCTTTATCAAAGCAGAAATCCGGCGGAACAAGCGGTATATAAATCGGTTCTGCGCCCGAAAGGATCGTATCCGCCCCGTAGTTTTCATAGAACGGAGAAAAGATCACCACCTTATCGCCCGGATTGATAACGCTCGTCAGCGAAGCCATCATCGCTTCGGTGCTTCCGCAGGTGACGACAATTTCACTTTCTGGATCGATCTTCATTCCCGAAAAATGCTCGAACTTTTTCGCTACGGCATCGCGGAACGCCTTCGCTCCTGCGCAAACTTGATACTGGTGCGGTCCCGTGTAAGCGACTTCCGCCAAACGGTCCAGAATCGCTTTGGGCGGATCGAAGTCGGGGAAGCCTTGAGAAAGATTGATCGCGTCGCATTCATTCGCAATTCGCGTCATTTGACGGATTACGGATTCGGTAAATTTAGAAGTTCTTGAGCTGAGTTCTCGCATAAATTTTCCCTGTTTTTCGAAATGATAGCAACGCAAGCTTTTCTTGTTCACCTTAAAAAGTCCGATTTTGGGGCAATTTCAGCAAAAAATCCTAATTTTTCGGCTTCCCAAGTGTTTCCAAATTTCATGAATTCATAAATATTAATTTTTATTTTTTACATTCACACGTCATATTTTTATTTATATTCATACCTATGATAAATGTTTCCAAAATTAGTGTATTTATGTATTTCGATTATCGAGAATACATCCACGCTGTTTTGGATATTTTGCAATCCGACGGAACATCGCTCCGAGCCATTCAGGAAACCGTCGGCGTCCGAAGTTCCGCATTCTTCTCCCGAATTTTGGACGGTTCGCGCCCTCTTTCGGCAGCCAACGCAAAACTTCTCGCCAAAGCTTGGAATTTAAGCTGCGAAGAAGCGGAGTATCTTTTGAAACTCGTCCAATTTGGAAACGAAAAACACGTCGACAAGCGGGAGTGTTTGTTGAAAAAGCTTCTTGCCGTTCGCGCGAGCAAGCAGGAGTACGCTTTGCAGGATTCCGCACTCCAGTTCTTTTCCAAATGGTACTATCCCGTTCTTCGGGATCTTCTCCCGTTAGTTCCGGCAGGGACTTCCGCAGAAAAGATCGGCAGGTTCTTTACTCCGTCTCTTCGCGCTCCCCAAATTCAAAGCGGAATCCGCTATCTTTCCGACGCAGGCTTTATCGTTTGCGATTCTAGTGGAAAATATCAGGTGACGTCACCGATCGTTTCGACGCCGCCACGCGTACATTCCACGATTCTCCGCAAATACCATTTAAAGAATCTGGAACTCAACGCAGAGGTATACGACAGTTTCACCAGCGACGACCGCAGTATCACAAGCCTCACCTGCAGTCTTTCCAAAGAAGGTTTCGAAAAGGTCCGCGCCGAAATCGCTTCGCTCCGGGAAAAAATTCTCGCCATCGCTAGAGAAGATCAAAATCCGAACCGAGTTTGTCACGTCGGATTCCAGCTCGTGCCACGTGCCAAAGTGAATTTAAAGGAGGAAAA
>DGSB01000074.1:0-20226 GCA_002390045.1 Fibrobacter sp. UBA4373
TGGCCTGCCTAATCAAACCACACACGAACACATAGGCATCAAACACTTGATTGTTATAAAACAAACCTTTCGCCCGCAATTCACCTCGATCCATCGCTTCAAAAACCTCGTCCAACTTTTGATCATGTTCAAGTATTTTCTTGTCTTGCGCAAAAATTCGTTCATCTTGAGCTATCATTTTCGCTTCGACATTTGATAGACGATTGACAAAACCACCATTTTGCATCATAAAATGGCGCATGGATACAAAAGCATCCATAATAGCTATACTCACTTGAATGGCCGTTTTACTACGAAGTACAGCTGATAGCATGGCAACGCCTTGTTCTGTAAATGCAAAGGGCATTTTTTTTACATGCAAACCGCGCTTATTACCACTTTCGTTTAAAATCACAATCTGTGATTTTAAAGAATCAGGCAATTCATCACGAGTCAATTGAAAACAATTTCTTTCTGGAAACCGTTCCAAATTTCTCTTAACAGCCTGATTTATGGCTCGAGTTTCCACTCCATAAAGCATTGCCAAATCACGGTCAAGTAGCACTTGTTTATCGCGAATGACAAGAATCATCTTCTCAATGCCTGTCGCTGTCAATGAATTTAACGCGACAATCTCATGACTTTCATCTTTTTTCATTTTCGCTCCCATAAAAAAAAGATCTCTTGCCATAAGAACTCCCAAATTCCATCGGGGATATAGCAAAAGATCTTTTTTCAAATCAAAGGTGGCATGCGAGCGGGATTCCGCCGCCAGAGCCTATCCAAAACTACAAAAAATCAAATAAAAAAATTCTACTTTCCTTAAAACTGGAAATACAGGAACGGATTATACGTTTGTGTAAATAGCGCCAACACGGCAAACGCAAATAGCGCAAAGGAAACAATCGTTCGGACCGGGCTGATTTTTTGACACCAGTCAAAAGCGCGGAACGGCGACACCGCGAAAATAAAAGCAATCGCCATAAACACGATCGTTGTCGGCGTAAAGATTTCTGCCGAAAGGATCGGGTCCGCAGGATTCACCGGCATTAAGCCAAGCATCGATCCCCACATATGCACCGCCGTCGAAATATCCGGAGCGCGGAACAGCACCCAGCCAAAGAGAACGATTACCTGGGTCAAAAGGACCTGCGCCAAATGCGGAGCCTTGGAATAAAGCGCCTGCTTTCCATTAAAGCGCTCCACGATCATAAAGAAAGCGTGGTAAAGTCCCCAACAGATAAACGTCATTGCAGCACCATGCCACACGCCAGACGCGAACATGACTAAAAACAGGTTCACATAGGTGCGCTGTTTCGAAACGCGATTCCCGCCGAGCGGAATGTACAGGTAATCGCGAAGCCAACGCGTAAGCGAAATATGCCAACGGCTCCAAAATTCCGAAATGCTCGCCGAACGGTACGGGCCGTTAAAGTTCCGCGGAAAGTGGAATCCGAGCATTAAGCCAAGCCCCACCGCCATATCCGAATACGCAGAAAAATCAAAATAGATCTGCATCATGTAGGCGATGCTTCCCCACCAGGAATTGACAACGCCGGGATCCGCCGCTTCAAACACGCGGTCCGCGATTGCGCCGACCTGATTCGCTATCAAGATCTTCTTGGCAAAACCGAGGCAAAAGAATGTAATGCCCCGCATCCAATTTTCCGCCGTATGCTCACGCGTTTCAAGTTCATCCGCAACCGTATTGTAACGCACAATGGGGCCTGCCACAAGCTGCGGGAACAGCGCCACATAGCAAGCGAATGTCGCAAAATTCTTTACCGGAGGCGCATCCCCGCGCCACACGTCAATCGTATAGCTCATCGCCTGGAACGTGTAGAACGAAATTCCGACCGGCAAGAGTACGCGCAAGACCGTATACGGTTCACCGCCAAAAAGTTCCACAAGGGCATTCACGCCGCCCATCGCGAACATGTAATACTTAAAAAATCCGAGCGTTCCCAGATTCACGAGAACCGACAGTAACAGGGCAAAATTGCGTCTAAAATTCGAAGCGTTCGAACTCGAAATCAAAAGCCCGGCGACATAGTTCACCATGGACGTGCCAAACATCAGAAGCACAAGCCAAGGTTCCATCCAGCCGTAAAAAAGGTAACTGAAAACGGTGATGAAAAAATTCAGGGTCGAATGGCGCGCTTTACGCCAAACAAGAAAATAATACCCCGCGAAAAAAAGCGGAAGAAAATAGAAGAGAAATATTTGGGAAGAAAAGACCATGGAAGCTTATTTCGACTTCAAAACTTCCACAGCCAAATAGCGTTCGGATTCGTCGTCAAAGTATTCGTCTTCCACGGCGCCATCGTAATTGCCTTCGAGCTTCACCAGTTTGAGCGTATGCTTGTCGCCCACCTTGAATGCACGCACGTCTCCCTTCGACTTGTCGGCCATTTTGTCCTTCACTTGACCGCGGGCGATCAGCGGATTGTAAACGCCGACGAGAATTTCCTTACCGTCGAATTTGCCCTCCACCACTTTCGTCACTTTGTACTTGAGAACATAGACGTAATTGTAAAGATCGTTTGGAGGCATCTTTCCCGGAATTTCGGAAAGTTTTCCTTCCACCGTCAAATTTTCTGCAAAAAGAAAGGCAGAGAGAAAGAGCATCATCGACAAGATCTTTTTCATAGATATCCTTTTGTTTCAAAAAAATATAGGTATTTTTTCTGCATGGATTTGTCAACACTCCCTGGGCTCGGACCTAAACGCCTGAAAGCACTCAACGCTTCAGGGCTTGCGTCCGTTTCGGATCTTTTATACAACATTCCGCGTACGTGGCTTGACCGCACCCGTCTGAACAAAATTTCCGAAAGTCATGTCGGGGAAAACGTCATCTTCATCGGCAAGATTACACGGGCCGGGTTCATTCCAGGAAGGACTTCTCGCTATATGGCCGTCCTCGACGATGGTACAGGTCAAGTAAGCCTGGTATTTTTTCGTGGGGCAAGGCACTGGTCCAAAACGATTTCCGTAGGAACTCGCTGGTGCGTCATCGGAAAGCTCGGCAATTACCGCGGCTTACAGTTGGTACATCCCGAAATGCAGCGTATGGGCGAAGACGAAGATTTTTCGGGAGGCATCGAACCTGCCTATACGATTACCGAAGAAGAGCATTCGGCAAAGATCGAACAAAAATTTTTCCGGACGCTGTACCCGAAGCTTTTCGCCATGCCGAACCTTTCCGTTCCGGATGCTCCGCCTGCAGAACTCACGCAGTTCATGGGATTAAAGCCTGTGTTGCAAAATCTCAAAAGCCTGCACATGCCAAAGACTTTTGCCGAAGCCATGCAGGCAAAGCTTCAACTCAAAAAGCTTGAACTCCTGCCATTCTGCTTGCGCATGAACGTTCGCCGCCGAAGTCTCGCTATCCGCGGGCAAGCACGTTCTCTCGATTCTCAGGCAATCGCCGAGGCCAAAGCCTCTTTACCGTTCACCCTCACCGACGGGCAATCCAAAGCCGTTGACGAAATCTGCAACGGTCTCCGCGGAAAAAAGCAATTTCACGCCCTGCTCCAGGGTGACGTCGGCAGCGGAAAAACGGTCGTCGCGATGCTTGCCATGCTTGCCGTAGCCAAAAGCGGCGAACAGTGTGCCCTGATGGCGCCGACCGACATTCTTGCCCGACAGCATTACAAAAGCTTAAAACCTTTCTTCGACAAGGCGGGCATCCGCACGGCCCTTCTTCTCGGAGCGTGCAGCGCCGCCGAAAAAAAGACCATTTCCGGGGAACTTCAAATGGGCATGACGCAAGTCGTCATCGGAACCCACGCGCTTTTCTCCAGGGATGTCCTTTTTCAAAATCTCACCTTTGTCGTCATCGATGAGCAGCACCGTTTTGGCGTGAACCAGCGCGAAGCGCTTCTAAAAAAGGGGCATTTCCCCGACCTGCTCGTGATGAGCGCGACTCCCATTCCGCGAAGCCTCGCCATGACACTTTACGGCGACCTGACTCCGATTGTTTTGAACGAAAAGCCCGCCGGCAGAAAGCCTGTGAAAACGCGTCTCGTCGACCCGACAAAGCGCGACGACATGAAAAAGTTTTTACTCAAAGAAGTGAAAACAGGCAACCGTCTTTACTGGGTCGTGAGCCGTGTGGAAATCGACGACGAAGGCGGGGCGAAAAGCGTCGATGAAGTCGCCGAAGAACTTTCCTCTTTCACCTCCGAATGGAAAGTCGGAGCGATCCACGGCCAAATGGACGAAAAAGAACGCGATCGCATTTTAGGCGATTTTGCGGCTGGGAAAATTCAAGTGCTTGTCGCCACGACCGTGATCGAAGTCGGCGTGAACGTTCCGGAAGCGAACCTGATGGTCATCGACGCCCCGGACCGTTTTGGGCTGGCACAGTTACACCAGCTCCGAGGACGTGTGGGCCGTGGAAATCAAGAAGCCTGGTGCTTCCTCATCGTTCCGCAAACAAGCCCCGCACACGAAAGGCTTTCCCGTTTCGCAAGTACGGATAACGGTTTTGAAATCGCCGAAATGGACATGCAGGACCGCGGTGCCGGCAACCTCGAAGGTTCCGAACAGAGCGGAGCCTGGGTATTCCGCTGGTTCGACTGGATCCAAGACAAGGAACTCATCCAGCGCATTCTGGATACCGCCGAAGAAATCCTCGACAACAAGCCGGGATTTTCTCCAGAGGTTCAAGAAAAGATTCAAAAATGGTACGCCTTGATGCCGCAGGGAAATGCGGACGGCGTCCATTAAAAATCAAGCCGTCCGAACGACGATTTCTGCGACGACCGCTGCGAGCGAAAGCACCGCCACGATCAATTCGACAAGAGCCTTCTTACGGAAGGAGGCTTCAAAAACGTAAACCTTTTCACCGTTCGGCAAACGTTTTTTACGGTTGCACCAGTTCATGCCCGCAATCAGCGAAAGACAGGCACAAAAGCCACCGCCGAGAAGTGCGTACAGGAACTTGGCTTCACCGACATAACTAAAATGCAAAGCGGCCACCACTAACGCAATCGCACAGCCCAAAAAGGCAAAGGCAAGGCTTGAATTTTTGACTTCGAGAGGCTTGCGGAGCGCTTCAACGCGTTCTTCGAACAAACGCTTCAAATCCGCTTCGGAATAGTTTTTTCCATGCGATGCAAGAATCTTCCTCGCAAGCATTACATTTTCCGGATTCCATTCGTCCGGCTTCTGCAAAATTTCGAGAAGTTCTTCATCGCTAAAACTTTCAAGCATCTGCATGCTCACGTCGTCCGCTTCTTCTGCCGCAGCCGCCTGAACGGCCGCTTCGAGAATGTGACGTGCCGTGTCGATGTCTTTTGCATGGACGCGCACAATGCAAGAAGATGCGCCTCGATTTTGAAAGTCCAGCCCGAGCGGATCGCCGCCCAAGTTCGCGTCGTTCACCAGGTTCGCTTCAATCGCATTTTCCTGGAGAAGAGCTGCAAGCGCTTCGCCTTCTTCTAACGTCGCAAAGGTTTCGAGCGTCATCCATTCGAGCTGTTCACTTTCATTAGACATTCTTCATTTCCTCATGAATGCGTGCCCAGCCTTCTTCTGGAATCTGAGCCCCAATCACCTGGACGACTTCATTCGAAACGATGCTGCCGAGCTTGCCAGAGCGTTCCATATCCCAGCCGGAAAGAATACCGTAAAGGAATCCCGAAGCCCACAGGTCTCCGGCGCCCGTCGTATCGATTGCCTTGGCCGGACCGCACGGAATGCGGGTCACCACGCCGTCCTTCGAAATCAACGCGCCGCGCTTGCCAAGCTTCACCACGGCGATCTTGCAAAGCTTTGCAATCTTTTCGAGAGCCGCTTCTTCCGATTCGCCTGTATAAGCCTTGGCTTCGTCTTCGTTTGCAATCACAATGTCGATTTCCTTGCCAGCGAAGAGCTTGTTAAAAAGAGGGCGACAATCGTTCACAACGCCAAAGGCGCCAAAGTCGAGGGCGGTCATCACGCCACGTTTGCGCGCTTCTTCCGTCATCTTCACAAAGCATTCTTCGCCATAAGCCCGGTAGCCTTCGAGATATACAATGCCGACGCCATCAAAGAGTTCCGGCCGGATTTCCGAAGCCACCACCTCGTTCGAAGCGCCAAGGAAAGTCACCATCGTGCGTTCCGCATCCGGAGTGACTGCCGAAAGAACCGTACCTGTTGCCGTCGAAGAAGAGAGCATGAAATTTTCCACACCGCTGTCCGAAAGGTGCTTCGCATAAAGTTCACCCAGTTCGTCACGGCCCACCTTCGAAATAAAAGCAGCCTTACCGCCGAGTCTTGCGACGCCAACCATCGTATTGCAAGCGGCTCCACCCGGAACTCTCTCCGGATTCTGGATCTGGTCCAAGACTTTCTTCAGCTCCGGATAATTCACCGAGCATTGACCGCCCTTCGAAAGTTTAACCTTTTGAATCCAAGCATCATCTACCTGAGCGACCATGTCGACAAGAGCTGCACCAAATCCTAAAACTTTTTTCATAAGACTCCTTAAAAACGACGGCCACCGCGGCGGCGTGCGCTTTCTTCTACCAAGAATGTTTTTTCAGCTTCCGTAAGCGAATTTACGCCACCTTCACTGACTTTTTTCAAGATCATATCCAACTGTTTCTGACGGTCCATAAAACGGACTTCGCCTTCGAGCGGATCATCCGGCGTTCCTGCCGGTTTGTCTTTACGACGTTCCTTGAATTCTCCACGGAGCTTGTCCCAAATACTGTTGTCAAACAGGTACATACAAAGAAAACCGGAAGCGATACCGCCCAAATGCGTAAAATGCGCAATCGTATCGCCCGATCCCGCAAACAGGACATCGAGGGCCACAAAGATCCAGATTGCATGCTTGATCTTCATCGGAATGATGAAGAACATCAAAATGCCACGTTCCGGGAAAAGCTTGGCATAAGCCACAAATACGCCCATCAAAGCGCCCGAAGCCCCGATAATGAAGGTCATCGGCGACATCGCACCGAACAAATAGAACGGAATGCTGAACACGCCCGCAAAAACGGCGCAGAACAAGTACAGAATCCAAAAGCGCCTATAGCCGATCGCCATCGCAACGTCATCGCCAAACATCCACAAGGCGAGCATATTGAACAAGAAATGCCACAAGTCCACATGCACAAAGGCATAGGTCAAATAACGCCAAATCTGTTCATAGGCGACCGGGACCAAGGACCCGTAGCCGACGAGATAGGTATAAATTCCATCCAGGTTGAATATTCTGGCCAAGTAGCAAATGCCAAAAACAACCAAGTTGATGATCAGCAACGTGCGGATGGGAGAAGAGAGATAGCGAAATGGTTTTAAGCCAAACATTTAATGTTTCTCCGTTTCGTGAATCAGATCCGCATAAAATTCTTTCGGGACCATTTTCGAAACATCTCCACCAAAATGAAGAATTTCGCGAACTGCGGTACTCGAAATTGCGGCAAATTGAGGATCGACCTGCAAAAAGACAGTTTCCGCTTCCGGAAAGAGCATTTGATTGTTCCAGGCGAGATTCCGTTCGGCTTCAAATTCCACCGAAGACCGAATTCCGCGGACAAGGAACTTCGCCCCGGACTTTTTCATATAATCCACCGTCAAGCCGTCAAAAGAATCGACCGTCACATTTTTTAAGTCTGCGGTCGCTTTGGCAATAAAATGCATCCGCGTTTCTACCGTCAAAAGGGAATGCTTTAAAACATTCTTTCCGACGACAACGATCACACGGTCAAAAATCGCGCACGCCCTTTTGACAATAGCGAGATGCGCAACGGTAAAGGGATCAAACGATCCTGCAAAAACGGCTATACGATCCATAGCCTCAAATTTACAAAGTTGCGGAAAAGAAGACGAGAGAACTTTCGCCATAACGGCGAATCCGGCCTTCATTCGTCCATTCGGGAACGTTCCGCGAAGGAACTTCAAATACAGCCGTACCAGTCGGCTTCAGCAACTGCAAAAACGGTCGCAAATCCGGATACGCCTCTGTAAACGGAGGGTCCGCGTAAATCAGGTCAAAGCGTTCTTCCGAAAGGAACGCCTTTTGCAAAAAATTCTGCGCATCCGTTACGCACAAATGAAGTTTGCCGGAAGCGTCCAAGGACTTATAAGACGCAGCCAGAGAGCGCGCCTGCGCGCCGTTTTTTTCGACAGCCGTCACGCTTTCTGCACCACGGCTTACCGCTTCGATGCCTACACAGCCCGAGCCTGCAAACAGGTCAAGCACGTGAAAGCCTTCGACATTCTGAAGGATATTAAAAAGCGCTTCGCGCGCCATCGCACCCGTCGGACGGGTTTTCGATGTCAAGGGCGAAGCGATTTGGCGGCCTCGGAACGTGCCGCCGGTAATGCGAATAGCCATTAATTAATTCGAAGAGTAAACGACAAGGGTCATCGCTGTCGAAACGCCCTTCTTGCCAGCAGCGGTCATTTTGATCCGTTCAACACCTACGCGGACAGGGCTCTTGGCAAGAGCTTCGACAAAGCTCAGCACCACCTGAAAATCCGCCTTCGTCGTTACGTTGTACGTATAGCTTTTGTAAACGCCAAAATCTTCCACCTTCGGATTTTTAAGTCCCGAAAAGCGCAAGCGATTGTTCGCATCGAGTCCGCGAAGAGCATCGATTTCCTTGGAGACTTCGCCGTCCTTGACAAACGGAGCAGCTCCCTGCATCGCTTCCGGCTTGGAATTCAAAACACCGTAGGCGGTGACCGCAGTCGCAGGAGCGTTTTCCGGCAGTTCCGGAGTCTTGAACTCGGAGCTTCCCATTTTTAAACGTTCCAGGTAATTGCGCTGAATCACCGGAGATTCCGCAACGCCACGAATAAAGTAATAGTTCGGAGCGGCGAACATCAAGTCGGCAAAGCTCACGCCTTCCGGAGTCACGGCATTCACAAAGGCAAAGACCTGTGCCGCCATCGACTTTTGGAAGCAAAGCTTTTGCATCGGGAGAAGCGAAGCGTAATCATGACGTTTTTCGGCCTGGAAAATTCCCGGCTGAACCGCCTGGACGACACGCTCCGGAGAACTCTGCTGGGCACGGCGCACCGCAGCCGCTTCTTCTTCGGCACGACGGCTTGCGATGGTACCACCGGCAGTGGTCGTCTGGCCGGCACTGCGAGCATCCATCGTCGGGCCTTGACGGCTCGGATCCGGAATTCCCAACGCATCGACAACCGGAGCCGGCAAAACGCCTTCAAGCGCATGCGGAACCCCGGCAAACTTCAAGATACCGAACAGGCCACAAACAACCACGAGCACAGCCGCAGCCGCAATCAAAAGAGGAAGCTTGCTTTTTTTGGCAGCCGAAGTCGGAACAGCAGCCATCGGCGCCGTAGCGGCGGGAATGGTCTGCGACGCAGCTTCAATCAAGTTCAATTCAATCATGATTATGCACTCCTCAAAGCAACACCAATCGCCCCTGCGCAAGAAAGCACATGGCTTGCGCTTTCTTCATCCACCGGAAGTCGAATATCCGGGAAGGAATCCATTTGGGTAATCGGCTTGTCCCCAAGAGCCTTGCGGAGATTTTCCACAAAGAGAAGATCCGTCGCAAGTTCACCGCAAAGCATGTAGCGGTCCACTGCGGTTCCGTTTGCAGACGCCGCCTCTTCCACCTGCTTTGCAATATTTTCCGAAAGCTGGACATAAGCCTCTTCGCGTTCCTTGCCCGCCAGATCGAGAGTCGAACAGCAGCGCAAAGCACGAAGATCGTCCTTGGACGCCCACAAAAGCATCACACCCGTCACGTCCGCTTTAATGACGCACTGGAGTTTGTTATCGAGTGTGCCGCTAGCTTCCAAAAGATTCATCAAGGAGAGCGCATCGACTTCAAGGATCTTCGGAGCAATCTGCTGGTTGCGGAATCCCTTACGGATTGAATTCACCCAGGCTTTCCGCATGGCGATCATCAGAACCGTGCGACCGAGTTCTGCAGAACCACCCAGTTCCACAAAATCCATCACATAGTCCGCCACGTTGGCGTTCACCAGGTTGCCCAAATACCACTGCAGGTATTCCCGCACGTTCTTCGCTTCGGGAGGTACAAACAGCTGACGCACAACAGCGCGGAACGACGAAACGGTCAAAGAAACCGAGTCGATCTGCACGCCTTCATTTTCGGCAAGCCAAGTCTGTAAAGCCGCTTCGAAAGAAGAAACGTCATCCAGCGGATTCGTCTCTGTATTCAGAATAGCCGTTTTGACGACTTTCTTATCCTTGGGGTCATAAAGAGCCACCTTGAGAAGAACTTCGCCCGCTTCAATTCCTAGATGTAACTTTGTATCGTCCATAGTATCAAAAACTTACGTTCCTATTTCCCTTAAAACTAGTCAAAAATCACAAAGGTGAGAATCTTTTCCGCTTTTTTCTTCCCGATTCCGGAGACTTTTTTCAGGTCCGCGGGGCCAGAAAAGCGTCCATGCGCTGTCCGATAGGCGACAATTTTCTCGGCAAGCTTCGGACCAACGCCTTTGATGGTGCAAAGTTCCGATACGCTCGCCCGGTTGATGGAAAGCGGAAAATGTTCCCTAGGCTTCGCTTTGGACGGCGAAATCTCTGTTTTCTTTAAACGAGGCCTTTCTTTGGGAGACTCTTCCCGGGCCTGTTCCGCATACGAAAAAGTTTCGATCTGCGGCACAGGATCCCACGGGGAGAACTTGACCAAAAGTCCTAAGGCAAAAAGAAGTAGAGCTAATGTAAAGACCTTTTTCTCAGGCGCGTTCATCGGCCGCCTTCAACAGGCCGAGGAAAAGTGGCGCCGGATGCAAAAGGGAACTCTTCAGCTCCGGATGGAACTGGCAAGCCATGAAGAACGGATGGTCCGGAAGTTCCATAATCTGCATAATGTCTTCGTTTTTCGCCTTGCCCGAGAAAATGATGCCGCCCTTTTCGAGCTTTTCAACATAAGCCGGGTTGACTTCATAGCGGTGACGGAAACGTTCGCGGATTTCAGTGGATCCGTAAACCTTTTCGGCAAGGGAATCCTTACGAATGAGTACGTCATGACCACCGAGGCGCATCGTCGCGCCCATTTCCTTGATTTTGTCCTGGCCCGGCAAATAGGCGATGACCGGATCCTTTACATGATGCGACGGAGATTCGGTTTCCATCGTACCGGCATCCTTCATGCCGCAGACGTGACGGGCAAATTCCACCACCGCGAGCTGCATGCCGTAACAAATTCCGAGGAACGGAATCTTGTGTTCGCGCACATACTGGATCAGAACGATCTTCCCTTCAATGCCACGCGTACCGAAGCCGCCCGGGATGATGACCGCATCGATTCCCTGCATATCCGCTTCGACTTCTTCCGGATGCTGTTCCAGCTTTTCCGTATCGATCCAACGGATTTCCACATGCACATCGAGATGCGCTGACACATGGTTCAACGATTCGACAATACTTGCATAGGAATCTTCAAGGCGCGTGTACTTGCCACCGATCGCCACATTCAAAACCTTACGCGGGTTTATGTCGTTGCGATTCATGGTATCGACCAGACGGCTCCACGTATCCAGTTTCGGAGGTGCGTAAACGCGAAGCTTCTTCAGAAGGATTTCCGGGATGCCTTCCTTGTCGTAAACGAGAGGACATTCATAAACGTGCTTGACGTCCACACCGGAAATCACATGGGATGCCGGCAAGTTGCAGAACAGGCCAATCTTTTCCTTGATGTGCGGTTTCAGGAATTCTTCACAACGGGCAATGATAATGTCCGGATAGATTCCGCGTTCATTCAATTCGCGAACAGACATCTGCGTCGGCTTGGACTTTTGTTCCTTGACTCCCGAAGGAATCGGCACATAGGTCAGATGCACGTACAGGCAATTTTCACTGCCGACTTCGTGCGAAAGCTGGCGGGCCGCTTCAATGAAGAACTGGTTTTCAAGGTCACCGACCGTACCGCCGATTTCAATCAGAAGCACATCCGCATTTTCCTTGTTCGCCACTTCAAAGAAGTGTTCCTTGATTGCGTTCGTCACATGCGGAATGAACTGCACCGTATGACCGAGGTAATCGCCACGGCGTTCCTTTTCAAGGATCAGCTTAAAGACCTTACCCATCGTAAGGCTCCATTCCGAACGAGCCACAACATTCAGGAATCGTTCATAATGGCCAAAGTCCATATCGACTTCGCCACCGTCATCGAGCACGTATACTTCTCCATGTTCTGTCGGATTCATCGTGCCCGGATCCGTATTCAAGTAACCGTCGCACTTGACCGGAATCACTTTGAGACGATTCGAAAGAAGGGCGCCGATACTTGCAGCCGCCACACCTTTCCCAAGGCCAGAAATCACACCGCCCGTGACGACGATGAACTTTGTCTTTCCATTATATGTGTTTTCCATTTTGACTAACTTCCATTTGTTTCAAGATGGATTCAACCTTTTGTACATCGGACGGTAAGTCGACCGACGCCGAAAGGGATGTACAATAAACCATACGGATGGGACGTTTGCCCAAAATACGGAGCTGTTCCAAGGAACGCTCTTTTTCGAGTTCCGATTGAGGAAGGCTTGCAAATTCCTCGCGGGCTTCTGCCGAATAGGCATAGACGCCGACATGCCGATACCACTTGCGCGGTTCGGGAGGGAGTTTGCGAATAAATTCCGTTGCATGGTCCGTGGAATCGATTTCCACTTTGACCACGGAAAGACGGTCCCGATCTTCTTCTGCGAGCGGAGCTGCCACCGATACCCAGGAGCCCGGTTCTTCGGCAAGGGCTTTTGCCACATCGCGGAGCATCTGAAGATCCGCAACGGGTTCATCTCCCTGCAAATTCACCACCAGGTCCAAGCCCAGCTTTTCAGCGGCTTCGCTGACACGGTCAGAGCCTGTGACGGCAGGGCCGGTAAGAACGGCTGTATAACCAGCCTCTTCTACCGTTTTAAAAATACGAATGTCGTCTGTAGCACAGACGACACTCTTAAAACACCCGGCGGCGACAGCTCTATCTAACGTGCGAAGAATCATCGGCCGTCCGCAGATGGGGACGAGAGGCTTTCCCGGGAACCGGGAAGACGTGTACCGTGCGGGAACGACGCAATGAACTGCTGATGCCATAAACTTTTAAATAAAAAGGTTTAGCCGATAACTTTTGGAATCACGAAGTGATCGTTTTCTACATCCGGAGCGTTCGCAAAAGCCTGTTCATGCGTGAACGACTGCTGCGGCACATCTTCGCGAAGAACCGTCGGAGCATCTTCGACACCCGTCATCGGTTCCACATTCGAAAGATCCAAAGCCTTCAAGTCTTCCATGTAGTGAAGGAGCTGGTCCAAACGACCGGAGAAGGATTCAATTTCCGCGTCAGAGATCTTCAAACGGGAAAGTTTTGCAATCTTCAAAATTTCTTCTTTACTGAGCATGTCTTAACCTTTTTAAGATTTTAATCCTTATTAAAATAGAAAACTCGGAGTCAGATGCTAGTCCAAAATTTGGAGTCCAGCGTATTTTAAAATCAATTTTCTTACAATTCCGTTAGAAAACTTGACTTCGACTCGTGTGTTCTCGCCAGAACCTGACACATTTGTCACAACGCCCGTGCCAAACTTCATATGCTGTACGCGAACGCCACTGTGAAGCGGATTGTCGCAGTCCTCATCGTAAACGAGGCGCGGACCTTTTTCCACTTTTTCTACAACCTGCGGATTCTTGTAAATGATGTGCTGCGTCTTATGGAGACCCGTCGACTGCGAACGTCCCGAAGGACCGAAGGATCGCGGACCGCGCGAAGCGCCGCCATAGCCGCCACCGCTTCCGTAACTTCCATAAGACGGACGCGTTCCTGCCGCACGAGCCGCATAGCCGCGAAGTCCCTGATTCCAAGGTTCCCCGGTAAATTCCTGCGAGCTTTCGTCCACGGCACGGCCTTCAATCGAAGTCGTCGAAGGATCGATTTCTTCGAGGAATCTAGAAGGCGGGAAAGGTCTCAGACTCCCCTGCCAAAAACGCCGACCGGCATGATACAAATAAAGGATATGCTTTGCACGGGTACAGCCCACATAGAACAGACGGCGTTCTTCTTCCGCCTGCTTTTTGCGTTCATCCGGAGTTTCGAGCATGCTCGATTCACGGACAAGCGGGAACACGCCTTCATCGCAACCGGCAATATGCACCGTATCGAATTCAAGGCCTTTTGCCATATGGATTGTCATGAGCGTTACACGGCTCTGCGCATTTTCCACCTTTTTATCCGCATCGGTCAAGAGCGAAATTTCTTGTAAAAATTCGTCAAGACCCTTATCCGGATTTTCTTCCTCGAATTCACGGAAGGCGTTCACCATTTCGTCCAGGTTACGTCCGCGTTCATCCGAAGTTGTCTCGTCTTCCTTCTTCAGGAATTCCTTGTAGAACGTATCGCGAATCACGTGTTCCGCAAGAATCGGGAGAGCTTCATCGCCGTGCAACAGGGCGAGCCATCCATCGACCATGTTCTTAAAGCTTTCAAAACCCTTGGCCGTACGACCGCCCTTCTCAATTTCGGACGGAAGAGCCTCCCACAAGGAGCATCCGTTCAGCGTCGCATTCAAGCGAAGCGCATCGAGCGAACCGGCGCCGATGCCGCGCGGAGGCGTATTGATAATGCGCAAAAGCGCCGCATCGTCTTTAGGATTGGAAAGCAGGCGCATGTACGCCATAATGTCTCGGACTTCCTTGCGATCCCAGAACCGCGTACCGCCAAAAATCACGCACGGGATTCGGGAATCGTTCAGCGCCTTTTCAATGGCACGCGACTGCGCATTGGTACGGTAAAAAATCGCCGTCTGCGCATAGGCATCCTTGCCGGCGGCAAGAATGCGCTTTGCAATCTGTTCCGCTTCGAACGTATCCGCAAGAACATTCACCACATGAATCGGCTCACCGGGCGGTTCCTTGGAATACACGTTCTTTGTCATTTCCAGCGGGCGATCGTTATGAGCGATCACCGAGCCAGCGCCTTTCACAATATTTGCCGAAGAGCGGTAGTTCCGTTCGAGCTTAAAGAACGTTACCTGATCAAAATCATGCGAGAAGTTTCGGATGATTTCAATGTTTGCACCGCGCCATCCGTAAATACTCTGGTCGTCGTCACCCACAACCGTCACGTTCTGCTTAGAACGGTCGATCAAAAGCTTGAGCAGTTCATACTGGACATCATTCGTATCCTGATATTCGTCCACGACCACATACTGAAAACGGTTTGCAAACTGCGCCGCAACCTGCGGGAGCTTTTGCAAAAGTTCCACCGTATTCATCAAAAGGTCGTCAAAATCCATCGCGTTCGCATCGCCAAGCTTTGCCTGATAATCGCGATAAACTCCCGCCATTTGCTGCTGATCGGGGAATGCAGCCTGTTCCAAGGCGACCGTCGGAGTCTGCAAGACAATGCGGTAACTGCCGTCAGGCTGGGCCTGTTTCACGACACTGTTCTTGTACTTCGAAATGATGCTGCGAGCCTGCTTCAGCTTCTGCGCATCCATGTCGTCGCCAAATAGCGGTTTCAGGATTTCTTTTAAAATCTTCTTCTGATCGTCGTCGTCATAAATGGAAAAGTTTTTGTTGATTTTCCATCCGAGTGCCTGTCCAATCCGTTCGTTCGAAAGGCACAAGCGAAGAATGCGTACACAGATCGAGTGGAAAGTGCCCATCCATTCCAGGTTCACCTTGCCTTCAAGAATCTGCTGAATACGCGTTTTCATTTCGCGGGCAGCCTTGTTTGTGAAAGTCACCGCGAGAATGCGACGAGGATCCACGCCCTTGGAAGAAATCAAGTGCGCAATTTTATATGTAATCGTTCGGGTCTTTCCCGAACCGGCGCCAGCCAAAATGAGAGCAGGGCCTTCGGTCTTTGCGGCCGCGGCAACCTGTTCTTCATTCAGTTCTTCATGTAAGCGCGCAAGATCAACTATACGCGCCATTAGTCATCCGGGTTCGATGCGCCAAGCACCTGTTCAAGGGTCGTAAGACCATCCAAAGCTTTCTGCAAGCCATCCATACGGAGCGTAATCATGCCACATTCCTTCATGGCAATTTTTTTGATATCGTCACCGGAAGCACGTTTTACAATCGCGTTTCGCACCGCTTCATTCGGCACGAGGAACTCGTAAATACCGCAGCGGCCCTTGTATCCCGAGCCGTCGCAATGTTCACAACCGCGACCGTGGTAGAACTGCATATCCGGAGAAAGATGTAATTCTTCGCGAAGTTCCGGCGAAATGTCTACAGGTTCCTTACAATGTTTACAGATTCGACGCACGAGACGCTGGGCAAGGATACCCTTCATCACCGTCGCGACAAGGAACGGTTCAAGGCCCATTTCCAGCAAACGCGGGAACGAACCTGCGGAGTCGTTCGTGTGGAGCGTACTGAACACCAAGTGACCCGTCAAAGCCGCTTCGATAGCCATCGAAGAAGTTTCCTTATCACGCATTTCACCGATCATGATCACATCCGGGTCCTGACGCAGCAGTGCACGAATACCCGCAGCAAAGGTGAAGCCCGCAGCCACGTTGATCTGTCCCTGGTTCACGCCGTCAATGTTCAATTCGACCGGGTCTTCCATCGTCGAAATGTTGATCGTCGGATCGAGAATTTCGCGGATCGAAGCATAAAGAGTCGTCGACTTACCGGAACCCGTAGGACCCGTCACAAGCACAATTCCGTTCGGGGAGTTAATCGCATCCTTGAACTGCTTGAACATGACAGGCGCAAAGCCCATGTCCTTCAACGGGAACTGACCCGAATTCGGGTCCAAAATACGCATCACTATTTTTTCGCAAATGCCGCGCTTACGCAAAGAAACCGGGAAGGAGCTCACACGCAAGTCGACTTCGCTTCCGCGGAAACGCACGGTAAAACGACCATCGAGCGGCTTACGCTTTTCAGCGATATCCATCTTCGCAAGGAGCTTGATTCTCGAAAGAATCTGGTTCATCAAACGGGCAGGAATCGGAGCCTGGACCTGAAGGTCACCATCGATACGGTAACGGAGTTTCAGGAAGGTTTCCTGCGGTTCCAAGTGAATATCGGATGCGTGGCGGGAAATCGCTTCCTGAATGAGCGACGTCACGATCTTCACGACCTGCTGGCCTTCTTCATCCGTCAGTTCGGCTTCCTGGCTCTGTTCCGATTCGCGGTCCACCGTTTCCAGTTCGTCCGACTCGTTTCCCTTCGCCTGGTTCAGCAACGCTTCCAAGGAGTCGCCCGACGCGGTCATATAGGTGCGGTCAATAGCCGCCATCACATCCTTTTCGCTCGCCATCACGATGTCCACTTCCATCTGGGACTTGAACTTCACGATGTCGATGACGCGCACATTCGTCGGATCCGTCATCGCGATCGTCAAGACGCGGTCCGTGAAGAAGAGCGGAACAATCTTGTACGTGCGGCAGACATCTTCGGAAATCTTGTTATGGGCTTCCGGGTCGATATTGAAGTTGGCAAGCTTTACATACGGGACTTCGAACTGGGCAGAAAGGATTTCGACCAAGCGTTCTTCCGACATGTAGCCGAGAGTCACCAGGGTCCGTCCAAGACGCTGGCCGGTCCGTTTCTGTTCTTCCAGAGCCTTGGCAAGCTGCTCTTCCGTAATGTAGCCATGCTTCAACAAAAGTTCACCGATACGCATTCTCGTGGAATTGCGCATCTGAACACCGAGAATGTTCGTCAAGACTTCTTCGCTGACCATGCCGAGGCGTACAAGAATCTTCGCAAGGGCAAGTCCCGTGCGTTCATGTTCGCTCATCGCATGTTTCAGCTGATCTTCATCAATCACTCCCTGTCGGAGCAGGAGTTCACCAATCTTTGACTTTCCTTGACTCATAAATGTGACCAGCTATCCGCCTCTAAAGTTTCCAATTTTCCTTCCAAATTCCGTAAAATGACGCCCGAGCCTTCGAGCACTTCACCCACGGGATACACCTGGATATTTTTCTCGTTGAATATACTTTTTGCAAGGTCAGTTGTAAAAAGCAAGCGGTAATCTTCGCCCCCTTTTAGCCAAAAATTCCGAGGGTTCTCCCCGTATTTTTTACAAAGGCGTAACACTCCGGGGTGAATCGGGACTTTTTCCTCATCAATCCGGATTTTAACTCCCGAAGAAAGCGCTAAATGATTGAGTTCCGAGCTCAAACCGTCAGAAAGATCGATACAACCGCCCAAAACCCCAGCTTTTACCAGGCGAACTCCACATTGTTCATCGATTTTCGGGCAAAGATGCTCCGAAACGACGTCAACTAGTTCCGGGTCGTCCTGCTTTCCATGCAAAAAAGCCCAAAGGCCGGCAGCACTGGCTCCAAGTGGACTCGAAACATAGACCGTATCGCCCACTTTCGCCCCGGACCGTTTTAAAGGTTCGCCGACAGCCCGTCCAAGCAACGTTATCGAAAAAAGGCCTTCCCTTGCCGAAACGACATCGCCACCGATCAGGGAAATTCCCCGTTTCCGAAAGCCTTCCGCAAAAGCCTTCGCCACACGCTCGCGAGTTAATTTGTCCCAACTCTGATTGACACAAATCCCGAGCAAGGCGATTTTAGGCTCCCCACCCATCGAAGAAATATCCGACACGTTCGAAACAATGCACTTTTCTACCGCCTGTTCCGGCGTGGACCAGTCCAACCGAAAGTGCGAATGTTCCGCCGACATGTCTTTCGTCACAAGCCAGCCGTCAAAAGCCGCGCAATCGTCGCCGGCTCCAAACCAAAATCGGGAACGAGGAGCGCTTTCATCCATCGAAATCGCATCCGAAAGCACCCTTTTTACAAAATCGAATTCCCCCAGGGGAGGAAAATGCAAGGAAGAATGGGTCATTTCTTAGAAAATCTAACTTTTTTAGTTATTTTTTAACCGTGGGACATATCTTTTTTATTTCAGACGACCGCGCGACGGATTTGACGGAGCTTGCCAATTGGACTCTCGATTGGATGCTTTCGCACGACATTCCTGCGGACACAGCCATTTACACTTGCAAAGGAATCGAGCAAGGCGAAAAGGCTTTGGACACTCCGCTTTCTCAAGGTGAATCCCCAGCCCTGATCGTCCTCGACCACGGCATCAAGCCGACAAAGGAATCCATCGCCTTCGGCAACCGCCTGCGCGATCTCATTCCAGAGTCCTGGATTGTGGAACTTGTCGAAAAGGATTATCCGATTTCCAAGCAATCCGACGAGGCTTTCTTCTTGCCGAAGCCGATCCGCAAAGCGGATTGGGAAGACGTCCTGCAACACGTGTTTGTCGAAGCCGGTTCGCCGCAATGGTCGAACGTCACCCCATTCCGTCCTTAAAATCATGAAAAAAGGTATCGCCTATTTTGGCGTCCGCAATCCCGAACGAGCTGTCGAAGATCTTCAGGAAATCCGCGACGCCGGTTTTACGCATGTTCTGCACACCTGGTCCGAAGAAGATGAACAGTATTATCCAAAGACGATGAAGGCTATCATCCACAAGTCAACGGAACTCGGACTCAAGGTTTACGTGAATCCTTGGGGTGTCGGACGCGTCTTCGGTGGAGAAGCCTATTCCGAACTCACCGCCCGCAATCATGATATGTGCCAGGTTTCCCTCGACGAAAAGACCTCAGTCGCTGCATGTCCAAATCATCCGGAATTCCGCGCCTATATGCACCGCTGGATCCAGAGCGTTTGCGATTCGGAAGTGGAAACCGTTTTTTGGGATGAACCGCATTTTTATTTCGAGAAAGGGAAACTCGACAATTGGGCATGCCTTTGCCCGCACTGCAAAGAAAAATTCCGAAAGCGCTTCCGGTACGAAATGCCGAAAGAACTGACGGAAGATGTCAAAAAATTCAGAGAAGATTCCCTGGTCGATTTTTTGACCGAAATGACCGCCGACGTCCACGCCCGCGGCAAACGCAACTGCGTTTGCATGCTGCCGCCCTGGTTCCCCGCCGGACTAGACAATTGGGACGAAATCGCAAAGCTCGATTCCGTCGACGAAATCGCCTGCGATCCGTACTGGGAACGCGGAGCCTCCGAAGAATCCGTGCAAAAGCATTACGCGGAAACCTCCAAGCGCATTTTTGAAATTGCAAAGAAATACGGCAAAGAGCCGCAGATGTGGATCAAAAATTACCAGATTGAAAAAGGGCGTGAAAACGACATTTCAATTGCGACAAAAGAAGCCCGCAAAGCGGGCATCCTGAACATTTTTGCCTGGTCCTTCCGCGGGAACGCCTATCTTTCCTGGCTCGCTTCCGACGACCCGGACGCAGTCTGGAAAACACAGGTCCAAGCTTTAAAATAAGCTCGCAACGCGAGCCGAGTGGAGAGACG
>DGSB01000074.1:20311-65426 GCA_002390045.1 Fibrobacter sp. UBA4373
CGCGACCTATGCGGTCGAGTTCCGTCCCGAGCTAGAACCTTTCGGGAGCGCGCGACGAACGGATCGGAACGAGTTCAGCGATTTCGGAGGCGGATGAGCGAAGCGAATGAAAGCCGACAGGTTTAAAAAAGCTTTCGCTGAGCGAGCAACGCGAGCCGAGTGGAGAGACGGACGGCGCGCGCGACCTATGCGGTCGAGTTCCGTTCCGAGCTAGGACCTTTCGGGAGCGCGCGACAAACGGATCGGAACGAGTTCAGCGATTTCGGAGGCGGATGAGCGAAGCGAATGAAAGCCGACAGGTTTAAAAAAGCTTTCGCTGAGCGAGCAACGCGAGCCGAGCGGAGAGACGGACGGCGCGCGCGACCTATGCGGTCGAGTTCCGTTCCGAGCTAGGACCTTTCGGAAGCGCGCGACGAACGGATCGGAACGAGTTCAGCGATTTCGGAGGCGGATGAGCGAAGCGAATGAAAGCCGACAGGTTTAAAAAAGCTTTCGCTGAGCGAGCAACGCGAGCCGAGCGGAGAGACGGACGGCGCGCGCGACCTATGCGGTCAAGTTCCGTTCCGAGCAAGAACTTTTCGGGAGCGCGCGGCAAGAACTTTTATTCAGCAGGCGAAGCTTCGACTTCATCCGGATTCGTTACGCGGACTTCAATGCGACGGTTCTGCTTTCTACCTTCTTCGGTATCGTTCGAAGCCTTCGGACGGGAGTAACCGTAACCGACTGCGGTCACGCGGTCTTTGGAAATTCCCTTACTGATCATGTAATCGCGGACACTGTTTGCACGATCTTCAGAAAGTTTCTGATTGTATTCTTCGCCGCCTTCAGAACTGGTATGGCCTTCGATTTCGACCTTGGCCTTTGCATTCTTTTTGAGGCCCGCAATTGTTTTATCGAGAGTCGAAAGAGAGGACGGAACAAGTTCTGCGCTGCCCACCTTAAACGAAACGCCCTGAAGCTCCGCACGGGTATCGTCAAAGGCAACGTTTACCGAGCCATAACTGGCTCGCGGTGAAACATAAGGAGTTTCACCGCATTCAAACGGGCCGGTCAAGCTTTCGCAAAGAATCTGATACGAATCTTCGCGCGGAATCAAAAAAGAAACTTCGCCGTAACCATTCGTCTTGACCGTAACCTTATTCTTCGGGTTCTTTTTTCCGACAAAAGTCAAAGTCTTGTTCTTTTGCGGAACATCGTCAAAATTCGTATACGAGATGTTCAACACGGCATGCGTCTTATTCGGGGCAAGATCTTTAGCCGGTGCAGCGACAAATGCGGCAAGGGCGGTCAAAGCAATCAAACGATTCATTCGGGTTCTCCCATTTTAACTTTCCCTCGTAATCTAATAAAAACGCGCGGATTTTTTAGAATTGCAATCTATTAAACAGAAACTCCATCTCCGAGGACGTTTCTTTGCATTAAAAGACCTTTTAAATAGCAGCGGTTTTTAATAAATTTTGCTCGCATTTTAAGGAGAAGGCATGAAATCGAAATTTCTCAAGGCAACGATCGCCCTCACGATCGCACTTTCCGCAACCTCTTTTGCTGCCGAAGACAACTTCGCTCTCAAGGGCAACATTCAGACTCAAGCTACCGCCAACAACGAAGACGATGGACTCAAGTCCTTCTGGTTCCGCGCTAACGTGGGCGGCATGTACAAGTCCGAAAGCTTTGACGCTCAGGTGATGCTCCGTATTTTTGGACCGCACTTCGGCAACACCATCGACGGAAAAAGCTATGACAAGATTCTCGCCGATCTCTACTGGGCAAATTACAAGTATTCTTTGGGCGATCACAAAGTGAACCTCAAGCTCGGTCACTGGAAGACGGACTGGTCCCAGTCTACAAACTTCGGTACCTATATCGACAAGGCGATCGGAACTCGCGGATTCATGATGCGCGATTATTCCCATGACGCCTTTGAACTCGGCTGGAACTACGGTCCGTCCGCCTTCAAGGCAATGCTCGGAACAACCGACAACAAGTTCAGCACAGGCTATGTCCGTGTCGAAGAACGCGTCAAGTTCTGCTTCCCGCTCGAACTCGCTCTCGCGTATCGAGTGAACGCTCTCGATGCGATGACAAAAGCGGCAACCCAAACGCACCGCGTCGCCGGCTACCTTTCTTATTCCTTCATCCAGAATCTTCGTCTCTATGGAGAAATCGCTTACCTCAAAACGACAACCGATAGCGACGTGAATGCAACGTCGATCGCAGCCGGATACGCAGTAAAGCCGGAATACGCCCAGGGTTCGGAACACCTTCCGTTCTACGTCGGCGTTGAAATCCCGACCGCAGGCATTCTGGATCATTTGATGTTCGAAATGGAACACATCGGCAACCGCGACGAAATCAATGCGGATGCAGACGATTTCGCATGGACCGTCGCCTTCGTGAAGTCTTACGGCCGCACTAAGGCTCAGCTCAACGTCTACAGCGAAAAGGAACTCGATGACGTCGGTGTGGCTCTCCGCTTCACCACGACCATCAAGTAATCATTCGAAAAATTGAAAACGAAAGGCCCGCTCACTGCGGGTCTTTTTTAATTTGGATAGATTGCTTAATGAGAATGCGTCCCGAGAACGCGATGCGGAACGCCATGGGCGATCAAGTCCACTTCACAACCATACATGCTCTGCACCATCTCCGGCGTAATCTTGGAACCGGAATGGAAATGCACAGTCCGATTCACGCAGGCCACGCTTTTCACATGGTTCGAAAGAACCATCAGGTCATGGCTCACAATGACAATCGTCATCTTCGCATTCAATTCTGCAAGAAGCCCATACAAGTCTTCTTGCCCCTGAGCATCGATATTGCTCGACGGTTCGTCCAAAAAAAGAATCTGCGGATCTGCCGCAAGCGCCCGGGCAATCAAAACGCGTTGACGTTCACCGCCCGAAAGTTCCCCCAAGCGGCGGCCTGCAAACGATTCCATTTTGACCGTTTCCAAGGCTTCCTTCACCTTTTGCGGATTGGACTTGTACAGCGGAAGTCCCGTCGAAACCGTTTCTGCTACGGTAATCGGAAATTCCAAATTACGGTTTGTATTTTGCGGCACATAGCCGATCGAAACTTTCTTCGAAGGGACTTTTTCGCCAAACACGCGCACATCGCCTTCTGAAGGTTTCAACAGACCAACTATCAGCTTCATCAGCGTGCTCTTGCCGCCTCCGTTTGGGCCGATAATCGCAAGGAAGTCCCCCACGTCCACCGAGAAATTCACATCCGAAAGGACGGGCGTCTTTTCATAGGAAAAGCTCAAATTGCGGATCTCTATCGCAGGGAACGGATTCACTTTTCTCCCTCCGCAAGAGCGTTCAAAAACGTCAGCAATTCTTTTTCAAAGTCAAACGCCAGCGGATCGATCGAAACGATCTTTGCCTGAATTTCACGCGATAACGATTCTGCGGAACGACGGCTGAACTGAGGCTGTACAAAGACCGTTTTTACCTGATGTTCCTTTGCCTCATGTACCAATTTTTGCAAATCGCGCGGTTTCGGTTCCTTGCCATGCATTTCGACCGCAACTTGATTTAAGCCGTAATCTCGGGCCAAATATCCATAAGACGGATGGAATACGATAAAGGTGCGACGGTCTTCCGGAAGCGCTTTTGTCACTTCGGTAAACTTGACGTCCAAATCAGAAAGGCGTTTGGAAAATTTTTCCAGATTTGTCCGATAGAGTCCCGCATTCGGCGCATCCACTTCGACTAGCGCGGAGCATACATTCGCAGCAATCACGATCGCCATGCGCGGAGAATTCCAAATATGCGGATCGAGCTCTTCATGATGCTCATGGGCACGATGTTCCACTTCATGTTCATGATGAGCGTGTTCATGCGGCTCCCCCTTCATCCACGAAACGCCTTGGGAAACATCCACAATGCGAATATTCGGGTTCACCCCTTGAAAGCGCGGACGCCATGCTTTATCCAGTCCCGATCCGTCACTCAAGTAAAGAGTCGCCTTCGAAAAAGCGCGCAAGGAATTCGGCTTCGGTTCAAATGTATGAGGATTCGCATTCGGCGGAACGAGAGTCACCACGCTTACTTTTTCACCTGCGATTTCCTGCACAATCTTTGCATAAGGCGCAAGCGTCACCGCTACAGAAAGCTTCGGTTCCGCAAAAAGAAATACTGTGCAGGCAAAAACCAAAAATGGAATCAATCGCGTCATGAACAGCCTCGGATTCAAATTTTTCGCCAATATACAAAATGCACACCATTCGCAAAATTCAGTACCCGTTTTCTGTGGAAAATATGCATTGTTTTCTGTTTCAAATTATTTATGCAAATATTTGCATTTATGCATTGACTTTTAAAAAATTCTTGCTAATATTTGCACCATGAGTTTTAAGAAACCAAAAGAAATTGCCCTGGAGCTTGTACCGCGTTCGCTAGACGGCATCTTGACCGAAGCCAAAGAATCCTTGAATTCTTACCCGTTCGTCACTTCGATCAACGTTCCCGAAATTCGAAGACTGCCGATCAAATCGTTCGAACCGACAGAACTTTTACTGCAAAACAAAGTGCCGACAACGCCCCATTTTCGCGTCATCGACCGCACCGAAAAAGATTTGATTGAAAAGATTGCCAAGCTTATCGAATCCGGACTGAAGCAAGTCTTAATCATCGGCGGAGATCCTCCTAAAGATGATTCCCAATTTACCCCTTCCGGACTTTCCACGCTATCCGCCGTCAAGGCAATCAAGCGCGAATTTCCGAATCTCAAAATTTATACCGGACTCGATCCATACCGCAGTTCTTTCCGTGAAGAGCTCGATTACGCCTACAGCAAGCAAGAAGCCGGAAGCGACGGCTTTTACACCCAGCCGATTTTTTCGATTGGACTTTTGGAACAGTGGCAAGAACAGCTTCCCGATGCAGAAATATGGTTTGGAATCACTCCCGTTTTAACAGAAAAATCCAGACGCTACTGGGAACGCGTCAACAAAGTCGTCTTACCTTCCAACTTCCGGTATGACTTAGAATACAACATTCGCCTTGCCCGACAGCTCCTGGTTACCATCAACGAAATGCACCAATGCGGTTACCTGATGCCCATTTCAAACGGAGCTCTCGATTACCTTCAAAACATCTTTGAATAGGAAAAGAGCCAGCAAATCCGCTGGCTCTTCCGATTTCATATTTCTAACAAATTACTTTTTTTGCGTTTCTGCTTGATACTTTTCGGCAGCTTCGTTCATGCGTTTCTGCATATCGGCACTTTGGGCGCGGAGCATGAATTCCTGATTTTCTTCAGCGGATTTCTGCATTGCGAGAGCAAGCTTTGCCGGATCCATCGCCACGAGAACATAAATTTTATACTGCCCGCTTTCTTCGTTGAACTGAGTAACGGTACGGATGACATTTGCCCCGACCAGTTCCTGCTGCGTATATTCGTTCGCCTTTTCTTCCCAGATTTTAAGCGCCTTGCCGTCGACATTCTTGCCGTACTGTTCCTTGTAGCGGCTTACCTGGGTCTTCGTCGCTTCCGCAAGAGCCGCTCGGGCTTCATCCGCGGCCTGCGTGCGCGCGACCATTTCGTCATTCGAGACGGCCATTCCGATAGCCGACGGAATATCCTTTTCCGCGAGTTCCGCCTTATACGCCTCAAGCTCCGAAGCCGGCGTTTCGACCGTTTTGAATCCCCCTTCAGACGCCTTCTGCGCAGAACTTGCACAGCCTGCAAACATCATGGCACAGGCACCGGCCAACATCCACGCCAAAAATTTTTTCATAAGTACTCCTTTCCTACTGGATTTTTTTTTGAAAATACAAAAAAAAGAGCCGGATGCGAACATCCAGCTCTTTTTAAAGACTTGTCAGCCTTACGATTCCGGATAGACCGAAACCTTTTGACGACCAGCGTTCTGTTCGAACTTGACCTTGCCATCAACGAGAGAGAACAAGGTGAAATCCTTGCCCATGCTAACGTTGTTGCCCGGGTGGAAATGAGAACCACGCTGACGAACGATGATGCCACCTGCCTTCACCGTTTCACCGGCATACTTCTTCACGCCGAGGTATTTCGCATTGGAATCGCGGCCGTTACGAACGGAGCCTTGACCTTTCTTGTGAGCCATTATTAAGCCTCCTTCGACTTGCGGATGGAATTCTTCTTAACCTTTGCCGGCTTCGGAAGACCCTGAGCGATCTTTTCCTTACGAGTCAGAGGAACGGTCTGAACCTTCTGAGCTGCAAGAGCCTTAATGCGAGCGCGGTTGCGTTCGACAATCTTCTGATCGACGACTTCGGATTCTGCACCGGAATGGAGTTCCGTGACGAGCACTTCCGTATAGCCCTGACGATGACCGTTACGACGAACGTAGCGGGTACGACGCTTCTTCTTGAAGACGATAACCGTGTCTTCCTTGTCATGGGCGAGGACTTCGACCTTGACAGAAGCATCATTCAGGACAGGGGTGCCGACCTTAACTTCTTTTCCGTTGGAGAAAAGAAGGACGGACTTGAGCTCCAGGGTAGAACCGACAGCTGCGTCGACGGACGGGACCTTGAGAGTCTTACCGACTTCGACTTTATACTGGAAACCACCTGTTTCAACAATAGAATACATAATATTCCTTTTTTTAGGTTTGCTGTGGGCCCTCAAATATAGAAAAGGGATCCCCTTTTTGGGAGGTCAAACGGCAAATTTTTCATCTTTCTTTTTAAAATTTGCTAAATTTCCTTAAAATTTTCATTGTTTGGAATCAACAAGGAACGCGAATGAACTCTATCGTGAGCCTGAACGGCGACTGGGACCTTCTGTTCGATACAGAAGATATGGGCATCATCAATCGTTGGTACGCCACCTATCCGGACGGTACCCAAAAAATCCAAGTGCCAAGCGTGTGGGAAAAATATTTCGACAAGGTTTCCCTTTCGCAGGATGCAGCCTATTATTTTAAGCATTTCACTGTTGACGCAAAACAGGTTCCGAAGCGCATTTTCCTTCGTTTCGAACGCATTTCCATGCACGCCGTTTTCTGGTTGAACGGCAAGTATCTCGGTTCGCATTTCGGCGCCTATACGCCATGCCTGCTCGACCTTTCCAAGGCGATCAAACCGGGTGAAGACAACGTTCTTTGCGTTCGCGTAGCGAACATGGGTTCCGCCAACAGCCGTATCGACTTCGGTCGCGAAAGCAAGGAAGGCGCGGACGACCGTTTTGTTCGCCCGTCCGAAATGCCGGTCGGCCTCCCGTGGACAGAATATCCGTTCGGCGGTATCTACGGAAACGTGGACCTGATTCTCGGCGGCGCCGCCTTTATTACGGGCGTCCAGCTTGAACCGGACCTCGACGAAGACCGCGTTGCCGTAGACGTATCCTTCAACAATCCTCGTGGATTCTCGACTCGCCTTCGCATTTTGATGCGCAATCCTCAGGGCGAAGTCAGCGAACTCGTCAAGGACATCAAGCTTGAAAAGGAAAACGCTTCGAGCCGTTTCATCCTGAAAATCAAGGACCTGAAGAAGGACAAAAACATCTGGACCCTCGAAAATCCGAAGCTTTTCACCATTGAAGTTCAGCTCGAAGGCAAATCGAAGACAAAGCTCTCTACGGAACGCTCCTTCTCCGTCGTCAAAAATTTTGCATTCCGCAAATTCGACTGCATCAAGGGCGACTTCTACCTGAACGATTCCATCATCAAGATTCAAGGCGTTTCCTATTCGCAGCACTGGAGCGAAGGCGGCCTTTGGAATTCCGACAAGGCAAAGCTCCGCAAGGATCTTGAAGCCATCAAAAAAGCGGGATTCAACACAATCCGTTCGAACGGCGCCCCGCTGTCCAACGCAGCCCTCGACATCTGCGACGAAATCGGTCTTCTCGTTTTCCAGGAACTCCCGATTCACACCATGCGTTCTACCCCACGCGGTCTTGAAGCGGTTTACAAACTCGTTGAAGAAGTCGTGATGGAACAGAAACATCACCCGAGCATCGTTTCCTGGATTCTCGGTTCCGAAAACTGCCCGCTCGTTCTCGAAAACGGTAACAAACTTTTGAACGCGGTCGACGGTTACGACAAGTGCCGCCCGGTCATCAGCAACCTGAACTGCGTCTACCTCTCGAACGAAGAAGAGTTCCACAAGGACACGGGCAAGCTCATGGGCGTGACAAACGAAAAGATTCTTCTTTACGCGTCTCACCGCATGCACCTTCGCATGAGCCCGAACGCAGCCCTCACGGATTTTCTCGCCCACTACTGCGACAAGAATTCCATTGTCGAAGACGAAGTCAACATTCCGGACACGACTCTTGGCAATTCGCAGTTCCAGGACGAATACGAAAACTTTGTCGAAGAAACCAACGGCAAGATTCTCGTCACGCTCAAGAACCATGCACTTTTGCCGGCTTCCCCGACAGACATCAAGGGTTCTAGAAGCATCAAGAATAACAAGGCCATCAAGCAGACATTCAAGCAGCTCGAAGCCTTTATCGACAACAGGGATCTTTCGATTTGGGGATCGTTAGAAGCGTTCAACGCCGACGCGCACCGCTTGGCCTTGCAAAGTAAGCTCACGCAAATCAACGCCATCCAGAGCAACCCGCTCGTTTCCGGCTTTATGCTCGACCAGTGGGCTGACTTCGGTGCGGACTTCAGCGGTCTCGTGGACGAAAACCGCAAGACGAAGGGATTCGATTCCTTCATGAAGGCGGCAACGACCCCAACCCGCTTGCTCATCACCGGTTTTGAACCGATCAGCGCTCCGCAGACCGAAATTTCCTTCCAGCTTGCCTTGTTGAACCAGGCCCGCCTCGAAGATATCGAAATCGAGATTTCCATCGTCGACAAGAGCGGAAAAACCGTTTCGAGCGACAAGCATAAGGCGAAGGGCCAGACGAGCCTCACTCCGCTCGGCACGTTCACGGTCATCGCACCGAAAACCGCCGGCGACTACAAGCTCGTTCTGACTCTTTCCGCGCTGGGATCTGTGGTCAGCACCACGAACGAAAACCTTCTTGTTCTCGAAGATTCCGACGTGCAAAGCGCCATGTCCCAGGTCTGCTTCCTCGACAACAATGCAGAAACGACAGCCGATGCCCTTGCTGCCCTTACCGGTCCGGAAAAGATCATCTTTACCGCAAGCCTCAGCTCTTGGAACGACGTCGTTCTGAACAAGATCGTGGAACTCACCCGCGACGGCGGAAAGACGCTCTTCCTTTCGGATTTGAACCCGGAAGACCTCGAAGCGTTCAACTCGAGCCATCACTTTACGCAGACGATCGAATCCCACTTCACCACCGGCGCGAACGGTCTTTCCGTGCATTACCTGGTGAACGGATCCGAACTGCTCCCGGAATTTGCTGGACATCAGATTTTAGACGATCTTGCATCTTCCGTGATTCCGAGCATTTCGCTCACCGAACTTCCGAACGCACAGGTTCTCGCTCGTTCCGTGACGATCGCGAACGGAGAACTCAAGACGGGCGTCGATCTTCAGATTGTTCCGTTCGGCAACGGACGTCTGGTGTTCAACCAGCTCAACCTGTTCGAAGGTTTGGAAACGAACCCGCTCGCAGACCGCGTATTTACGAAGCTCGTTCAAATGCTTACAAAGTAAGCAAATCCCCGAAACTGAAAAAGCCCGGAATTTTTCCGGGCTTTTTTTCATTCCACATCGAACATTTTCGCTGGCAGCACATGCCTTTGCTTCGCCCTTTTCGTTCCACAATCGTCTTGCCCAATTTTATCAGCATATCACCTTTCATTCCTTCTAAATTCGAATTTATTTTCTATTTAATGTTTTCTTCCGAATAATAAACAGTATCCCCAGAACTCGGATACAGCATAGTCCGGCCACTTGTAAATTCTTCAAAATAAATTTCAAACAAGGGTTTATCACCGATTTCACCATCATCATACATTTTGTAAATCTGGTGACCGACACCGATATAATTACCGTAAAAACGAAGACTATTGTAAAAACATTCCGGTAGACCGCAGCCTTTCGTTTGCAAAGAATCCAAAACGTTTTTATTTTCATCAATCATCAAAATTTTTCCATTTTTTTCATCCAAACATCTAAACCCATCTTCAGTCCACCGAATATCGTTGCATTCAGCCATCCACGCAGATTCCCCTGTCGGCTCCCACCTCGCTATAGAATTCTCTGCAATATCCCAAGCATAAAAAACTCGATTTTTATATTCAAGCCCCAGATTCATATCATGAAGAGACAAAATTTTCTTATCTTTAAAGTTTTCATTGCGAAAGTCTACAAGATAATCCGTACTATCAATATCGCCAAACACTACATTCAACTTGACCACATTTCCACTTTGTGCGAATCTCCACTCCGAGGCCTTACTTAAATCTCCAGTTGCATAGTCGTCTTTGCTGAAGAAAAAAATCAAGCCATCCTCCACCTGATCCAAACTTTCCGATTTTTTATTTTCTGGGAAATCTATCTTCTTATATACTGTATCCCTATTAACATTCACTAGGTACGCCAAATAACCCGTCACACGAAATTCTTCGTCCCGTCCTTGAATATATGAAGAATAGAATTCAACTGTTTCCCAATTAAAAAAATCCAACATAATGGTACTGTCATCGACCATGTAAAAATGACGGCCTATCGAGATTCCACTATCAAGGATCTTTTCGTCACTACAACTCATGCATCCCCACATGCTTACACATGTAAATGCGGTTATAGCTGCCACAATCAGCCTTTCAATTTCAAACTTTTTCAACAGATGCTTCATACTCTGTTCTCCTTAAAACTTTTTCTGCGTATTTTACTACAAAACAATAGCAAACCAAGCTGCATATTCCGCGCTCCCGTTCCCTCGTGCGGGCCGTCTAGAGTGATAACTTTAATGAGCGCCATGAATAGAGATAAGAATCATGCACGTTTCGCATGCTATCCGGTTCTTCAAAAACATTTTTACTCAACCAATAGGTCAGTCTATTTTCGCTATCATATTTACCAATGTGACCTTTACCACGAAAACTTGTATCTCGGTTAGCTTCAACTAAAGAATTATCCTCTTTAATTCCCTTATCCGCTCCCAAGGCTCCATGAAGCATCATCACATTGTAATTCGTAATACTTTCCATCGGCTTGGGAATAGACCAACTAACAATGGCGAGAGCCATCACCATCACTAAAATCTTTTTCATAATGACCCTTAATAAATTATAGTAGTCCCATCTTTACATCTATATTCCAAAGCATCCCTTATAGATACTCCTATGCATTGAAAATTATCGCTTACAATCTTGCAAACATTATTTCCTAAATTCAGAATGTTTCCTGCAAATCCTACTTTTGTATACTTCGACCAGCTATAGGGTTTCCCTTGCAACAATGAATCTAAGATGTTATCATTTTTTACCAAAAGCAAATCCAGCGGTTCATTCTCCAAAGCCAAACAAAATACATCCTCGCCCCAAGCCCTTACATCATCACACTCTTTAATCCATTCCAAATTTTTATCCAAACGTTTGTAAATCAAGGTTCCAGAGATTGTGTCCAGAACAGCATACTGGCAACTATCTCCTTCAGCCGTAAGTCGCCCTCCAAACGCTATAAAACTGTTGTCCAACCATTGATGCATGCGATCAATTTCAAATTCTTGCGAACAACCTTCGTTCTTTCTTGATAGTTTCATTTCATGCGCTGTCTCGCCAATCTTCCACAGAAGAATATTTTTCCCTTCCCAACGCCAAAAAATAGAATCCGTCAGTTGATACCAACGATAGCCGCCTCTTTTATTCGTGAGGGAATCAGTCCATCGAGGTCCATCTTCCTGCACACGGTAATTAAAAACAAGCAAGCGGTCATGCCCGCAAGATTCATCGTCGCTATAACCGCCATTCCATGTTTCCGTAGTTTCAAGCCACCCTCTGCAATCGTAAACGACAACCAAAGAATCGTCTATGAAACCGGCAATTGACGGAGTCCCCCTGCTATCACTCCATTTAAACTCCACCTGATCGCTGCACCCCCACATGCCTACGCATGCGAGCGCAAGAATCACAATCGCAAATATCCTTGCACTCAGCATCTTTCCCATCTTTTCCATCATATGGATTCCTCCATTGCATTTTCACGCAAAAAGAAACGGCAAAGCAAATATACCCTGCAAAGATAATTTTTTATTACATGTTCCCACATATCATTATGTTTATAAAAAAAAGCGAACAAATAAAAAGAAAAACCGATTCCGTCTAGAATCAGGTAATATCGTTCCGAAAAATTATTATCAAAAGAAAATTCAAGCTTACCCAGCAATTCTTTCAGTTTTCCATCTCAAATTTTTACACAAAAAATTTATTCGTATTGGAAAGGCCTATCTTGTTCACCGTCGAAATCGTGACCGTGTTCTGATTGTCCTTCTGGATTGCAAGCAGGTTGTCGTAGCCATAGTCTCGGGGATTAAAATCGGACTGACCGTTTTTCTTGACAGGGTGAACGTATTTAATGGTATCGCCGCTCGCGGAATCAAGAATCGCATTCCCAGGCGATTTCTTCCTGATAATTGAAGTTCATACGGATTTGACGCAACCTGTGCGGCATCAAATCGTCCACGACGAAGGAGTACTTTTCAATCCAATTATCAACAGTAATCGCGGGAACCTCATAACGCTCCACATGACGGATGGGGACGCCTTTCTCGTTCAACGAACCATCGGGATGCAGGCCGTCCACCTTTTCCCAGCGGTCCACTTTCACGCCCATCTTCGACCAGTCGGATTCCGACTTGAAGCGGAGTGGCATTGTCAAGCCCGAAAGAGGCTGATTCTTTTGTGTTGAATTCAAGTCATTTGCCGACTTGAAAAAACCTATAGCACAGTTTACACCGTTCTTTGAACCAATGTAAAAGCAGTTGCGGTTCAGAGTGGATACATCACGTGCGGAATCACTCATCCCCTGAAGTTGATTCAATGTCGCAGTATCGTTCAATGCCAAATTCACGAAGGGCCGCTCGTAAAGGAAGTCTTCGTAAACATGGACAGAATTGTTCAGCTTCCAATTCTTGAAGCCCTTATCAATCGGCAGATTGTGGGATTCCGACAGATCCGCGATACCAGCCTGAACCACACCCCCACATGCCTACGCACGCAAATGCTGCCAGAGCAGCCACAATCAGTCTTTGAAATCCAAACTTTTTCAACAGATGTTTCATACTCTGTTCTCCTTAAAATTTCTACCTACCCACGATTCTATACAAGAAAACCCCGAAAGCTGGGCACAACTTTCAGGGTTTTCATCGAAATTTTCCGTACTTTTTGCTCAAAATGGGAATTAGAACTTCACCGTGCGAGGCGTTTCCGCAAAGCTGTAGAACGTAGCGGTCGCATCCTTAAAGTAAAGGACCTCCGTGTTGTCATCATCCGGAGAATACATCGCCTTGAGACTCGGATAATGTTCGAGCATGTCGACCTTCGCTTCGCGCCGGTCATCCGAAACAAGCTTTCCCGTGATACGCAGCCATTTCGAACCGGACTTATCCAGGGCGCAAACTTCTACTTTGGAATTCGTATGAATCTGCTTGGAAACGTCCTTAGACTTCCCCGTCTGAATGTAAAGTTTGCCATCAAAAATGTTGGCAGTACCAAAGGGACGCACGCGCGGCTGATCGCCTTCGACCGTTGCAAGAAAATAGACACCGCATTCCTTGAGGAACTTTTCGACTTCCTGCATAAAGACTCCTTGATTTCTTCTTTCAATATATAAAACCCGGAGTGAAAGCGTTCATTTTTTGAGCATTCTATGTTTGGAATCTTTCTAGGGTAAAAGACATAAAAAAGAAAGGCGACCCGACCGGGCCGCCTTCCTGGTTTTAGGGTAGGTGCATTTTTTAGAACGACATGGCAACCGATGCGCCAGCTCCGATCGTGACATCTTCGTCGTCACCTTCGTAATCGTCGCCGACCGGGATGCAGGCGCGGACGTAAGCGTCAAAGCCCAGGTTTTCCGTTGCCGTGTAATAAGCCTTCGGGCCAGCCCAAATCTGAGCGAGGGAAGCGTCCGAATCGAGGCTCATCGTGTGATATTCTCCCTGAATGCCCAAGGTGAATTTATCCGTAATTCCAAAGCCCGGTTCCACGTAGAAGAACATGTATTCCGGGACTTCCGGATCTGTGGCACTTTCGTCATCGACAATGGCGTAGAATGCGGTCGCCTTGAGATTGACCTTGCCAAAGTTCAGTTCCGGTTCCACGGCAAAGGCGTGACTCATCTTTGGTTCATCTTCCGTGAGATAATCCGACTTTAAACCGTAAGCGATCTGTGCGCCGCCGAGAGCTCCGAACACAAGGTTCACGGTTACACCGGTGCGAAGGCTGTTATGGCTCTCGGTCTGATAGCTCTTGTAGTTGAAGAACGGACGGATCGTATGTTCGCCAAGAGCAAGATCGTAAGCGACATGCGCATCATAGGTCGTGCAACCTTCTTCGCTGCAATCGTCACCGTCCGTGCCAAAGCCCAAGCCGACCACAAGGCCATAGGCATTCAATTCAAAGCCACGGATGCCGCGTTCCACCATGCCGATCGCGTAATCCGCCGGATCGTCATAGTTGTAATAACGGAATGCGCCTTCCGCATAAGTGAAGTCGCCCACCTTGAACGCGACCTTCTCATTCAACAAGTACTGAACGAAGGCGCCGTCGTAGGCAAAGCCCGGAGCGGTTCCGTCGCCGTCCGCAGAGATTCCCGCTTCCGCAGACCACTTATCCGTAAACTGTACCGCAAATAAAAGGTTGAACGTCGAACTGTAATCATGGTACAAAGTCCCATTTCCATACAGGGCATTGGCTTCGAATTCCACTTCTCCAGCGACAGAGAACTTTGGAGCTTCTGCAAAAAGCGGAGAAGCAGCGAGAGCAGTTGCAAGAATCATACCGATAGACTTTTTCATTGCGTGTTTCCTTGTTTGAGGGTTTACACTCCCCTATATGCAAAAGCAATGCCAATCGAAATGTTTGGATTTTTGAGCCAAAAAAAAAGAAACCACACTTTCGCTCGAAACAAAAGTGTGGTTTCCGATTTCAGAAATGTATGGAACGTTTAGCCAAGACGCTTGTTCACTTCATCCCAGTTCACGATGCTCCACAAAGCCTTCAGGTAATCCGGACGGCGGTTGCGGTAGTCGATGTAATAGGCATGTTCCCAGACATCGAACGTGAGCAGCGGATTAAAACCTTTTGTCAGCGGATTCTGGGCGTTGCCTTCCTGCGTAATGACAAGCTTACCGGAAGCATCTGCCGAAAGCCAGACCCAGCCCGAACCGAAAAGGCCCGCGCCTTTTGCCTGAAATTCTTCCTGGAACTTTTCAAAGGATCCAAAATCACGTGCGATAGCATCCGCAATTTTACCCGTCGGAACGTTATTTTCTACAGGCGCCTTGAACTGCAAGAAGTACATGGAATGGTTCAGGAACTGGCCCGCATTGTTAAAAAGGCCTCCGTCCGCAGACTTCACGATTTCTTCCAAGGATTTGCCTTCCAAGGCGCTGCCAGGCAGAGCCGCATTCAGATTGTTCAAATACGTCTGCAAATGCTTGCCGTAATGGAACTCGATTGTTTCCGCACTCAGAGCGGGAGCAAGATCCGCCGGTGCGTACGGGAGCTTCGGCATTTCAAATTTTCCGTTCGTAGGTTGAGTCATAGATACCTCATTGTGAAAAGAGTTGATTTCCAAGATTTCAGATCATAAATGAAGCATCAATGAAACGCCACCGCCAAAGCTATGGTAAACATCCCCTTCCATTTTTGCATTCATTATCATAATGAATATACACAAACTCTGGAGATAAAAGCCAGTTTTTCAAAAACTAAAGGTTTACGAAAAATACGAAACCGGAAAAACTTCCTTAATCCACATCAAAACCTCACCCTGGCAGATAATCGCATAATCGCGGGCAAGCATTTCTTCGTCGGTTTTAAAAATTTCACGCAACTTGGCACTCGGTTTTTCAACGTAAATTCCGTTAATTCTCCTCCGAGACTCGACCTGATGGTTTTTTAGGATCCGCCCAATGGGAATATCCGCCTGCATCAAGTCCGCGGCAATGCCTTCCGAGCAACGGGAAAGCGGGATTTCCGAAGCCGCGTACATCAGAGGTTTCCCCCGCAGATTCAGCAGGACCTCTCTAAAGTTCAGTTCATCGCCTTCCTTCGCGTCTACCAGCTTCGCTTGTTCTAAATTCGCCTTGGCAAAATGTTGGCTTAAGGTATTCAAATCGATTTTGCCGTATAGAACGTCCAAGATAGCCGTGATGGACCCATCCGTTGTCAAAAGGATTTTCTGCACCCCGGAAAGTTTGCGATTGTTTTCTTTTTCGAGTTCCGCAATCCGTGTAATCAACGGCTTGTTGATTTCGTTTTTAGACGATTCTTCCATATAAATTTTTTGATCTCCCAATGCGCCAAATATAGACATCAACAAATGGATTTCGGAATCGCTATTAACAAAAAAAGCCCCGAGATTTCTCTCGGAGCTTTTTCGTGCGAGTGGCAGGACTCGAACCTGCAACCTACTGGTTCGTAGCCAGTTGCGCTATCCAGTTACGCCACATTCGCATTTGCGACGACCCAAATATAGAACTTGCAAAATATTTGTCAAGGGGTATTCGCAAGATTTTTTCATTTTTTTTGATTTTTTTTATTGGAGGGTCACCGAAAGCTTATAAGCCTGCGGTCTCTGCTCCGAAGTAGTGAGCTCATCCGAGTAACGGACCTGAATATAATAGGCCAGTTCATCCGTAATCGTCGTCGTTCCGCACTCGTGGATGTCACCAATGCCAAACGTCGTGTCGATCGCGACCATTTTCTTTTTCCCATTCATATCGACCGAGAAGAATTCCTGGTTGTCATCCGTGCATTCGTCCGGGGCAGCCTTGATTTTAGACGGTCCAAGGACTGCAAGCTGCAGCGGAATGTCTGCCGAAAGGATTTCGAGCTGGACCGAAACCGTGTCACGTTTTTTCAGGAAAATGCGGTAAGTGTCGGCATCGTCTTCGCAATTCTTGCTGTACTGGCCGCCAAGGATTCCGGTTACCGTCAGCGTCTTGGTCGTCTTTGTGCCGTCATAGAACTTGGAACCCGTCGAATCCGTGAGAACATCGGCGTCGGCAGGCTTTTTGTTCGAGTAGCAGGTTCCCTTTTCATTATATTCGTATTCATCGCTGTCGATAAATGCGTATGTGGAGAACGTCACCGTCTGGAGTTTGCTCTTGTTGCCGTCTTCATCCTTGATGTTTGCAAACTTGAGCGTATCATAGTCGCTGCTCACGGCAAAACGCGGAATGCTTGCGACCGTATCCGTTGCACCGACGATATAAATCTTCTTGCCCTTCTGCTTCACCACGGTAATCGGCTGGTTTGAAGTCACCAGGGAGTCGTCGAAATCATCGATTTCCTTGTCGAAAACGGCAACGAGGGTGTCCATGGCGGAAACTGTACCAAATGTACTTTCAAGCTTAGGCGGATCGTTGTCTACAGAACCGCATGCGGAAAGTCCAAGGAAAGAGACGGCAAGTGCGGAAGGAATTATTCCCTTAAAAAGGCTCATTTCATTTACTCCAAATAAATTTTAGTTCGTCATAAAGTTACATTTTATCCAAACTTTTCGCTAGTACCCTTTGTATATAGTGTGATAAAATGAACGTATTCCAAAAGATCGTTTCGACGATGGGCATTGTGTTTCCCCGTCCGGAGAAGAAGGTTTTCATTTGGCTCGGCATTTTTACAGTGCCATGTATTGTCGCATTCGTGGCAATTTACCTGTATTTTTCGAGCCTTGTCCCGACACTCCCCTCCTTGCAACAGCTTGAAGATATCGATCCGAAACTCGTGACGACCGTCTACGACAAAGACAGCGTCCCTGTCCACGAATTCTTTGTGGAACGTCGCATGTGGACCCCGATCGATTCCATTCCGCAAATGCAGATGAACGCCGTGATGGCGACGGAAGACCGCGACTTTTATTCACACTGGGGATTGAACATCGTCGCGATTCCCAAGGCGATTATCCAATCCGTCACCCGTGGAGATAAGATCCGCGGAGCATCGACACTGACTCAGCAGCTTTCAAAGCTCCTGTTCCTAACGCCGGAACGTAAGCTTTCCCGCAAGATCAAGGAAGCGATGACGTCCGTCCGCATTGAGCAGACCTACACCAAACGCGAGATCATGGAATTCTACATGAACGAAGTGTATCTCGGGGGCGGCAACTACGGATTCCAGGCGGCCAGCGACTTCTACTTCGGAAAGCCTCTCGACAGCATTTCGATTCCGCAGATGGCGATTCTCGCCGGCATGCTCCAACGCCCGGAAGGCTACCGCCCCGACCGCCACCCGGAGGCTGCGTTAGAACGTCGCAACACGGTTCTTTACGCCATGCAATCCGCAGGGTACATCTCCAAGGAAGACTACAAGCGTTACATCGAAGAACCGATCGAAACCAACAAGCATCAAGTCGGCAACGGTACGGGCCTTTATTATTACGAAGAAATCCGCAAGTTCATGGAGAACAAGTACGGTCAGAAATCCCTGTACGCAGATGGCGTGAACATTTACAGCACGATCGATCCGCAAATCCAGGCCTTTGCCGAAGCGGCCGAAACCAAGCACATTGCCCGCATCCGCAAGCGCATACAGCAACGTGCCGTATGGAAGCTCGGCCTGACCGCCAAGTACAACATGCCCGCCGATTCGATCGTCGCCCATTTCGACAGTGTTTACACGCTTTTCAAAAAAGACTATCTCGCTAAGGATACCGCATCCGACCCGACCAAATGGCGCTTCCCGGATTCCTTGCGTTACCATGCTCCCCAGATGGCGATGATCCTGATCGAAAACGGAACCGGTGCGATCCGCGCCATGGTCGGCGGCAACAGTTTTGCTGAATCCCGCTGGAACCGCGCCGTGCAGTCCCTTCGCCAGCCAGGTTCTTCCTTTAAGCCGATCGTCTATGCGACCGCTGTCGAAGCCGGAGCTTCTCCCTGCGACTCGATTAACGACCAGCCTGTGACGATCGAAGACGAAGGCGATCCGTCCAAGACTTGGCGTCCGGCGAATTTCGAAAAGGAATTCGAAGGCATGATGACGATGCGGCGTGCGCTGTACCGCTCCATGAACCTTCCTGCGGTGCTGACAGGAATCAAGTATGGACTTTCGAACGTCGTGAGCTACGCCCGCAAGTTCGGCATCAAGAAAGCGCCTTTGCAGCCCGTGCCGAGCCTCGCCCTCGGGTCGATCGGCAGTACTCTCATGGAAATGACTTCCGCCTACACGGTTTTCCCGAACGGGGGCGTCCGCATTGAGCCTTACATGATCGACTCCATCGTAGACAAGGCGGGCAACGTAATCGAACGTCACAAAAGCATCGAAAAAGAGGTTTTAAAACCGGCAAGCGCATACATTATGGTCGACATGCTGAAGGACGTGAACATCCACGGCACGGCTGCACGAGTCGGAGCAAGCGGATTCCGCCATCCGAGCGGCGGCAAGACCGGCACCACGAACAATTACGCAGACGCCTGGTACATCGGCTTTACCCGTTACTATACAATGGGCGTTTGGGTCGGAACGGACTCCCCGGCTCCGATGGGTCCGGGCCATACCGGCTCCGAAGACCCGCTCCCGGCCTGGATCGAAGTGATGAAGGAACTTCATAAGGATCTGCCGATCCGCGGTTTCACCATGCCGGCAGGGGTCGTTTCCAAGAAAATCTGCAACCACACGGGGAAGATCGCTGGCGAATTCTGCGGGGCGACATCTTACTGCCTTTATTCCGCAGGCCATGTTCCGGAAGAACAGTGCGACGGCAACCACCTTTCGAACAAAAAGGACGCTGGCGATGCCACGATCTTCTCGAGCAAGAGCTCTGCGGAAGGGTCGATGAAGGCCAAGACCAAGCAAGAAAAGAACGCTCCCCCTCCCAAAAAGAAGACCCGCCAAATGTTCTAACGCTTAAAACGCCCGAAATCGGGCGTTTTTCATTTTGGACGGGAAAGCTAGACTCTTTTTTTACTTACATTTCGGGCGAAAATTGCTATCTTTGCGTCTCGGTGACGAATAATTTCAAAGATATCAAATCCCTGACAGTGGATGAACTGAAGGAATGGCTTTCCGCAAATTGCGAAAAGACGTTCCGTGCTGACCAAATCGAGAACTGGCTTTTCTGCCAGCAGGTTTCGAGCTATGATCAGATGAAGAACCTTCCACAGCAGACTCGCGACAAGCTTGCCAAGGCTTTCGCCATCCGTTCCCTTACCGAAGTCCAGCACCTGGTGTCTGTCGACGGAGCCGTCAAATGGCTCTTTAAAACGGCTGACGAACACTACATCGAAACGGTGCTCATTCCGACGAATGGACGTTTTTCCGTTTGCGTATCCACCCAAATCGGCTGCGCCCAGAATTGCGCCTTTTGCCGTACCGCAAAAATGGGTTTTATCCGCAATCTCGAAGCAGGTGAAATTCTCGAAGAGATCATTCAAGTCAACGCCTACCTGAAGGAAACCGGCGAAATCGATGCCGACGGAAAGCCGGCACAGGTCACGAACATCATCTTCATGGGCATGGGCGAACCTCTGAACAATCTCGAAAACGTTCACCGCACGTGCTGCACCTTGCATAACCAGAAGCTCTTCAATCTGGGACGTAAAAAAATGACCGTGAGTACAAGCGGTGTCGTCCCAAAAATCAAGGAGCTTGTGGACCGCAACACACCTTGCTGCCTCGCTGTTAGCTTAAACAGCACGAACAACGAAGCCCGCAGCTCTGTGATGCCGGTAAACAAAGTCTGGCCTATCGAAAAACTTCTCGAAGCGACTGACGAATACACTCGCCGCACCGATAATTACGTCACCTTCGAATTCGTTTTAATGAAGGATGTCACTTGCACAGACGCTGCCGCAAAGGAACTGATCCGAATTTGCGCTCCGCGTCGCGTTAAAGTGAACGCAATCGTTTTGAACGCCATGGACGATCCGAACTTGGAAGCGCCGGCCCAGGAAGACGTTGATCGCTTCCTAGAAAAGGTCCGCGCGGCCCACATCCAGATCACCATCCGGAATCCGCGAGGTCGCGATATCTTCGCTGCCTGCGGACAGCTCGCTTATAAAAAACAACAGAAGGTAGCTAATGCTGACACAGAATCTGCCTGAGTTCTGGGAAAATCTCTACACGGAACACAAGGATTACTGGAATTTAAAGAAGGCCACCCCGGCTCTTCTCGACTTTTTCAAGAACCCCGTCTGTCCCCAGTCGGGAAGCGTGCTCGTCCCGGGCGCAGGCTTCGGCTATGACGCAGAAGCTTGGGCTGAACGCGGACACGACGTGCTTGCAGTCGACTTTGCGCCGACCGCAGTCGACGAACTCGACCGTCTATCCCGTAAGCACGAAAACTTCAAGTCTCTCGATTTGGACCTTTTCGAACTCAACCCGAAGGATCCTAAAAAGGGCGGCCAGCAGTTCGACATCATTTACGATTACTGCACTTTCACGGCCATCCACCCGGGTCGTCGCGACGAATGCTTCGAAGTTTGGCAGAAGATGCTCAAGGACGACGGTGTCGTCATCGCTTTCTTCTACCCGTTCTTGAACGGAAATACCCTTCAAGGACCTCCGCATCCGACTTCCGAAGGCGAGCTTATGGCGCGTCTCGATGGAATTTTCGATATCGCCGAACGCGTGCCGGTTAACGACAGCATTCCTTCCCGTAAAGGCAAGGAAGAAATTTGGCTCTTGAAAAAGGTCGAAGAATAAATAGATATATTTGATGGGTCATCCCTTTTTTCGGGGATGGCCTATCGTGTTTTTAAACGAATCAAGGAATTTTAGCTATGGCAGAAGAAAATCTTTGCCCATGCGGCTCCGGCAAAACCTACGCCGAATGCTGCGAACCGATCATTAAAGGCGAAACTCTCGCTCCGACCCCGGAAGCCCTGATGCGTTCCCGCTATACCGCCTACGCAAAGCATGAAGTCAAGTGGCTCAAGGATTCGCTCGAACCTTCCCAGCAGGCCGATTACGACGAAAAGAGCGTCGAAGAATGGAGCAACCGTTCCGAATGGCTCGGCATCAAGATTCTCCAGACCAAGACCGAAGAAGAAAAGAACATCGGCTGGGTGGAATTTGTCTGCAAATTCAAGCAGGGAAACATCGCCCGCGAACATCACGAACTTTCGGAATTCCACAAGGTCAAGGGCGCATGGCTCTTCTATGATGGACGCGCTGTAAAGCCGCAAACGATCCATAAAACCGCTGAAGTCGGTCGTAACGACCCGTGCCCGTGCGGTTCTGGCAAAAAGTACAAGAAGTGCTGCGGCGCTAACAAGTAATTTCGAATAAGGAACGCATTGATGAAATTCCGTATTTTCGTAGATGGTGAAGCAGGTACCACCGGCCTTCAGATCAACGAACGTCTCGCCAAGCGCGATGACGTGGAACTTTTGCACATCGATCCGGAACTCCGCAAAGATGCCAAGGAACGCAAACGTCTGATCAACGAATCCGACGTGACATTCCTTTGCCTCCCGGACGCCGCCTCGAAGGAAAGTGCAGAACTTTGCACCAATCCAAAGACGAAAATCATCGATGCGTCTACGGCTCACCGCACAAACCCGGCTTGGGCCTATGGTCTTTCGGAGCTCTCCCCGGAATTTCGCAAAGCCGTTGAAACGAATACGCGCATTGCAAACCCGGGTTGTCACGCTTCCGGCTTCATCCTCGGGGTTTATCCGCTGATCGCAGCGGGACTCTTGAAAAAGAATGCGGACCTCGCCACATACAGCCTCACTGGCTATTCGGGCGGTGGCAAAAAGATGATCGCAAGCTACGAAGCGGAAGGCGCCCAGATTTCGCATCCGGGAGAATCCCCTCGCCTGTTTGCGCCGCGCCCCTATGCGCTCGGACATCATCACAAACATCTTCCTGAAATGATGCAGGTATGCGGACTTGAAAAAGCCCCGATCTTTAACCCGGTCGTCGGTCCGTATTATAAAGGCATGGCTGTTTCCACAGCTCTTTTCCAAAGTTCCTTTACCAAGAGCGCTTCGGCAAAGGACGTTCAGGAAATTCTTGCGGCTCATTACGCAAACACCCGCTTTGTCAAGGTTCTCCCATTCGAAGAAGAACCGACTCTGGATGCGGGCTCCCTCAACCCGACGGAATGCAATGGAACGAACGAAGCCCACGTCTACGTGTTCGGCAAGGATTCTTCCATCCAAGTCTCCGTCATTATCGACAATCTGGGCAAGGGCGCTAGCGGCGCTGCGATTCAGAACATGAACATCGCGCTCGGACTCGACGAAGGAATCGGTCTCTAATGTTTTTAGACGAAAAAACGATCGAAGTTCGCTCCGGTAAAGGCGGTAACGGCCTTAGCAGTTTCCGTCGCGAAAAATTTGTACCGCTTGGCGGTCCGGACGGCGGCGACGGCGGTCGCGGTGGCAGTGTCATTTTGCGTGCGAACGAACAGTATTCCACGCTTTTGGACATGGGCAACACGCACATTTATAAAGCGGATAACGGCCAGGACGGAGGAGCCGCCCGTTGCACCGGTCGTTCGGCAAAAGACTTGATCGTCGACGTTCCTTGCGGAACTCTTGTCAAAGATGCCGAAGGGCATATTCTTGCAGACCTGACGGAACCGAACCAGCGCTGGGTGGCTGCCAAAGGCGGCCGCGGCGGTCTCGGCAACGTCCACTTTGTAACGCCGTCCCTGCAGGGGCCGGAAAAGGCCACGCAGGGCCAGCGCGGGGAACGTCGTGAACTTTTCCTTGAACTGAAGCTTGTCGCGGATGTGGGTCTTGTCGGCTTTCCGAATGCAGGAAAGTCTTCCCTGGTGAACAAGATTTCGAGTGGAAAGCCTAAAGTCGGCGACTACCCGTTCACCACTCTCGAACCGGTCCTCGGCATTGTGACGGAATCGGCGCGTTCCTTTGTCGTCGCCGACATTCCGGGCCTTATCGAAGGCGCTAGCGAAGGTAAAGGTCTCGGACACGAATTTTTAAAACACATTGAACGCACTTACGCGCTCCTCTTTGTCATCGACGCTTTTGACGACAACGCCTGGAAAAACTTCCAAACCCTTCGCAAGGAACTCAAGCAGTTCCATCCGAAGCTTGTGGAAAAGCCTTTCATTGTCGCGCTCAACAAAGCGGACCTGGGAATTGAAAAAGCCGAAAAGGCGTTCAAAGCCAAAAAGCAGGATTACATTGCGACATCCGCAATCACGGGCATCGGTCTCAAGGAACTGAAAAAAGCCCTAGGCCAGCTTGTGCCGGATAAGCGCAAAAAGAATGTCGGTTGGGGAAAATAAAATGACAGCATCCAAAAACATCACCAAGAAAGATCTCGTGGAAGAAATCGCATCGCGAGCCGGCCTGACCCAGGTCGACACGAAGGTCATTGTGGAAAGTTTTTTGGATGCGATTTCCAACGCCCTGATCGAAGGCAAGAATATTGAGATTCGCGGCTTCGGGCGTTTTAAGCTCCGCATGCGCGGGGCGCGTACCGCTCGTAATCCCCGCACAGGCGAAAAGGTGAATATTGACGCCCAAATTCGCCCCGTATTCGAAGCTAGCCGTGAACTGAGTAAAATTTTCGACGAAAAATCCGCCGACGCGGAATTCATCGAAAACATCGAAGGCGAAGACGACAATGACTGATAAAAAAGAAGTCGCAAAAACGCCAACCATCACAAACCGCAAAGCGCAGCATCTTTACTTTATTGAAGATCGTTTTGAAGTGGGCGTCATGCTCGTCGGTTCAGAAATCAAATCGATACGCGCCGGCAAATGCAGTTTTAACGATGCCTGGGTTGAAGTTTCCAAGGATAAAAATGAACTTTGGCTCGTGGGTGCCCATATCGACGAATACTTTTTTGCCAAACGCTTTGGACACGAACCTCAGCGCAAGCGCAAATTGCTTGCCCACGTTTCCGAAATCCAGAAAATGCGCAAGGCCACGGAACTGAAAGGCTTGACCTTAATTCCGCTAAAGCTGTATTTCAAAAAGCGCTATGCAAAGATCGAAGTTGGGATTTGCCGAGGCAAGGACCAAAGAGACAAACGGCAAGACATCATCGCACGCGATGAAAAACTTGCCATTGCGCGAATCGTCAAAGCAGGTGGTCGACATTGATTTTTGTAGCGTTGGTCCTTTTGCTGGGCATCTTCTCCGAAGCGGTCGCAAACGTTCCTGTTTCAAAAATTGCAGACACCTGGATGGTGAACATCGATTCGCTTTCAAAAGAAGAAGATCTTTCGACATCCTGGCAACCCGTAGAAAGGCATTTTAAGGCAGAAGGGAAAAAGCTTTCCTGTTCCTTTGTCTTAGGATTCCCCTATATATTCGCCAACGGAAACGCCGTCAAGCTTGACGTTCCGACTACATACGAAAACGAAATCATCTGGACTCCCGCCAAAGAAACCATTGAGATTTTCGAAAAGGCTTTTTCCAAAAAATACGTTCTCGACACCAACGCACAGGTTCTCCGCGAAAGCGTTCCTACCGTTCCCGAAAAAGTTTCTTCTTCGGAAGCATCTTCCAGTTCTTCCGCACAAATTCAAGTTTCCTCATCTTCCGCAGCAAAGGCTTCTACCGAAAAGCCTATCGTTCGAAAGAATGCGCCCGCCGGTTCCCGTGAAGTCAAGAACATCGTAATCGATCCCGGCCATGGCGGAAAAGACCCCGGAGCGATTGGATTGATTACAAACGAAAAAAGCATTGTCCTCGCCGTCTCCAAGCTGCTAGAAAAAGAACTCGTAAGCATGGGCTTTAACGTCAAGCTCACCCGCAGTACAGACAAATTCATTCAGCTTTCCGAACGTCCGCAGATTGCGAACAAGTGGAACGGCGACCTCTTCATTAGCATCCACTGCAACGCCATCGACGGCAATAAAGACCGCAAGGAAAAGACAAAAGGATTCCGAATTTACGTTTTACGCGATCCCGAAAGCGAAGAAGATCGCGCCATCGCTCGCCGCGAAAACAAGGTGGCCAAAACCTATGGCGACAAGAATTCCAAGGAAGAACTTTCCCCTCTCGACTGGCTAAAGATCCAAGCAAGGCTTGAACAGTACAAGCAGGCAAGCTACACCTTTACCGAAAAGGCGATCAAAGCATACGAAGGCGGAAAGATTTCCAAGATGGGATCCGGAGCTGGCGGTGCAGGTTTCATGGTGCTTGTCGGGGCTTTCATGCCGGCAACCCTTATCGAACTCGGCTTCATCAGCAATCCCGAAGAAGAGCGTTACATGAATTCCGAAAAGGGCCAAAAGGAAATGGCAAAACGCATTGCCAAGGGCGTTCAACAATACAAGGAAGCGATTGACGAATACCTGAAGACACTTTCGCATTGAGAATCCGAAATTTGTGACAAAATTGTCTTATTTCAAGATTCACAAATGTCATTTTCGAACTCTTTTTGAAAATTTTCATGTTAACATTCCAATAGAAATTCTATCTTTGAAAAACAAAATTTGAACACCCGAGGTATATATGTCCGGACACTCTAAATGGGCAACCACGAAGCGCAAGAAAGCTAAGACTGACGTCGCCCGCGCAAAAGCCTGGAACAAATTCATTAAGGAAATCTCCATCGCAGCAAAGCTCGGTGGTGGCAACCCGGATTCCAACCCGCGTCTCCGCGCAGCCATCCTCAAGGCCAAGAGCCAGAGCCTTCCTGCCAAGAACATCGAATCCGCTATCGCAAAGGGCACCGGTGAAGGTAAAGATGTCGTCATGGAAGAACCGATCTATGAAGGTCGCGGTCCAGGTGGCGTTGCCATTTTCGTGAAGTGCATGACGGACAACAAGACCCGTACGGTCTCCAACATCCGCAACATTTTCAATAAGAACGGCGGTAGCCTCGGCGAATCCGGTTCTGTCGCATGGGCCTTTACGCACAAGGGCGTGATCGACGTCGACGCAACCAAGTATGCCGAAGATCAGGTCATGGACGTGGCTCTCGAAGCCGGCGCCGATGACATGTCCACCGATGACGGCGTTCATGAAATTTCCACATCTCCGGAAGCATTCGATGCAGTGACCAAGGCTCTTGAAGCTGCAAACATCGAAATGCTCAACGCTGAAATCACTTACGTCCCGAACGACCCGGTCAAGCTCGACCACGGCGATGCCCAGAAGCTCCTCAAGCTTCTCGACAAGTTCGAAGACGATGATGACGTCCAGGACGTCTATCACAACGCTGAAATCAGCGATGAAGATATGGACGCGGCTGAATAATCAGTCCCGATTTTCAAAAGAAAAGGCACCGCATTCGCGGTGCCTTTCTTTTTGAAATCTTTTGTCTCCAATCAAAAAATCAAATCATCATCAAGTCTGAATTCGGATTGAATTCCGAATTGACTTCCGGTTCCTGATAGCACTGTTCCGGACATTGGATTTGCGTCGCAAAGAAGTTCTTGTGCGCTTCGACGATTTTTTCACGCGCGACTTCCGCAGGCAGCCAGTCTCCAATTTCCACAGACTTCCCTTCGAGTTCCTTGTAATACTGGAAGAAGTTTCGCGTAATCTTCAAGAACATCGGATCGACATCATGGAGATCGCGAATCGGGTGCGGAATGTACAGAGGCACGCCAAGAACCTTATAATCCTTTTTACCGCCATCGGTCATGTCCAAAACGCCCACGGCGCGGCACGAAACAACGGTCCCCGTCGCAAGCGGAGCAGAACAATAGACAAGCATATCCAAGGCGTCGCCGTCATCGGCACGAGTACTCGGAATCAATCCGTAACTGCACGGATAGCTCATGGAAGAAAGCAGGCAACGATCCAAGCGGAATACGTGAAAACGTTCATCATATTCATATTTGACGTTCGTATCCTTCGGAATTTCAACAACACAATCCACTTCGTATGGATATTTTGGCCCAATTGGGAGTTCTAGATAATTAATCGGCATAAGCTAAATATAACTTACAATTAGCGAGAGCGCCATCTCATCGAAGTGTTTTTGTCATAAAGACCCACGGACATCTTGATTTTTCCTCCATCAGGACTATACCCCGCTTCAATGCGGATACGGTCCAGAGCCGGAACAATAAAATGAACGCCACCATAAACACTCTGTCGATAGTCGCTCCAGTCCGGAGTTCTAGAATCCCAAAGAAATGCGCCTTCGACACCCGCAACGAGCTGAACTCCGCAAAAGAGGTTCGCACCAAGGATACTGAACGGACGGCGTTCTAACAGCACAAAACGCTCTTCTACGTTCCAAATCGCTTCATGGCGACCGTGAACGCTTGAATCCGGATCAAAGCCTCGGAGCGTATTCGCACCGCCCTGGTGCAAGCGGTCAAAGAACATCTGCTTTCCCGGGCGATACCGCACAAGCGACGAAGCTCCCGTAATCAAGCGTCCCAGAGGAAAATAAAACCGGTTATCCCACAGGTATTCGACGTAGTCTTCTACATCCGCATAAAAGACGCCATAGCGCGTCACGCGGAATTCTTCATAGGCGCCAAAGTAAGGGTCCACTTTAGAATCCCGCGCATCCAAGAGCACCCCTATGCCCAAATCGGGCACAGAGCCATACTCTTGCACATAACGGTACGAAGGCGCCCAAAGGAGAGAAACGTCTTTCCAGAGCTTTGCCCCGATTTCCAAATGCGCATACCAGGAGCGGTCATCAAAGCCTCTCAATTCGTCCCAGGAATCCGTTCGGAGGAATTCAAAGTTCCAAGACAGTGGAAGGCCCAAAAGCCAAGGAGAACTTGCATAAATGGCAAATTCCTTGGAATCAAAAAGCGGGTCTACCGACGTGCGGTACTGAGCCTCGATGCGGACATCTTCCCCGGCGACATTCAGATGCGCAAGCGCAAGCCCGAGCATCCAGCCGTCCTGATCCGTTTTTTTACCAGCGGGCGACGGAATCCAATGCCAAAGTTCCGTGAAGCGGTATTCCAAATGGACCCCCTCCCCGGATTCCGTACAAATTAACGATATGTCGGAAAAAAGGTCCAAGCTTTCGAGCTTTAATTTTTCAAGCCGATAGTTTTCGTTCGAAAACGGCCGGCCAGAAGCGTTCAACAGTTCCCGTTCCACCACATGCGGTTTGGTATCGTCTAAACCCGAAAATCGAATATCCAGGACATTCTTCCCTTCCGGGCAAATCCCCACCGCAGGCTCGGCGGCAAAGCCATTCGCAAGCAGCCAAAGGATAAAGATTAGGGATATATGGGAGGGCTTCATCATCTTAAAAGTAGATACAAAAAAAGCTTCCCAAATCTAGGAAGCTCTTTTTGAAAAGTCTTTAAGAAGTAGGATTAGTTTTCTTCCGCTTCTTCGCTCTTCTTGGCAACGCGACGCGTCTTGCGCTTTGCACCAGCAATGTTCAACTTACCATCACCAGCGAAACGCTTGTTGAACTGATCAATACGACCAGCGGTATCCACGCGGTGCTGTTTGCCAGTCCAGAACGGATGAGTGTCGCTCGTGATTTCCAAAGTAACCACGCCATATTCGACACCATCGATCACTTTCTTTTCGGCAGACGACTTCGTGGAGCGGGTGATGAACTCTTTACCCGTATTCGCATCAACGAACACGACCGGATTGTAATCGGGATGAATACCATTTTTCATTGTGTTAATCCTACTTATAAACGTTAGGTGACCCAAATCTAGATGAATTTTTCCATTTTGGCAATTCGCAAATAGTATTTTTGTAGCATGAAATCGAAAAAAAACATCGCGATTTTCGCACTTTGTTCCTCGATAGCCCTTTTCTCGGCCTGTAGCGGGCAAAACGACAATACCGAGGAACGCCTAAAAATTAACCAGAAATATTTTCTTGAATCCTGGCCCGATAGCGTCTACATCGCCGAACTGGACTCCATCCTCAAGGCAGAACCTTTAAAGCCGAATGCCGATAGCGAACGGACCGAGCTGACCATCTATTCCGGAGCGATTCCCACCATTTCCCTGCCTGGGCAAAAGAAGCAAGTAAAGCAGACCAACCCTGCCGGTCAAGAACCCAAAGCCAAGCAGGCCAAGGCTTCGAAAAATGCGGAACATTTTGCAGACAATTTCATGAACGCCCTCAGCGCCATGCAGTCCGACCCGACAAACGCGGCAAAATACAGGACTGTCACCGCAAAGGCCGGCGAAGATCTTTTCGTACTGCTTTCTCGCGCCTACGGAATGGATGCTTCCAAGCTTCCCCGTTTTTACACGCTTTCCGCCCTGCAGTCGGTAAACCCGGGGGTCAAGCTCGAGCATTTAAACGGCGGGGAAAACGTCCGTATTCCAAAACTTTAATTTGTTCGAAATGTAAAGCAAAAAAGTCCGAGCCGACGGCCCGGACTTTTTCACATTTTAAGGATAAAACTTAAAGAGTTCCCTTGGAACTCGGCACGCCTTTCACATTGCGCGACGGAGCGACGGCCATGGCCGTTGCACGGGCGAACGCCTTGAAAATTGCTTCAAGACAGTGGTGATTGTCCGAGCCGTAAAAGAGTTCCACATGCAAGTTCATACGGGCATTTTCTGCCAAGGACTTGAAGAAGTGTTCATACAAACTCACCGGCATGTTTTCGGCACCGACCGTCGAATTCGGAAGCTTTGCATTCCAAACAAAACCGATGCGGTTCGAAAAATCCAGACACACACGTGCAAGAGCTTCGTCCATCGGAACAAAGTAAAAGCCGTAACGTTCAATGCCCTTTTTGTCGCCAAGGCACTTCACAAAAGCTTCGCCAAGGCAAATGGCAATGTCTTCAATCGAATGGTGCATGTCCACATAGGTGTCCCCATGGCATTCCACGTTCAACGTAAAGCCGCCGTGCACCTGGAAAAGATCGAGCATATGATTGAGAAAGCCCGAACCGGTGTCGATTTTTCCGCGGGAGGCTTCGTCCAAGTTCAGCGAAAGCTTGATTTGCGTTTCACTGGTGTTGCGGACAATACTTGCTTCTCTCATCGCCTATCTCCTCGTAAACTTGCCATTCGGAGCAATGCAGAATCGGCTTGCATAGCCCTTGCGAACCGGAAGAACCGTTTCTTTATCGTTAACGTAGAACTTGCTGACAGCATCCGGATTTCCGACGACAACGCAAAGCGTATCGTTATACGCATAGCTGATCTTGGAATGTCTTGTTACGATGTTCCCTTCGCGGAGAACCTTGTTGTCGTTCAAGCTGCGGTAGATGCCCACCCACGAAGTCACGGAATCTTTACCGACAATCGTCACGCGGACCTTTCCCGATGCATCCGGGACAATTTCTGTCTCTGGCTTTTCTTGGGATGCAGAAGACGTGATAAAGATGGTCGCGGAGCTTCCCTTCGCAGAATCCTTTTTGGCGCTATCGAGAGCGGCCTTCATCGCAGAAGAATCGACGGCAACGCTTACCGATTCCGGAGGAACGTTTTCTGCGCCATCCGGCACTGTTGCATCAAAAGAAGTCGTATCGTCTTCCACGGCCGCTGTCGTTTGGACAGGCGCCGGAGTCGGATTCTGAATTTTAGAATCCATCGAAGTCTTGTTCAAGAACTTTACCCCGGCAAAGAATGCCAAAGCGAGCACAAGAACGACGATCAAAACCGTTTTCAAGCTGCTTTTATTTGAACCCAGCTTTCCACCGGCAAAGGATTCCGTAACAGAAGATACCGCAGACGGAGCCAAAAATTCCTGAGAATAAGAAGAACCGACTTCCTTGGAATAATATTCCAGAATCTTTGGCATGTCCAAGCCGAGCGTCACCGCGATCGAATTCAGATATCCGCGGACATAGGCTTCTACCGGGAATTTATTCCATTCACCCGCTTCGATTTCGGCCAAATGTTCCAAAGAAATGTGCGTCTTTAAAGAAAGTTCATCGAGAGAAATTCCCTTGGTTTCACGGACTCTTTTGAGGTAATCCCCAAGTCTTTCGTTCGAAGCCTTTTCTTCCACAAAGTCAGACATTTTACTCTCCTAAATGATCAATCAAATCCAGGGTCTTCGCGACAGGAAGACCGACAACATTATAAAAACAGCCTTGCACCGATTTGACAAGACACGCTCCCAAGCCTTGAATTGCATAGGCTCCGGCCTTGTCCATCGGTTCTCCGGAATCCACATAGCGCTTCAAAGTTTCGGCGCTGCTATGACGGAAAATCACATCCGTGACTTCCTTTGAAGATTCCACAATTTTTCCGTTATGCGCAATGGCCACGCCCGTAATCACCTTATGACGGCTGCCATTCAAGAGCTTGAGCATCGAAAGAGCTTCCGCAGCATCCTTCGGTTTTCCAAGAGCCTTGCCGTCCATGAGAACAAGCGTATCGAACCCGAGAACGAATTCATCCGGAAAACGTTTCGAAACTTCCAAAGCCTTTCCTTCCGCAAACTTCTGCGGGCGATCTTTCGGCTTAAGACCTTCTCCGTCTTCGATAAAATTTGACTTTTCCACTCGGAAAGGTACCTTCAACTGAGTGAGGATGTCCGACCGGCGCGGGGATCCGCTAGCCAAAACAAAAGTTCTCACAAAACCTCCGAAATCACTTTGGAATGGTCGCCCAACAAGAGCGATCCCTTGAATCCCTTGACTTCGGAATCACCGCCAAAGATCGAATGAGAAATCTCGGAATCGACTAGGATTGTGCGTTCCGATATCACCGAGTCCACGATCTTCGAATTTTCGATGACCACCTCCGGTCCGACCGAGACATTCGGTCCTACAACAGAATTTCGAACGACTGCGGTATCCGCAATATGGCAAGGCTGAATAATGGTACTTCCCTGGAAACGAGAAACGTCTTGCGCTTCAAGACCAGAAAGGATTTTCGCATTGGTCTGGAGGAAGGTTTCCGCCGTTCCACAGTCGAGCCAGGAGCGAATCGGAGCCGTGCGGAACTTGGCACCCGATTCTACCATCATCTGCAAGGCATCCGTCAGCTGATATTCATTACGCGTGCGGATATCTTCGCGAATCAACCTTTCCAGAGATGCACGCAAAGCGGCCACATCGGTAATGTAGTAGATACCGACCAAGGCCTCATTCGAAACAAAGGTTTGCGGTTTTTCGACCAACTTGGTGATATATCCCGAAGCATCGGTCACAGCTACGCCGAATCGACGAGGATCCTCCACTTCTCGTGTCATCAAGACATTTTCCTTTTCTGTCTTGAGGAACGAAAGGTCGGCATCGAAAAGCGTATCTCCTAAAATAATCAAAACAGGTTCATCATCCGTCAGATACGGCAAGCAGAGAGAAATCGCCTCCCCAAGTCCTTGGGGATTGCGCTGGCGCACTGCGCGAGCATTCTTGAAACCTCTCTGATGAATAAAATCTTCTACAAGCTCCCCCTTATACCCAGTAATGAAAATCTGTTCTGACACAGGAAGCGCAGAATAGGAAGCGATGATATGATCTATCAACGTTTTTCCGGCAATAGGAAGAAGACACTTTGGCAAAGACAAAGTGAATGGTCGAAGCCGCGTGCCAGTTCCGGCAACAGGTAAAATGACTTTCATAGTTACTCTAAATCTAGAATTTCCTAGAAAAAACGAGTATCCGATTCTATGAAGAACCCGTGCAAACCGTCCATATTCACCGGTCTTCCGACGCTTTCGCGAAGGATTTGTACGTTCGCAAAAGCGTTTTCTCTTCTACCGTCATGCGGTAACTTTCACAAGCCTTCTGAATCGTCTTCGCATGAATCCACGGCGAAAGTTTTTTCTTTTGAATATAAGGCAGCGTAGCGTCCCACTGTTTCGCAAGCGCCGTGGCGAAGTACCAGGCGACGACCATCTGAACATAATAACGGTCCGCGCCTTCAAAGCGGTTTTCATCGACTGCCGCCACACATTTCAAATATTTTTTGTCAAAGCGTTCGTCTAAAAAGAACGCCATCAACATGTTCACGCCAAAGCGCACCGTGTAAGCCTTTTCAGATTTCAACCATTCCAAAATCTTCGTTTGGAAACGGTCAGGATCCTTTAACAGCGCCTTGGGAGATTTCCCGTCGCAGACCGCCCAGTTATCGACATACGGCAAAAAAGCTTCTACCTGCTGCAAGCAACTTTCAAAGTTGCGGATTTTTTCCACAATAAACAGGTGGATCTGATTTTCTTCATAGTACCGATGCGGAAGATGCTTCAGAAATTTTTCCACTTCCGCAGGCGAAGCATTTTTTACAAACTCCTGGGCGAGTTTTCGAAGCGTCGGAACGCGAACCCCAATAAAAGTCTTTTTGTCAATGCCCGGGAGCAACGCCGTGTGGAATTCACGGTACTTCAAATCCTGTTCCGTAAGCAAACGCTTGACAAGTTCCGCTTGCGTCATCCGCACCCCATTCAATACAAATTAATTATCTTCAGTACTTGAAGCGTTCAGCTTGATATCCGGCAAGTCCTTCACGTACACGGTAAAGCTCCAGCCCGCCGCAGGCCCCGTCGGAGTCCAGGTGAAGTTGAGCTTCCAACAATGCAACGTTCTATCAAAGGTAAATTCATGCGTGGCAAAACGGCCTTCCGTATAGCTGTAACGCGTCGAATAGGTCATGGACCAATTCGGCGTCGGATGCAAGGATGCCGAAATTCCCGTAGAATGGGATATGTTGTCCTTGAAAACCTTTTTACCCACACGCGTGCTTGAGAACGAATAACGGTAATCGAGGCTCGCCGACCAAGAATCCTTCTGGTATTTTCCCATCTGCGAAGCAAGCCCAGAATTAAAGTCACCCGACCAGCTGAACGTTTTAGAAAGATCATAAGCCCAGTAAGTCAGTTCCGGGAACCGAACCTTATTCGGGTCTTCTTCATACTTGTGATAAACACTGTGACGCGTGCGAATGGTGAACATGTAATTCGGAAGCACCTGGAATCCAAAGCTTGAACTAATGTCCGACCAGTGAAGCGAATCCGCGGCAAAGTTGTAAGACGTCGAATGCGATGTCGTAACCAGGCGGCGAGTACCGTAGGTATCTTCGGTTTCCGTTGTATCCTTGCCGTCTTCCGAAGCTTTCTTCTGCCCCAGCGTTTTCAAATACTTAATATCGAAGTCGTTCGAAATAGAAAATCCAACCGACTTTTGTTCAATCTGGTACGGCGTCTGACCGAGAAGCGGATGCTTCACAAAGTACTTGTTCGTATCGAGTTCCGGCGCATAGGTGTAAGAAATGCTCGGAGACAGCACATGACGTACACCGGTAAAGCGTCCAATATTTGGCATCCAAATTCCGTACAGTTTGGTATCCGCGGTCAAGCTGTAATTGTGGTTGTAAAAGAATTCACCATATTCATCGTTTTCAGGATTCCAACCGCTGCGCTGTTTGCGGTACTTTGCCGAATCCTCCGGATTAATCCAGCGGTTCCCCGTCCACATGCCTGTAAACGTCGCCTTCGGCGTCAAGTTGATCACGTCAAAAAGCGAAGCGGAATAATCCACAGAATACGTTCCCGTGTAACCCGTATACCAAGCTGCGGTGTCAATATCCCGAACCGTATCCGCAGCAATGACTTCATACAAATTAAATCTATTCGTAAATGAATAGTTGAACTTGTCGAGCCAAGATTCTTCCGACGCCACTTCGTCGTCATCTTCTTCAAAGTCAAAAAGCTGGCCGCTCATGCGGTACTGGATGTCGGGAATCTGGCGTTCCTTGTAACCGGTCGTCAAATTGTAATTCTGCAAGACTTTAACGGTCAGGCTTTTATTCGTTCCGAACTTGCCCGAATACGTCATCTGGGCGTTGGCCTGCTGGTCCAAGATCGTTTCCGCATCGGTACCGTTATCCTGGCGAACGCTCTGGTCCGAGACAAAAGAACCTGTTCCCGAAAGGGTGTGCTTTCCGTCGGGCGTCAAATTCTGATTGTGGTTGAACTTGATATCGTAACCGCTGTTTGCGAAATCAAACTGTTTCAGATAACTCGTGTACGAAATATTTCCGTCCAAATGGTAACGCCATTTATAACGGACCGATTCCGAAAGAGTCGTCTTTTCAAAATTCGCCGAGGATCCTTCAATCACGTCGCCCGAAGTCGTCGCATCCCAGTAATCGTTCGGCGCGTAGTAAAAGCCCACATTCTTGATGTAAAAACCCTGAACCTGGTCACCGCCGAACTTAGGCGTCAAAAGACCGGAACGTCTTCCGCTCTTGAGCGGCGCCACGATCATCGGAAGCACCGCCACCGGAACATCCGCAATATTCAACACGACAGGTCTCGCCGTCACGCTTTCCTTCGGCTTCACCACCATGCGTCTTCCATAAAAATAATAGTGCTGGTGCGTCGTATCGTCGCAGGTACTGAAGTCACCTCGGGCAATCAAGAGTCTCGAGTCCGGGAGACGCCGAACTTCCATTCCGTTCAGCTGGTTGTTGTCCTGGAAGGTCGTCGCGTAATAAATTTCACCCACCCGGGACTTCATATTGTACTTCATGCGGTAACCAGCTAGCGACGGATTTTTCGTTTCTCGCAAAACGGGATCCCCGCTCGCCTGCAAGACCTGGTCCTTTTGATTAAAAAGAACCGTATCCGCATCGAGAGTCGCCGTACGGTACTTGAGTTGAGCCTTATTGTTCAAATTGAAAGTGGAAGTTTCCACGTCATACTGCAAGTCCACTGCATGGTATTCCACCGTATCCGTTTTCGTGGTATCACTCGAAGAACCGAACCAATCGCCATCCGTCGAATCCGTTTCGGTGGAATCCGCAGGATCAGGCCGATCGGGCAAATCGATCTTCGTCATTTCTTGCGCATAGGCAAAGGACGAGACAAAGAGTGCCAGTAAAAACAAGCACTTTAGAATCCTCTGCTTAAACGTGTTGAACATCACACGGCAATTATAGAAAAGGAAAGGCTCCCGTTTAACCGGGAGCCTCTTCTAAATTCGATTAGAACGTCCTTAACGAAGTTCCGTCGTCACTGCGGAAGCCGCTCCGTTCTGTTCAATGTGAACAATGTAACGGCCAGCAGGAGCATTCTTGCCATCCCATGCAAGGGTCTGCGCACCGGCCTTCGCATCTTCTTTTAAAAGACGTGCGGCAACTTCACCATTTGCATTCACAATGCGCACCACGGTAGAACCTTCTGCACGCAGATGAATCGTTACCTGTTCACGGTCGAAGGCATCCAAATTGCCTGCCGCACGAACCTTGCGGTTCTTCACCTGAGGCATCACTTCTTCAGCCGTTTCCACGGAGACCATGGAAAGGTCCGCCGAAGAGACCGTCGCTTCCGACTTTACCACATGACCGTGCTGCATCACCGAAAGAAGCTTCTGGTTCTTGGAAAGATCCTGGGAAGCGACTTCCGCGATTTCTTCCGAAGAATAACGGTTCTGATTTTCGCCATACCAGGCTTCTACCTTGGAAGCGTCAATGTCGTTCACCGAAATATTTGCTCGGCGAAGCGTCACCGTAAAAGATTCCTTTTCGCGAAGAACGGAGAGTTCCATCGGCTTCCCTACCGTTCCACGGAGCACATTTTTGGAAGCCTCGATATCGTTACCTGCAAGCGAAACCCCATCGACGGCAACAATACGATCGTTCGATTCAAGACCTGCAGAAGCGGCAGGAGAACCCGGAATCACATCCGAAATCAGGACTCCGTCTTTAACCGCATAAATCGTGACACCGATACCACCAAAGCTTTCACCCGCGAAAGCGGCTGCTGCCAAGGCAAGCGTCGTCAAAGCGAATTTTTTCATAGTTTCCTCGCAAAGATAATCCAAAATTTTTCTTTAAATATAAGCTTAAAATACGGAAAAATAATTTCGGGAACGTTCAAAAAGCTTTACAAGGCTTTTTTTACTCTTCATATTCGTATTCGTCTTCGTCCGAATCGTCATATTCTTCGTATTCTTCTTTTTCATTTGGCAAAATAATCAGTCCAAGAGTAATCGGTTCCCCTTTTTCGTTCAAAAAGCCTTCCAAGAAGAGAGTCGTCGAAAGACGGATCAGACGCAAGTCCATCATCGTTCCGCCGTCGTGTACGCTTTTAGAACCGTAAGGAATAAAAAGGAACTTTTTCCGCTTATATTCAAAGCGGTTTTCGTCAAAATTCCAGACCCAGCTCGTTTTTCCATCGTCCGAATCTTCATAATCGCAGATTTCCTTGTCGATATCGCATTCAAACGAAGCGTTTCCCTGATAACGCTTGTTCCATTCCGTACTAAAGGCACATGTCTTGATGCTATGCCCGCCGTTCACTTTGGAATTCAGTTTGTCATTGATCGTGACGATATCCATTTTTTCGTTTTTCACCTGATCCCAGACGTCGCGCAAAATGATGTAGCTTTCAATTCCCTTGGGGCAGTTCCCCGTGCGGTTCACTTCTTCGTGGGCGGCCAAAAGCTTTTGTTGCAAATCGATATCCACCGCCATCGGGATTTCGACCTTCTTGATCTTTTCCATCACCTTACGCGGAGGAACGGCTATGACCTTGCCGTCTTTTTTCACCAGATAGCCGAGTTCGTCACGCACCATGTTCAAGCACTGCTGAACATGAATGCCCACGGTATTCGACGCGGCACTCACAAAGTCCACGCCAATTTCCAGATTCCATTCCCCAGCCTGCGAAGAGTTTTTATCGAGCTTGCAATAGGCTTCTTCGCGAATACCGTCAATATACACGATTTTCGCTTTCAGCTTTGTCAGCATTTCCCCTTCTTGATCCAGGCGTTCGAGGCTCCAAAAATTTGGATTCTGCCGGAGGAGTTCGGCAAAAGCCTTGTCGCCATCCAATGCAGGGAGCAACGAATCGTTGCGCGCATTTTTTTCTTGCAAAAGCGCCGAATATTCCGTCGTAATATCCGGATTGTTAAAAAGCGAATGCGTTGCAGCAAAAGCAGAAAGCGTTCCCAAGAAAAAGAGCATTACGGTCAAGATTCGCATTGGATTTTCCTCAAGTCAGTTTGCACCACGGAGCTTTTGAATTCCCCAGTTCAACACGTACAAAAGAACGCTGAAGAGAATGATCATCGGTCCCACGGTAAAGTTTAACGCATAAGCCACAAAAAGCCCGGCCATCGAAAGCACAACAGAAAAAACGCAAGAAAGAAGCATCATCTGCTTTAAATTATCGGAATGGCTTTCCGCCACATATGCAGGAATCGTCAACAGGGCAATCACAAGAATAAGCCCTACCGTTTGCACCGCCATCACGACCGTGCACGCGATCATCGCCATCAAAAGCATGTAAAGGCGCAAAACAGGAACGCCCCGGACACGTGCAAATTCCGGATCATGCGAAATGGCAAGGAAAGGCTTAAAGAAAAACGCAGACACACCAAGGATTCCAGCCGTCAAGACGGTCATGCCGAGCAAAAGCTCTCTAGGAACCGTCAAAATGCTCCCGAAAAGAAAGCTCGTCAAATCCCCGCTATATCCGGGAGTCAAATCCGTAAGGATCACGCCAGCAGCCATTCCCGCTGCCCAAATGACATTGATCAGCGTATCGGAACGGTCGCGATCGATCCAGGTCAAGTATCCCATGACAAATGCACAAGCAAGCGCCATTCCAAGAGCTCCGAGCATCGGTGAAAATCCACAAAAACAAGCGAGTCCTATACCGCCAAACGAAGCATGAGCAACACCACCCGCAGTTCCTGCAATCTTGTTCACCACGACATAGGAGCCCATCACGCCGCATGCAATCGCAACGAGAAACGCTGCGATAAAGGCGTTTTGCATAAAATCGAGGGAAAGCATTTCCTGAAGCATAACGTCTAATCTATAAAATTGAAGTTCAGCCGAGCCATTTCGATAAATCGAGTAAGTTCGGAATTCTTAAATCGGTAAAGGATCCGTCTTCTTCCGATTTCGGGTTGACCCAAATGGTTTTCCACCCGCGGTCATGCGCAGGTTTCAAATTATGCAGGGAATCTTCCAAAAGGATGATTCTCGACGGATCATCGCCTTTTTTCCATATTCCCTTCGATTCCAGAACCTGTTCCATGATTTCGTACGCGTTCACCTGGGGCTTTCCGTCCCAGTTCATATCTTCAAGCCCGACGATACGTTCAAAGCAGTCCAGGATTCCCATTTGCAAAGAACCCTTTCGGCTCCAATCAGAACGTCCATTGGTAAAGATAAACTTCGGTCCTTTGAGAATTTCGAGCAAGGCCCGCTTTTGCGGAGCGGCACTCGGGTAAACCAGAGTTTCGGGCTGATGGATAAAATCGAAGAAGTCGTCCGGAGTCGCTCCGTATACGGCGCGAAGCCCTGCCAAAGTCGTACCGTATTCTTTCCAATAACGTTTGCGGATTTCCTGGGCATGGTCATAATCCACGCCGGCAATCTGCTGCACGTACAGCGCAATACGTCGATCCAGCGAATTCAAAACTTCACGTTCCGATTCACCGTAAAGCGTTAAATCGTAATCAAAGAGCCAAATGCGATCCGCATCATTTGAGAAAATCATTGTGCAAGACCGCTGATTTGGCGCGCCAAATAAGACGCATAGTTGTCCGTCATGCCGCTGACAAAATCTAACACCTGATGATAGGCTTCGAGCTGCGTCACGGACTGTCCGATTTTTGCTTGACCGATCAAGCGCACAATACGCGAAGCGCGGTAAGACGACTCGCCATACTTGCGGAATTCGTAAACACCGCTGACAAAAGCATCGAGCACCGTGCTGAGCGTCGTGTAACTACCCACTTCCAATTCCGTTTTTCGACGGTCCGGATAAATGCGTTCCCGGCCCAATCGTTTAGCCACGCGAATGCCGTCAACAGCGTCCGCATCGGCCCAATCGAGAAGCGATCCTTTCAATTCCCCATTCATGATGTCTTCATAATGGATGATGAAGGCGCGGACCACGGCATCGATCAAGTTCTGAATGGCAAGACCGCGCACGCTCGAAAGGAAGTCGCGGAAGTTCTGGCCATTTTCATTATATTCCTTGTCAATATCGACTTCCGGACCGCAAAGGTATTCAAACATGTTCCGCACATCGGCAAACTGCAAGATGCCAAGTTCAATAGCATCTTCCACATCCAAAATGCAGTAGCAGATATCGTCCGCCGCTTCCACGAGATAGCTCAGCGGATGGCGCATCCAAATTCCGTTGCTGATTTCCGGAATTCCAAGAACATTCGCCATTTCGCGGTAATCTTCCGCTTCGGTCTGGAAAAGACTTGTCGGAATGCCGTAGCAGGCAAGCCGAGGATATTTCATCATCGAAGAAACGGTCGGGAACGTGAGACGCATGCCTCCGTCCAAAAAATGATATTCGAGCTTTGAAAGAATGCGCACTCCCTGAGCGTTGCCTTCAAAATTCTCAAAGTCTTTCATTTCCCGATCGGAAAAATCTTTCAGCGGAGCGGATTCGCGATTTTTGCGGAACCAATCGCGGATAGCCGCTTCACCCGCATGGCCAAACGGCGGGTTTCCAATGTCATGCGCAAGAGCCGCGGACTGGGCGATCGTTCCCAGGAGCGACGCATTGAAATTCTTAGGGAACTCTTTCGGCATTTCGTTAAAAACCGCAATCGCAAGGCTTCTCGCCACGCTCGAAACTTCGAGCGAATGCGTCAAGCGGCTGTGCACATGGTCATTGACCGAAAACGGATGAACCTGGGTTTTACGGCCCAGGCGACGGAATGCGGTCGAAAAAACAATACGGTCAAAGTCGCGGTGAAAATTGGAACGGTTCGGATCCCGGCTCGCCGGATGCCCGTAACGCGTTGCAGAAAGAAGAGTTTCCCATTTCAGAATCATATTCCCAAAAATAGCAATCAAAGCCCGAACGCGTAAATCGTCGGGTCATTCCACACCGCTATCGTCCATTTCTCGAAAGAAAAGCCAAAGCAGAAACCATCCCCATATCAAAAACGACAAAGGATATAAAAGCCACAAGCAAATGGGGAGAATACCCATAACTGTGCAAGCCGACTCCTAACAAATTCACCCCAAAAAGGCAAAAGGCGATAACGACCGAAAGCAATGCCGAAAGCACTTCCAGCGTTTTCCAAGACGCGAGTTTCCCCGCTTTCAAATGCATCACGATCAGCACCCACAAAAGCACAAGAAGCGCTCCATTTTCCTTTGGATCCCATCCCCAAAAGCGTCCCCACGCGACATCCGCCCAAAAGCCTCCAAGCAAGGTTCCCAATGCCGAAATTGCAAAGCCAACTCCAAGCATTCCAAACAAGATTTTAGGCATTTCCGCAGGGGATTCTTTTTTCAAAGCCCTGAACGCAAGCATCACGTGTGCAAACAGGCTCGCAAGAATCAAAACACAAAATCCCGAAGCAATCGTAAACACATGCAACGAAAGCCAAAAAGGAGAGTCCAAAACCATCGAAACCGAACCAAAAGAATCCCCCGAAAGTGCCGAGCGCATCACCAGGAACAACGCAAGGCACATTCCCGAAGCGCAGGCAAAAAAAGCCCGAAGCCGAAGCTTCGCCGAAAGCACAATTGCAAAAAGCGAAATGCCGAGAACCAAAGCGAGAAGCATTTCATAAAGCGAAGTCAACGGCAAACGACGCTCGGCAAGACCACGCCAAATAAAAATCGCAACCGAACTGAGCGCCACCAGAGACTGCATTCCAAGAGCGGGTTTCCAAAACAGGCGTTCTTTCCAAACCGCCAGCAGCGAAAAGACAAATGCAATACAAGCAAGTATCCACGTAAAAAACGGCAAATTCACGTTTAAATAAGCGCGTTCCGCGTTCAGCTTTCTCAAAGAAGCCGAAGTAAGTTCCTGCGGCGTTACAGAAATTTGTTTCCAAAAGGATTCACTCCGAATGGAATCGTACAGGTCGAGCGCCGAATTCAAGCGAACAAGCTCTAGCGTCTGCTCCCGGGAATCTTCCCGCTCCGCATATTGCCTAAGCAGCGAACGGGTCGGTTCAAATTCTTGGCGCTTAAAGGTTCGTCGCGAAGGATCGAGATGCAAAATGTCGACGGTCGTTGCGCGGTGAATGCGGAACACCTCAATGGAATCCGCAGAACCTTCACGAATGCGCTGCACAAGAATTGCCGGTTTAAGCCCAGCACACTTTTTCTTTTCGCAAAGAGAATTCGCCACCGCATTTTCCATCGAATTCAAAGGCCGAAAGCGCCCTTCAAAATTCACAAATTCCGGGAACTCAAAAGTTTGGGCCGCAAAGGCTTGGGCATTCAACAGAATCATCCCCCAAAAAAGAAGGCTTCGGAAAATCATTTTTTTCGACCTCCGAGCAGGCTAATCAAATGCCAAGCAAAACCCAACAGCAATAGCCCCGAGAAAAGATACGGTACAAAAGCAAACGGATCGCGTTTTACCCCAAAACGCACCACGTTCTTTGTCGGCGTCATCGGGAAAAACTCCCCAAAGTAAAGCGTATAACCGCCTATTTTTTGTGGCATATTCCATCCGAGGCTCACCGTATCCGCTTCGACTCCTCGGACAATCGTACATCCGGCAGAATCCGCGTCCAAAATTTTAAAGAACGCGTTTTCCGTGGAGTCTATCTGCACAACTCCCCCTTCAAGTCCAAACGCTTGAAACGATTCCTTGTACAGGGATCCCGCAAAGCTTCCGGCAATCAAGACCAAAATGGACAAATGCACAAGCAGCATCCCGAGCTTTTTCCACGTATGCGGAATTCGGAAAATGCAGGTGCAAAGCACATTCAAAAAAAGCAGGACCGCGAGCGTTTTAAGCGCGGGGAACGGAAAAACGCCAGCGACAAAAATCCACCAGGCATCAAAAAAGCGCGCCGCCCCTAATTCCACGCCCGCTTTCGCCTCAAAAAGTGTCCCCCAAAAAATCAGCGCAAACATGGCGATGAAGAGAATCATGCCAAATCGCAAAGAGCCTAAAAGGCGTAAGGCGCAAACGAAGTTTTTCACCCCATAAATTTAGACAATATTCCACCCACCGCATTCGTAAGATTTTTGTAAGGTATTTTTAAAAACATTCTTCACGAATTTTGAAATTTAAGGTAATTTTACAAAGAACTTATAACATGGGTGTTTTGATGGAAATTCAGAATAATACAACTATGACTTATGACCAGATGCGCTCCATCTGGGATTTCAATTGCAGTGATCCTTTTTCGATCCTTGGTATCCACGGGCTTCAAACGGACCGCGGCTTAAAGACGGTGATTCGCGTATATCTGCCGGGAGCAGCCTCGATCAGCGGTGAATCGGTAGAACCAGAAATCATCTACGGTCAAGCTAACGTTGAAGAACCGGCAGAAGAAGTCCAAGTCGGTAAAAAGCCTGCCGAAAAGAAGAATGCCAAGACGGCAAAGACCGCCAAGGCAACCAAGACAGCTAAAACGGCAAAGGCGAAAACCACCAAGAAGACCACCAAAAAGGCTAAAGTCGAAGAAGACGACGCCAAGACCCTCCTTTTTGATTTTGTGAAAATCGGTTCAACCGGTTTCTTCGAAGCCGTTCTCGACATGGAATTCCAGCCGTTCTTCTACAAGCTTCATATTACGCTTGAAAACGGCGTCAAGTATACGGTCGTCGATCCTTATGCGTTCCTTCCAGTGCTCACGGATTTCGACTGCCACCTGATCAAGAACGGCACGCATTACGAACTTTATAAGAAGCTCGGTGCAAACATCGTGCGTCATCAGGGCTTTAGCGGCGTCCAGTTCGCCGTTTGGGCTCCGAACGCCAAGAGCGTTTCCGTTGTCGGCAACTTCAACAGCTGGGACGGCCGCCGCCATCCGATGCGCATGATCGGATCTTCGGGCATTTGGGAAATCTTCATTCCGGATCTCGGCGAAAACGAGCTCTACCGTTTCGAAATTCACGCCCAGGACGGTCGACTGATTACCAAGTCCGACCCTCTAGCGAAGCTCAGCGAAATGCGCCCGGCAACAGCGAGCGTTACCACCCACCTCGACGGATACGAGTGGAACGACAAGCTCTACATGGACACGCATTACGCGACCCGCGTTTTCGGCGCCCCGATGAACATTTACGAAGTCCACGCAGGCTCCTGGGAACGCGATCCGGCCAATCCGGATAGATTCCTCTCCTGGAACGAACTCGCCGACAAGCTCATTCCGTACTTGAAGGACATGGGCTATACGCATGTGGAATTCCTTCCGATCATGGAACATCCGCTCGATGAATCTTGGGGTTATCAGGTCACGGGTTACTATTCTCCGACCAGCCGATTCGGTTCGCCGGATGAATTCCGCCACTTTGTGGACCTTTGCCACCAGAACGAAATCGGCGTGAT